>KV796949.1:0-31504 GCA_001809325.1 Neisseria sp. HMSC077D05 | reverse complement strand
GTCGTCTGAAAATTTTCAGACGACCTTTTTTCAAACAAGCGGTTTGGGCTTATACGTCATACGTTCCCATTACGCTTGCGCTGTCCAAGATATGTCCCTGCATGGCGAAATGCAGGTCGTTGAAGCGGAAGCCACGCGGCAGGTTTAATACGGTATCGAGTGCGTAAACGATGAGTTCGTAGCGGTGGCGGCAGTTGGGCGGATACATGCCGCCGTAGCCTGTGGCTTCTTCGATGTCCAACTTGCCCAACAGGCTCGCCCAACTGTTTGCACCTTGCGTATAGTCGGTGGCGGTCAGGCTTTCGTTTTCGGCGACGGAGGTACGCTTGAGGTCGGCAATCAGCCAGTGTGTCCACACAAATCCGCTGGCGGTAATGGCGTCTTTGTCTTCCAAAACGACGGCAAAGGATTTCGTGCCTTCGGGCGCACCGCTGATTTCAAAAGGGATGGAGTAAGTCGGCATGTTGTTCGGACTGAACTGGCTGCCGCGTTTGCCGTATTTGTCTTCAAATTCGCCGTTAGCAATGGCTGAAGTCGTTACCTGCATAGTGTTCTCCTGTGGGGTTGGGAAAGGGGTCGTCTGAAAAAGGAAGGCTTGTTCAGACGGCGGGTGGATTGTCCGGTTTGCTATGGCTGCTGTTTTCAGACGACCTGTTTTTATACCTGCCAGTCTATCGGCGTTATCCCGTTTTCCTGCAAATAGGCATTGGCGCGGGAGAAGTGTTTGCAGCCGAAGAAACCGCGATAGGCGGACAGCGGCGAGGGGTGCGGCGCGCTGAGGACAAGATGGCGGCTGCGGTCGATAAACGCGCCTTTTTTCTGCGCGTGGCTGCCCCAAAGCATGAAGACAACATGTTCTCGGTTTTGGTTGATTTGGTTGACCACCTCGTCGGTAAAGCGTTCCCAGCCCAATGTCGCATGGGAATGCGCCTGCCCCGCGCGGACGGTCAAGACGGTATTGAGCAGTAAAACGCCCTGCTCCGCCCAATGTTGCAGATAGCCGTGTTGCGGGATACGGAAGCCTTCGATGTCGTCCGCCAACTCTTTGTAAATATTGACCAACGAGGGCGGGACGGCTATGCCTTCACGGACGGAAAACGCCAAACCGTGCGCCTGCCCTGCGCCGTGATACGGGTCCTGCCCCAAAATAACGACTTTGACGTTACCAAATTCGGTTGCCTTAAAGGCGTTGAACACATCTTCGGCAGGCGGATAGATAATCCGCCCCATGCCGCGCTCTTTTTTAACGGTTTCGATGATGTGTTGGAAATAGAGTTCGGACTTTTCCGAGCCGATTGCTTCGTGCCAAGTTTGCATATTGATGCCTTCATGATCGTGAAAAATGATTATAACGCAGCAAAATGGAGATGACGCCTTTTCTGCCGACCTTCCATTTCCTCCTGACGCATCAAATAAAATATTGTCATGATTGAATTGTCAGTCAGCCGTTGTGCCGTTATGATTGAGCCTGTCCCACCCGAATCTTAAGGAATCTATATGACTACTTGGTTTATCGTTGCCGCCGCCGTCCTGATTGTCGAGCTGTTTGTCGGTACTGTATATCTCTTGGTTGTCAGCGCGGCTTTGTTCGGCGCGGGATTGGTGTATGGGCTGACCGGTAATAATTCGATTGCCGTCGCTGCGGCAGCCGTTTTATCCGCCGCCGGTATCTGGGTGGTACACAGTAAATTCAAAAAAACTGCGCCCCGCCAAGAATTGAACGATGATTTGGACATCGGACAGACCGTTCAAATCCTCCGCCGCCTTCACGGCGATTGCTATGAAGTTTCGTATCGGGGAACGTACTGGCAGGCGCAGGCTGAAAATGCCGATGCCGTTCAGACGACCTCTACCGCCGTGATTACCGGTAAAAACGGTAATGTTTTACTCATTCGTTTCAATTGATTGATAAAATCGAAAGGAGCATCATGGGCGAATTAATTACCCTTCCTGAAAATATTCATCTATTAATATTAATCTTTGCTCTCACCGCATAAGGAAAAAACAATGGAATTTTTATACAGCTTTCCCGTCATCCTGTTGCTTGTCGTCGTAATTTTCGGCTTCAAAGCCTTTATCGTCGTGCCGCAACAGGAAGTTTACGTCGTCGAACGCCTCGGCAGATTTCACAACGCGCTGACCGCCGGTCTGAACATCCTGATTCCTTTCGTTGACCGCGTCGCCTACCGCCACTCGCTGAAAGAAGTGCCTTTGGACGTTCCCAGCCAAGTCTGTATTACCCGCGACAACACCCAGCTTACCGTTGACGGCATCATCTACTTCCAAGTAACCGATCCGAAACTCGCTTCTTACGGCTCCAGCAACTATATCATGGCGATTACCCAGCTTGCCCAAACCACGCTGCGTTCGGTTATCGGCCGCATGGAGTTGGACAAAACGTTTGAAGAACGCGACGAAATCAACAGCATCGTCGTTTCCGCGCTCGACGAAGCGGCAGGCGCATGGGGTGTGAAAGTATTGCGTTACGAAATCAAAGACTTGGTTCCGCCGCAAGAAATCCTGCGTTCTATGCAGGCGCAAATTACCGCCGAACGTGAAAAACGAGCCCGCATCGCCGAATCCGAAGGCCGCAAAATCGAGCAAATCAACCTTGCCAGCGGTCAGCGCGAAGCGGAAATCCAACAGTCTGAAGGTGAAGCGCAAGCCGCCATCAACGCGTCAAACGGTGAAAAAATCGCCCGCATCAACCGCGCACAAGGTGAAGCCGAAGCCCTGCGCCTGGTTGCCGAAGCCAACGCCGACGCCATCCGCAAAATCGCCGAGGCAGTCCGCTCAGAGGGCGGCTCAGAAGCCGTCAACCTGAAAGTTGCCGAGCAATATGTCGCCGCCTTCAGCAATTTGGCAAAAGAAAGCAACACGCTGATTATGCCTGCCAACGTCGCCGACATCGGCAGCCTGGTTTCAGCCGGACTGAAGATTATCGACAGCAACAAAGCGGCAAAATAAACCTTACGTTTTGCCACAAGGTCGTCTGAAAACGAGTGCAACGCGTTTCGCTACCATAAACAGCGGATTTCGCCAAACCGTTTTTCAGACGACCTTTATTCACATGATGGCAGACAGGATGCCCACCTGACCAAGCTTCAAGACATTCTGATTGTTACCCAAGACCAATTCAATGACTCAGAAAACACACACCATCAAAACCTACCTCGTCGGCGGCGCCGTCCGTGATTATCTTTTGGGATTGCCCGTTAAAGACCGCGACTGGGTGGTCGTCGGTGCCGACGCACAAACCATGCTGGCGCAAGGCTTCCAGCCGGTCGGCAAAGATTTTCCCGTGTTCCTCCATCCCGAAACCCACGAAGAATACGCCCTCGCCCGTACCGAACGCAAAACCGCCAAGGGCTATGCCGGATTCAGTTTTCACGCCGACAAAGACGTTACGCTGGAGCAGGATTTGATGCGCCGCGACCTGACCATCAACGCGATGGCGCAGGATTCAGACGACCTCATCATCGACCCCTTCGGCGGACAACAGGATTTGGCGGCAGGCATTTTGCGCCACGTCTCGCCCGCCTTTGCCGAAGACCCCGTCCGCATCCTGCGCACCGCCCGCTTTGCCGCACGCTACGGTTTTGAAATCGCCGAAGAAACCATGAAACTGATGCGGCAGATGGTGGAAAACGGCGAAGCGGACGCTTTGGTTGCCGAACGCGTCTGGCAGGAATTGGCGAAAGGTTTGATGGAAAAAAATCCCCGAAGGATGATTGAAGTGTTGCGCGAATGCGGCGCGCTCAAAGTCTTGCTGCCCGAAGTCGATGCCCTCTTCGGCGTGCCGCAACGCGCCGACTATCATCCCGAAATCGACAGCGGCATCCATACCCTGATGACGCTGCAACGCGCCGCCGATATGGGTCTGAGCCTGCCCGAACGCTACGCCGCCCTGCTGCACGATTTGGGCAAAGCCAAAACCCCGCCCGAAATCCTGCCCAAACACCACGGACACGACCTCGCCGGCGTCGAGCCCGTGCGCGAAGTCAATCAGCGCCTGCGCGCACCAAGACACTGCGCCGAGCTTGCCGAGCTGGTTTGCCGCTGGCACATCATGTTCCACCAAGTCGAGCAATTCAAAAACAAAACCATCTTAACCGTCCTGAAAAAAACCGATGCTTTCAGACGACCCGAACGCTTCGGCGCCGCCTTAAACGTCTGCATTGCCGATACACAAGGTCGTCTGAACCGCGAAAATACGCCCTACCCGCAACGCGCGCACTGGCTCGCCCTGCTCGAAGTCGCCAATCAAGTGGATTCGGGCAAAATCGCCGCAGAATGCCGCGCACAGGGAAAAGCACACCTTATCGCCGAAGAAATCGACCGGGCGCGGTTGGCTCAAATCACCCCGCTGCAAAAAGCGTATCAGGCGGCGCAAGACAAAACAGAAAGACATTAAAACGCCCAATGCAGCGACTTTTAAAGTTTTGAGGACGATACCCAACCCAAGCTTTGAAACAGCCGCCGCCATATCCGCTATAATCTGCCTCTCAGCCATTCCGTTCCAAACATAAAAACCATGACCCTACAAACCGATTTATTGCCCAAAATCAACAACGAAGATTACCAACGCCTCATCCTCAAGCACAGCGTAGAATTCAGCGAAGGCGAAATCCGCCTGCTGAACGAAATCCTCGAAAAATTCACCTTCGACGTCGTTCAGGCGCAGGCATTGGCGCAGGCAGTGATGCAGCAAGTGCGCTTCGATCCCAACGCCTACCACATCGACAGCGACGACGAAGACACCACAGGCATCTGCCCCCACTGCATCAACCCGCCCATGCCGCCCCTGCGCGATTACCTCGTTTGGCGCGAAACACGCGGCTGAATCCCTTTCAAAAAGGTCGTCTGAAAACAGCAAACCGCTTTTCAGACGACCCCGAACCCACCGGAAAACCCATGCTGCAAACCGACAACCTGACCGCCGCCCAGCCCCAGCGCATCATCACCGCACAAAGCATCTCCCCACAGGAAGAGCTGCTCGAGCGCGCCCTGCGCCCTAAAACGCTGGACGACTATATCGGACAAGACAAAGCCAAAGAACAGCTCGCCATCTTCATCCAAGCCGCCAAAAAACGCGGCGAAGCCCTAGACCACACCCTGCTCTTCGGCCCGCCCGGACTGGGCAAAACCACGCTGGCGCACATCATCGCTAAAGAGCTGGGCGTCAACCTGCGCCAAACCAGCGGCCCCGTCCTCGAACGCGCCGGCGACCTTGCTGCCCTTCTGACCAATCTCGAGCCGCACGACGTATTGTTCATCGACGAAATCCACCGCCTCAGCCCTGTCGTCGAAGAAATCCTCTACCCCGCGCTCGAAGACTACCAGCTCGACATCATGATAGGCGAAGGCCCTGCCGCCCGTTCCGTCAAAATCGACCTGCCGCCCTTCACGCTCGTCGGCGCGACCACCCGCGCAGGTATGCTGACCAACCCGCTACGCGACCGCTTCGGCATCGTTGCCCGTTTGGAGTTCTATCAAAATCAAGACCTTGCCACCATCGTCAGCCGTTCCGCACAATTACTGCAACTTGACATGGGCGAAGAAGGCGCGATGGAAGTCGCCAAACGCAGTCGCGGCACACCCCGCATCGCCAACCGCCTGCTGCGCCGAGTACGCGATTTTGCCGATGTGAAAAACAACGGCGTGATCGATGCCGCCGTCGCCGATGCCGCTTTGAGCATGTTGGACGTAGACGCGCGAGGTTTGGACGTCATGGACAGAAAATTCCTCGAAGCCATCCTGCACAAATTCAGCGGCGGTCCCGTCGGTCTCGACAACGTTGCCGCCGCCATCGGCGAATCCACAGACACCATCGAAGACGTTATTGAACCCTACCTCATCCAACAAGGTTTCCTGCAACGCACCCCGCGCGGCAGAATGGCCACCGAACGCGCCTACCTGCACTTCGGCTTGAAAATGGAAAAATAAGCGTATTGAAATGAAGAAAGGTCGTCTGAAACCGGATTTTTGGTTTTCAGACGACCTTTTGTTATAGTGGATTAAATTTAAATCAGGACAAGGCGACGAAGCTGCAGACAGTACAGATAGTACGGCAAGGCGAGGCAACGCCGTACTGGTTTAAAGTTAATCCACTATATCAGCGTAGTTGATGCGGATAGGCTTCAAGGTAAAGCAAGGCAAACAAGCCCGAAATGGTATAGAAATTGAGAAACGATTTGCCAAGCAGTTCAGCACATTAGGCCACAGAAGCCAATTCTTTCCTCATGGCATCAATCACCGCCTTATAGTCCGGCTTGCCAAAGATGGCGGAACCTGCCACAAAAGTATCGGCACCCGCTGCCGCGACGGCGGCGATATTGTCGGTTTTGATGCCGCCGTCCACTTCGATGGCGATGTACCGTCCGCTTTGCGCTTCGTACTGATCCAACATCGCCCGCACCTGACGGATTTTTTCAAGGGTGTGCGGGATGAAGTTTTGTCCGCCGAAACCGGGATTGACCGACATCAACAATACCATGTCCAGCCTGTCCAATACGTTTTCCAAAACGTAGGCGGGAGTTGCGGGATTCAACACCAATCCTGCCTGACAGCCCGCATCTTTAATCAGGCTGAGGCTGCGGTCGATATGGCGGCTGGCTTCGGGATGAAACGTGATAATCGACGCCCCTGCTTTGGCAAATGCCTGAATCAGATCATCAACAGGTTCGACCATCAGATGCACATCAATCGGCACGGTGGCATAAGGCTTCAACGCTGCGCAGACCATAGGGCCGAAAGTCAGGTTCGGCACATAATGATTGTCCATCACGTCGAAATGAATCAAATCGGCTCCCGCTTCGATAACTTTCGTTACTTCCTCACCCAAACGGGCAAAATCGGCGGATAAGATGCTGGGCGCAATACGGAAATTGTGGTTCATAGAAATCCAGTCGGATGGTGTGGTTTGATAAACGGATAATTTTTCATATTCTACCACCAACGCCTCACGCAACACTAACTATGCATTGTTAATATTTAACAAAAGTAAGCATATGCATAGATAATTATTGGTTAACGATATGTTTTGACAGAAATAAAATAAAGATATGAAGTTAACAAAAGTTAACTGGAGGGATACTGCCTTTCACACGCTAATCGGGTATATTTGCGCGGTTACGGAAACTAGGAAAACGCTGTGTCTGTCGGATTCAAATCTTATTTACCCCTCTGTGCATTGTCGGTTGCGCTGCTGACGGCTGTCGGTCAAGCGCACGCTGGTCCCCAATATATCAAGCTGGACGATTTTCAAGCCAATTGCGACATCCGCTCCCTTAATCTGACGCAAGACCAACACAATGCTTTGCGCCGCATCCGTAATGATTACAAACAGGCATCGGACAAAGCATACCGTAAACTCGTCCGTACAGACCGTAACCGCCGCCAAGTCATTATGAAAATCCTTGCGGCAGATAATTTCGATCAAAACAACGCCCGCGATTATGTCGAAACCCGCTACTTGTCGAGCATGGACTTCGCCGTGGAAGAATTGGAAATCCAACACCGCTTCTACCACCTGCTCAATCCGCGCCAACGCCAGATTTGGCTTTCTTCCTGCCTTCGCTGACATATCGCCTTCCTGATTGGTCCGTACAAAAAGGTCGTCTGAAATCCTGTTTCAGACGACCTTTTGAACGATATGGCGATTGAAAGCGATGCAGCCGGAAGAAATTGAACCGGAAAAAGCTTTCCCTACCCTTATTCTCCCGCAGATTTCAGTACGGCAGACCTATTTCCCCAAAAAACTCAATCCAAAACCCGTTGTTCCGGCAAACGCCCTGCCCAATCGCACGCAAACTGCCAAGCCGAACGCCCCGAGCGGTTGCCGCGCATTTGCGCCCATTGCAAAGCCGCCTTGCGTGCCGTTTCATCAAAATCCACGCCGAAGTCGCCCAGCCAATTTTCAACCGCTTGGAGGTAGTCGTTTTGATCGAACGGATAAAAACTCAACCACAAACCGAAACGGTCGGACAGGGAAATTTTTTCCTCAACAGCTTCTTTTTGATTAATTTCGCCGCGTATGCCCGTTGTCCCGATATTTTCATCCATATATTCAGGCATCAGGTGGCGCCGGTTGGACGTCGCGTACACCAACACGTTGCTGCATCTTTGCGACAAACCGCCGTCCAATGCGGTTTTTAGGGCTTTGTAGGTTTCATCACCGGTTTCAAACGACAGGTCATCGCAGAATACGATGAATTTTTCGGGACGGTCTTTCAGCAAAAAAAGCAGCGCTGGCAGGCTGACCAAATCGCTCTTATCAACTTCAATCAGACGCAGCCCTTGTTCGGCATATTCGTGCAACAGGGCTTTGACCAGCGAGGATTTACCCGTTCCGCGTGAACCGCTCATCAAAACATTATTCGCGGAGCGGCCTGCCAAAAACTGCTCGGTATTGCGTTTGAGTTTTTCGGTTTGCGTCCCGACGGCAGCCAGACGGTCAAGCGGGAATGTATGCGGGTTTGGCAGGCTCTCCAAAATCCCTTTTTTACCGACGCTGTGCCAACGGTAAGCCAAAGCGTTCCAGTCGGTTTTGCCGGGTTCTTCGGGCAATACCAAATCAAGACGGTTTAAAACGGAATAGGCTTTTTGCAAAAAGGCGGCGAGTTTCATATATACTCCTATTGTCCTGATATAACAGGATTTTGCTGCGCCATCACGCGCATCACGGTATCGACAACGGCTTGGGTTTGCGGATCGATTTCGATATTGATGACGTCGCCCTCTTTCCGGCTGCCGAACAAAGTGCGCGTCAAAGTTTCCGGAATCAGGTGGACATTGAATTCCGTATCGGTAACGTCGCCTATGGTCAGGCTGCAACCGTCCAAGCCGACAAAGCCTTTGCTCAAAATATAGGGTTTGAGTTCAGTCGGCAGTGCAAACCATACTGTGCGGTTAAACTCGCTGCGCTCTATCCGCGTAATCTGCGTAGTCGTCATGATATGCCCGCTCATGACGTGTCCGCCGATTTCATCGCCGAAACGGGCGGCGCGTTCGAGATTGACGGCATCTCCCGTTTTCAGACGACCCAAATTGGTCTTTTCCAAGGTTTCTTTCATCAAATCAAAGCTGACCGTATCGCCGTCGATTTGGGTAATGGTCAGGCAGCAGCCGTTGTTGGCGACGGATGCGCCGATTTGCAGATGCTCGGTCATCCCATCGGGCAGCTTGACGACATGGGTACGGAAATCGGCGGACGGTTCGCGGATGGCGATGATCTCACCGACACCTTGGACGATACCTGTAAACATGGGCTATTCTCCAATCGGTTTATTTGATGCGTTTGAAAACCAAATCCCAAACGCCGTGCCCCAAACGTTTGCCGCGGGCTTCAAATTTCGTTTCGGGACGGTAGTCGGGCGTAGGCGCGTAATCGGCGGCGGTATTTTGCAAATTGTCAAAACCGCTCAACACTTCCAGCATCTGCTGCGCGTATTCTTCCCAGTCGGTCGCCAGATGGATATAGCCGCCGACTTTCAGCTTGGGCAGCAGTTTCTGCACAAACGGCGTTTGCACCAAGCGGCGTTTGTTATGGCGTTTTTTGTGCCAAGGGTCGGGAAAGAAAATGTGGATGCCGTCGAGTACGTCGTCTGAAAGCATATTTTCCACCACTTCGACCGCATCATGCCGCATTACGCGGATATTGCCGATGTGTTCTTCTTCAATCAATTTCAGGATGTTGCCGACGCCGGGACCGTGCACATCAATCGCCAAAAAGTCGGTATCAGGCAGGCGCTTGGCAATTTCAACAGTCGCCACACCCATGCCGAAACCGATTTCCAACACCTTGGGACGGTCGCTGCCGAAACGCTGATTCAAGTCCAACACGGAATCTTGGTAATCGATGCCGAATTGCGGCCACATCGTATCAATAGCACGCTGCTGCGCCGCAGTCATATGCCCTTGACGCAACACAAAGCTGCGGATGGAGCGTTTGTGCGCTTCAGGAACGGTGGAATCTGGAGTTATTTCGTTCATAAATTATTTCTTGTATCTGATAAAACTGGGGAAAGGTCGTCTGAAAATCTGCGATATGGTTTCAGACGACCTCTGAATGTATGGGGTCAACCGTTAAACGGTTTGTTTTTATTGTTGATAGATAAGCATGAAACAAGCCGCTGACAGTATCAATCCTGCCGAACTCGTTTGCTTGCTGTTTTAAAGCATGACTAAATGGCTCACTTGGAGCTTAGACACGCATTCTTGTTCATCCACTATAATCCACTATTCTGTTTGACGAAAAGGTCGTCTGAAAGATTCAGACGACCTTTGACTGATAAATGCAATATCAGCAGTTTAATTCAACTGACTGAATACATTTATTTTTTCTTTTGAGCCGGCAGGTCGGTACAAGTACCCAGCGCCACTTCGGCAGCCATACCGATGGATTCGCCCAAGGTCGGGTGCGGGTGGATGGTTTTA
Organism: Neisseria sp. HMSC077D05; assembly: GCA_001809325.1. GTDB lineage: Bacteria > Pseudomonadota > Gammaproteobacteria > Burkholderiales > Neisseriaceae > Neisseria. The sequence goes on along the minus strand of KV796949.1, from coordinate 21,067 downwards.
CCGATGTCTTCAGCGTCGCAGCCCATTTCGATGGCCAGACAGATTTCGCCAATCATATCGCCGCCGTTCGGACCAACGATACCGCCGCCGATGATACGGCCGGTTTCGGCATCAAAAATCAGCTTGGTGAAGCCGTTATCGCAACCGTTGGCAATCGCGCGACCGGAAGCAGCCCACGGGAAGTTGGCTTTGGTGATTTTGCGGCCGGATGCTTTGGCAGACAATTCGGTTTCGCCAACCCATGCCACTTCGGGAGCAGTGTAAGCCACGCCCGGAATCACGCGGGCATCGAAGTAAGCTTTGTGTCCGGCGCAGTTTTCAGCGGCAACGTGGCCTTCATGAACGGCTTTGTGCGCCAGCATAGGCTGACCGACGATGTCGCCGATGGCGTAGATGTGCGGCACATTGGTACGCATTTGTTTGTCGACTTCGATGAAGCCTCGGTCGGTTACGGCAACGCCTGCTTTTTCGGCGCTGATGAGTTTGCCGTTAGGTGCACGGCCGGCGGCAACCAATACGGCATCGTAGCGTTGCGGCTCTTTCGGTGCGTTTGCACCTTCGAAGGTAACGTAAACGCCGTCTTCTTTGGGCTCGACTGCGACGGTTTTGGTGTTGATCATGATGTTGTCAAAACGGTATTCGTTTTGTTTTTGCCATACTTTCACCAAATCGCGGTCTGCACCTTGCATCAGGCCGTCCATCATCTCAACGACGTCGAGGCGCGAACCCAGCGTGCTGTAAACCGTACCCATTTCGAGGCCGATGATACCGCCACCGATAATCAGCAGCTTGCCCGGTACTTCTTTCAGAGCCAAAGCACCGCTGGAATCGATGATGCGCGGATCTTCAGGGATAAACGGCAGCTTGGTTACGCGGCTGCCCGCTGCGATGATACAGTTTTTGAACGCAACGATTTTTTTCTCGCCGGTAGGCGTAGCTTGTTCGTACACGTCACCGGTAGTCAGCGACACTTCCAAGTGATGCGGATCCAAGAATTGACCGTCGCCTTGGATAACGTCCACTTTGCGGCCTTTTGCCATACCTGCCAAACCGGTAGTCAGGCGGGAAACCACGCCTTCTTTGTAGCCGCGCAGCATGTCGATGTCGAGTTCAGGCTCGGGGTATTTGATGCCGTTGGCAGCCAAGTGGCGCACTTCGTCGATAACGGCAGCGTTGTGCAACAAAGCTTTGGAAGGGATACAGCCGACGTTCAAGCAAACGCCGCCCAAGGTTTTGTAACGCTCAACGATGGCAACTTTCAAGCCTTCGTCAGCAGCGGCAAATGCAGCGGAGTAACCTCCGGGGCCACCACCCAATACGACTACGTCGTACTCAGCATCGGCAGAACCGCCAAATTGCGCCGCTCGCGGTGCAGGAGCGGCAGCTTTGGGGGCTTCTTGCGCAGGGACAGCAGCAGGTGCTTCGGCTTTAGGAGCGGCAGCCGTGCCTTCGGCTTCAACGACTACAATCAAGCCGCCTTCGGAGATTTTGTCGCCGACTTTGACTTTGACTTCTTTGACGACGCCCGCAACTTCGGCAGGTACGTCCATCGTCGCTTTGTCGGTTTCCAAGGTAATCAGGGTATCTTCAACGGCGATGGTGTCGCCTACGTTCACTTCAACCGCGATAATATCTACATTTTCGTGTCCGCCAATGTCGGGCACTTTCAATTCAACTAAGCTCATGTCTAATCTTTCTGAATGATATTCGGACTTCTGTTTTCAGACGACCTGTCGGGTTGTTTGCCGAAGGTCGTCTGAAATACGCTCGGATTACAGGGTAATGCGGCGGAAGTCTTTCAACAGGTTCGCCAGGAATACGGTAAAGCGCATACCGGCGGCACCGTCGATGACGCGGTGGTCGAAGGACAGGCTCAACGGACACATCAGGCGTGGAGCGAACTCTTTGCCGTTCCAAACCGGTTTGATTTGGGATTTGCACACGCCCAAAATAGCGACTTCAGGTGCATTCACAATCGGAGTGAAGCCTGTACCGCCGATACCGCCCAAGCTGGAAATGGTAAAGCAGGCGCCTTGCATTTCTTGCGGTTTGAGCTTGCCTTCGCGGGCTTTTTTAGACAATTCGGTCAGCTCTTGGCTGATTTCTTTCAGACCTTTTTGGTCCACGTCTTTGATGACGGGAACAACCAAGCCGTTCGGCGTGTCAGCTGCGAAACCGATATTGAAGTAGTTTTTCAGCACTAGGTTGTCGCCATCTAGAGAGGCATTGAATTCAGGGAAGGCTTTCAGCGCAGAAACGGAGGCTTTGATGATGAACGCCAACGGAGACAGTTTCACGCCTTCACGTTCCCATTCTTTGTTCAGCTGTTTGCGGAATTCTTCCAGCTCGGTCATGTCCGCTTCTTCGTGAACGGTAACGTGCGGGATAACTACCCAGTTGCGGGACAGGTTTTGACCGGAAATTTTCTTAATGCGGGACAACTCTTTAACTTCGACATTGCCGAATTTGGAGAAGTCCACTTTAGGCCACGGCAGCAAGTCCAGACCGCCGCCCAAAGATGCGCCGGCAGCAGCAGGTTTCGCCGCACCGCCTTGCATTACAGATTTCACAAAGGCCTTAATGTCATCGCCCATGATACGACCTTTCAAGCCGGTACCTTTGACTTGACCCAAATCCACACCCAATTCGCGCGCCAGTTTGCGTGCGGAAGGACCCGCGTGTGCTTTGGCGAAAGCGGCTTCGTCGATTTTGGCAGCGGCAGGTGCAGGTGCGGCAACAGGAGCCGGAGCGGCGGCAGGCGCGGCAGCCGGAGCAGGTGTCGCTGCCGGGGCTGCGGCTTGAGCAGGCGCGGGAGCGGAAGCGGCGGCAGAACCGGCGGTTTCCACTTCGATAATGGCAGTACCTTCGGATACTTTGTCGCCGACTTTCAGGAATACAGCTTTAACGACACCGGCAGCAGTACAAGGTACGTCCATAGTCGCTTTGTCGGTTTCCAAAGTAATCAGCGTGTCGTCTTCGGCAACGGTGTCGCCAACTTTGACTTCAACGGCGATTACATCTACATCAGTATGACCGCCAATGTCGGGAACGGCTACTTGAACGGTTGCACCGCCTGCGGGAGCAGCAGCGGGTGCAGCGGCAGGTGCAGGTTGTGCTTCAGCGGCAGGAGCCGGAGCGGCTTCAGCAGCGGCAGCACCGGTTTCAACGGTCAGAATCACGCCGCCTTCGGAGATTTTGTCGCCGACTTTGACTTTCACTTCTTTCACAACGCCTGCTGCATCGGCAGGTACGTCCATAGTGGCTTTGTCGGTTTCCAGTGTAATCAGGGTGTCGTCAACGGCGATGGTGTCGCCCGCTTTGACTTCTACTGCGATGATATCGACGTTTTCATGACCGCCGATATCGGGTACTTTGATTTCTACGATACTCATTTGAGTTCCTTTGATGATTTCGGTTTGAGGTCGTCTAAAAAACAGTTTCAGACGACATCACTTATGTTTTCCGGCACGGATAACCATTTCCAAGACAGCTTTTCTGCACTTCGAGCTTTTCGCACGACTTGCGCCCGCTGCTTGTTAACTGGAGGTTTATCCGTTATACAAACCGTCAACGTATTCTTGATTCAGACGACCCCGCAAGCAAATTGACTTTGAGGTCGTCTGAAAACAGGATTAGCGTTTCCAGCTTGGTGCCACGTCGGCATTGATGCCGTATTTTTCGATGGCTTGCTGAACGGTTTCTTTGCTGACTTTGCCTTGTTCTGCCAATGCGCTCAATGCTGCCACGGCAACGTTGTAGCGGTCCACTTCAAAGAAGCGACGCAGGTTGGCACGGCTGTCGGAACGGCCGAAACCATCGGTACCCAAGACATGGTAGTCGTTCGGGATGTACGCGCGGATACGATCGGCATAGCTGCGGATATAGTCGGTAGCGGCGATAACCGGACCGTCATGACCTTGCAGTTGTGAGGTAACGAAAGGCACTTTTTCAGCCTCCAGCGGATGCAAGCGGTTGAAACGTTCTGCTTCGATGGCATCGCGGTGCAACAGGTTGAAGGACGGGCAAGACCAAATGTCTGCTTCTACGCCGAAGTCGGCTTTCAGCAATTCGGCACCGGCAATCACTTCTTGCAGGATGGTACCGGAACCCATCAATTGAACTTTCTTGTCGCCTTTACCGCCGGCTTTCAGCAAGTACATACCTTTCAGGATGTCTTGTTCCACGCCTTCGGGCATATCCGGATGAGTGTAGTTCTCGTTCATCAGGGTGATGTAGTAGAACACGTCTTCATGGTTGACGTACATACGGCGCAGGCCATCATGTACGATAACGGCCACTTCGTATTGGAAGGTCGGATCGTATGTTACGCAGTTCGGGATCAAATCAGCTTGAATGTGGCTGTGGCCGTCTTCGTGTTGTAGGCCTTCGCCGTTCAAGGTCGTACGGCCGGCAGTACCGCCCAACAGGAAGCCGCGCGCGTGCATATCGCCGGCAGCCCATGCCAAGTCGCCGATACGTTGGAAACCGAACATAGAGTAGTAAATGTAGAACGGAATCATCGCGAAGTCGCTGTTGGCATAGCTGGTCGCTGCAGCAATCCAGTCAGCCATCGCGCCAGGCTCGTTAATACCTTCTTGCAGGATTTGACCGTCAACAGACTCTTTATAGAACATCAGTTGGTCTTTGTCTTGCGGGGTGTATTGCTGGCCTTTCGGGTTCCAAATACCGTATTGGCGGAACATGCCTTCCATACCGAAGGTACGGCTTTCATCAGGAACGATAGGTACGACGCGTTTGCCGATTTTTTTGTCTTTCAACAGAGTAGACAGAATGCGGACAAATGCCATGGTGGTCGAGAATTCACGCTCGCCACTGGATTTCAATTGTGCATCGAATGCAGACAACTCAGGTACTTCCAATACCTCTTTTGTCGGATGACGCTGAGGCAGGTAACCGCCCAAGGCTTCGCGGCGGGCATGCAGGTATTTGTACTCTTCGCTGTCAGGAGCAAAAGTCAGGTAAGGCAGATCGCCGCTGTCGATTTGCTCGTCGGTAACAGGAATGTCAAAGCGGTCTCGGAATTGTTTCAGAGATGCTTTGTCCATTTTTTTGGCTTGGTGGGCAACGTTTTGACCTTCGCCGGATGCACCCATACCATAACCTTTAATGGTTTTCGCCAAAATTACGGTAGGTTTTCCGTCTGCATGGTTAGCTGCGAGATCATAAGCATTGTACACTTTTTGAGGGTCGTGACCGCCGCGGTTCAATGCCCAGATTTGCTCATCGGTCATATCAGCAACCAATGCTTTCAATTCAGGGGTATTGAAGAAATGTTCGCGCACGTACGCGCCATCTTTGGATTTATAAGTTTGGTAGTCGCCGTCCAAACATTCTTCCATGCGTTTGCGCAGGATACCGTCTTTGTCTTTTGCCAAGAGGCGGTCCCAACGGCGACCCCAAATGACTTTGACAACATTCCAGCCTGCGCCGGCAAAGTTGCCTTCCAATTCTTGGATGATTTTGCCGTTACCGCGGACAGGACCGTCCAAACGTTGCAGGTTACAGTTGATGACGAAAATCAGGTTATCCAAACCTTCGCGTGCTGCCAATGCAATGGCGCCTTGTGATTCGGGTTCGTCCATTTCGCCGTCACCGCAGAAACACCATACTTTACGGCCTTTGGTTTTTGCCAGACCGCGTGATTCCAAGTATTTCAGGAAACGGGCTTGGTAAATCGCCATGATCGGACCCAAGCCCATAGATACGGTCGGGAATTGCCAGAAATCAGGCAGCAAGTGCGGGTGCGGGTAAGAAGGCAGACCATGTCCGCCCACTTCCTGACGGAAATTGTTCAGTTGGTCTTCAGTCAGACGGCCTTCAACGAAAGCGCGGGCATAGATACCTGGAGAAACGTGGCCTTGGAAGAATACCAAATCACCTTCTTCGCCTTCGCCTTTAGCTTTCCAGAAGTGGTTGAAACCCACTTCGTACATGGTTGCGGCAGATTGGAAAGATGCGATATGACCACCCAGCTCCAAATCTTTTTTACCGGCGCGCAATACGATGGCGGCGGCGTTCCAGCGCACGAATGCACGGATGCGGTGTTCGATGTTTTGATCGCCCGGAATGCCTTTTTCGTCTTCAACCGAAACGGTATTCAAATACGGTGTGGTTGTGCCGTGAGGCATACGGACGCCTTTGTCGCGGCTGTATTTAACCAGATGTTCCAACAGGTATTGTGCGCGTTCGCTGCCTTCGTATTCTAGAACTGAGCTTAACGCGTCTAACCACTCTTGGGTTTCAATCGGGTCAACATCGTGTAATTGGGTGGACATAGTATCTATCCTTATGTTGAGTGTTATTCAATGACAGAGGGTTATACCCCTAATGTTTTCGTTTGCGAAAATTGATATACAAAAACGAAAATTCCTAAAATTAAATCAAACGCAAAACCACAATTACCCTAATATTATCAATTAATTAAAAATAAAATTGAAAATAAAGGGCGCAATGAGTCATTTATTTGAATTTATTCCGCCGCAAATCGTATCAGTAATTGGAATAACTGGCAAATTACAATTTATAACATCGGTTTTATTCTGAACAATGGGTATATGGATTTGATTAAATTCTGCTCGTTTTTAAACAAAAAAGAAAATTTTTAGATTGATTATTTTCTAAAACCAACAAACGGTTGTATTTTCCATTATCAGCCGAATAGAAATACTTCATCAAATTTATTAACAGTTAAATAAAATCAATCAAATTCAGACGAGCCATTCCGTTAATGCAGCCTCCAAGCGTTTCAGCCCTTCTGCCATATCTTCATCGTTTAGCAGCAGGCTGGGGGCGAAACGTACCACGTCGGCTCCGGCAACCAATACCATCAGGCCGTGTTTCAGTGCAGCGGCGGTAATTTCTGAAGCACGACCTTTGTTTTGGTCTGCCAGCACGCAGCCGATGAGCAGCCCCATACCGCGTACTTCTTTAAACGCACCGGTTTTCTCGCCCAACTCCCGCAAGGTCGTCTGAAATTTTTTTCCTTGTTTTTCCACATGAGCCAAGGTTTCCGGCGCATTAATAATGTCGAACGCACGACTACCAACGGCACACGCCATCGGGTTGCCGCCGAAAGTCGAACCGTGCGTCCCCGGTCCGAAGGTCGGAGCGATTTTATCAGTGGTCAGAATCGCGCCGATAGGAAAGCCGCCGCCTAAGGCTTTGGCGGAACTGAGAATATCGGGCGTAATGCCGTAATGCTCGTAGGCAAACAGTTTACCCGTATGCCCCATACCGGTTTGCACTTCGTCTAAAATCAGCAATGCGCCGTGTTCGTCGCACAAACCGCGCGCGGCTTGCAGATATTCCTGCGTGGCAGGAAGGATGCCGCTTTCACCTTGAATCGGCTCGATGATTACAGCGCAGGTGTTTTCGCTGATAGCAGCTTCCAATGCAGCAATATCGTTAAACGGAACGTGGGTGATGCCTTGCGGCAGCGGCGCGTAGTCTTTGCTGTATTTGGGCTGGCCGCCGACAGAGACGGTAAACAGCGTTCGTCCGTGGAAGCTGTTCAGGCAAGAGATGATTTCGGTTTTGTGTTCACCAAAATGATCGCGTCCGTATTTTCGCGCCAGTTTCAGCGCGGCTTCGTTGGCTTCCGCGCCGGAATTGCAGAAGAATACTTTATCAGCGAAGGTATGTTCTACCAGCTTTTGTGCCAATTCCTGCGCGGGCTTGGTCGTATAGATATTAGAAATGTGCCACAATTTTTGCGACTGCTCTGCCAGCGCGGCAACCAAATCGGGATGGCAGTGTCCCAACGCGTTGACCGCGATACCGCCCGACAAGTCGATGTATTCACGGCCTTCGGTATCCCAGACGCGGCTGCCAAGGGCGCGTTCGGGAATCATGGGGGCGAATGAAAAATTGGGGGTCAGGTAGTTTTGCATCCGATTTCCTTTGCGGTTTTAAGTCTGATGTATAGTCAATGAATGGCGTTGCTTCGTATGGTCTCGTCCGACAGGGTATGAGACATTTCCTATCTGGATTGTCTTTGAACCGAATACAACAACGCCGTTGCAGATATAGTGGATTAACATAAATCAGGACAAGGCGACGAAGCCGCAGACAGTACAGATAGTACGGAACCGATTCACTTGGTGCTTCAGCACCTTAGAGAATCGTCTCTTTGAGCTAAGGCGAGGCAAACGCCGTACTGGTTTAAAGTTAATCACTATATTGAGTCAATTCGTCGATTATGCGCCGATTAAGACAATGTGTCATCCGCAGCCGGACCCAAATGTTTAGATCATGCAACCACCATCAACAAAGGTCGTCTGAAAACACAGATTTAATCTGCCAAACGTTTTCAGACGACCTTTTTGCGTAACATTCACGCCAAGCTTTAGCTTTAATAGCTCAGTCAAAGCAAGGACTGAGCATCGCTCTCCCTTTTTTTCAGATTGATTTCTGCCAAACACCTTTCCGCCGCCATTAAACCTGACTGTACCGCCGCTTCCAGCGTAGCCGGATAGCGCGGGTGCAGGTAGTCGCCTGCGGGATAGATATTCCGCTGGTGTAGCCAAGCAAAATCGGGAGTGACGGAATCAAGCGTGCAGGCTGTGGTCGCCCGTTTTTCGGTAATAACGCGGACGGCTTCGGGTTCGTCCAAATAAGGGCAGATGCGTTTTACGTCTGCATGGACTTTCTCCGCCCATTCTTGGCTTTTGAACGCTCCGATGTGATCGGAAACGCTGATGACGGCGGCGACTTCGTTTGTCGGCAAACCGAGTGCGCCGCGATACACCAGCCATTGCGCCGTACCATCGGCAAATCCGGTAAGCGGCGCGGGCAAATGAACGGGAACGGCATAGCGAAGATAAACGGTAGTAATCGAGTGGTATTGGAGATTTTGATAGGTCGTCTGAATATAGTCCGGAGTATCTTCAGGGAAAAGATGGACGGCATGATATGGCGCAGTCGCAACAATAACGGCATCAAAAGCCTCCTCATTCACAACAACGCGTCCGTCAGGAAGGTTTTTCAGACGACCTACGCGGGTTTCAAGACGGATGTCCGCACCGTATTGCTTGAGTTTTGCCAACGCAGGCTCGGCGATGATTGCGCCTAAATCGCGCTTGGGCAAAAGATAGTCGCTGCCGGATTTATCCGCCCATACGCCGTCGGACAAAACATTGCACAATACCCGCAAACTTGCGTGTTCCAAGGGCGTATTGAGCGCGCCCCACACCAGCGGCTGCCAAAACTCTGCAACCAGCCTGCGCGGGACATTGCGCTGCCGCAGCCATTGGGCAACGGCCAAATCAGCACGCTTGCCGCGTGCGTAACGCTGCAACGCAGCCATATCGGATAACAGCTTGATTTTCAGAGAAAACGAAACGTTTTTAGCACGCAATATGCCGGTCAAAATATGCAGCGGAGAAGGAAGGTTCGTACTTTGAAACTGCAAACCCTCATACATATGCCATTGCAGCGGCAAACGGCAGAACGCGGCCTCAAGGTCGGCACCAATGTGTTCCATCAGCGTCAATACGCCGCGATACGCGCCAAGCAAAATATGCTGCCCATTGTCCAAAAAGCTGAATCCGTCAGCGTTTCCAGCCAAAGTACGCGCCCGTCCGCCCGCCTGCCGACCGGCTTCAAATACAGTAACATCGGCACGGCGCGCCAACGACACTGCGGCAGACAAACCTGCCCAGCCTGCGCCGACGACGGCAATTTTCGGGCGAAGATGCGGAGTGTTCATGGCTTAAATCCGAATAACCAGGTTTTCAGGGCAATACGCTTTTTGCGCGGCGAAGGAATGGCAATTTTATAAGTCAGAACGTTTTGCGCGCCGTCGCGGTCGATTTCTTTCAACAGCGCGTAATAAATCGCCGCCATGACCAATCCGACTTTTTGGGATTTTTTATCGGCGGCGGGCAACAGCGACATCGCCTCACGATAAGTCTCGCGGGCGCGTGAAACTTGAAAACGCATCAGTTCGGCAAAATTATCCGTCGGCTTACACTGCATAATCACGCTTGCAGGCACGTCAAACCGCTGCATTTCCTCCATCGGCAGGTAAATCCGACCGTTTCGCGCATCTTCGCCAACATCACGGATAATGTTCGTCAGCTGCAGCGCAAGGCCCATCTTATCGGCGTATTCCAACGTTTGGTCGTCTGAAAAACCCAAAATCCGCGCAATCAGGCAGCCGACTACGCCTGCGACGCGGTGGCAATACATTTTCAACTCTTCAAAACTGCCGTAACGCGCCTGAACCAAATCCATCTGCATCCCGTCGATTAAGGCTTCCAATTCATATTTCGACAGCTTGAAGGTTTCCTTAACCTGCCGCAAAGCCTGATTGACCGGATGCTCCGGCATCATGCCGCCGAATACCTTATCTAAATCGCCGCGCCACCAATTCAGCGTCGCCTGCGCCACATTCGGATCGGAACAGTCATCGACCACATCGTCCAATTCGCGGCAAAAAGCATATAAAACCGTTATCGCATCCCGCTTTTCCTGCGGTAGGAAACGGAAGCCCGACAAAAAACTGGAGCGGCTTTCTTCTGCCTTCTGACGGCAATAATCAAGTCCTTGCACGGCGTGTCCTAAAAATCTAAAAATATGGTTATGAAGGACGATTTTATCGGGATTTGGGGAATTGTGGCAATTTCAGACGACCTTTCATCCCTATATTGTTCAAATCGTCCATATTTGATTTACTTCATTTTTAAGACAAGTTAATATAGACAATCGACTCTCCTAATACCAATTATATTTTATAGTCATGAACATTACGTCTAAAACACTTATCCTAACCATCCTGCTTTCCATCTCAGGAATGCAGGCTTATGCAGCAAAACCACATTACACCCCGCGCCACAATGTCTCTCAAAATAATGAAAACCAAGCCTTCCGATTGATGCAAGAAATGGCGAAACAGGGAGATACCCGTTCTCAACTTGACTTAGGCACTATGTACGCCAAAGGCATCGGTACGACACAGGATTACGAGCAGGCAAAATACTGGTTTGAAAAAGCAGCGCACAACGACAACGCCGAAGCGCAATTCAATCTTGGAATCATTTATTACGAAGGTCAAGGAACGGCACAAGACTATCGCCAAGCCAAATTTTGGTGGGAAAAGGCAGCCGAACAGGGCAATGCAGAAGCAGCGTTTAATTTAGGTATTCTGCATTATGCCGGTATAGGCGTTCCACAAGACTATATACAGGCAAAAACTTGGTTTCACAAAGCAGCAGACCAAGGGGAAGACAGTGCACAATTTTACTTGGGTTTAATGTATTACTCAGGTGAAGGCGTAGGCCAAGATTATAAACTTGCCAAGTCATGGTTTGAAAAAGCCGCCAAGAAAGGCAACGCCAAAGCGCAATATAATTTAGGCATCATGTATGCAGAGGGACAAGGCGTTACCCAAAATTACACCAAGGCAAAATATTGGTACAAAAAAGCGGCAGAACAAGGCAATGCCAACGCCCAAAACAACTTAGGCGTTTTATACGAAAACGGACAAGGGGTAACCCAAAATGTTACCCAAGCAAAATCTTGGTTTGAAAAAGCCGCCGCCCAAGGCAATACGCTTGCACAACACGCCTTGGAATACATGACGCAGCAAAATCACAACTGAACCCCAAATTTTGCCAATACACCCTTATCGATGGATTACCCCTGTCCATTGAGCAGTCATACAAAATACACTAAAAAATAAGGCATACGATCACTACCGTATGCCTTATTCTTATTCTAATACAATTAATTGCAATATTTGTTAATATCGCCCTGATATTGCTTAATCAAATCATCGCGATTGGCTGTACGCGCACTTTCCGCAAACTGACGATTTACGCGGGCAATCCGGCAATTGTCTTCTTTATTTTGGCGGTTTGCTTCTTCAACTTTCTTATTCTGCTCCTCAACCTGCTTATTCTGCGCCAAAATTTTCTCGTTCAGCTTGGCTTGCTGTTCTGACAGCGTCCCTTCTTGAGCATTTTCCGGCTTGGCAACCGCAGGCGTCACGTTACGGGTTCGAATGTTCACAATATTCGAACGTTCCGGCTGCAAACGATTAGGCGTATCGGAGTAGCTGGTGCTGCCACTGCCGCTTTTCCATGTATAAACATTATTTCCGGCCATTGCTCCGGCAGCATACAAAACGCCAAGCAAAAATAAGGATAAAGATGATTTGTTCATTTTGTTTTCATCGTAAACGTGTTTTCAGACGACCCTATTCTACTTGATTTTTAAAAATATGTCATATTAATTCAAAAATATGCATCGTAATGGTGTCGTAAAAAAATAATCTCAAATTGCAAACAATCCGCTGTCAACAAATCTTAGCGGGTGTTATAATGCCGTGCATCTTGCACAAACTGAAAGACTGAGCATCATGCGTATCGTAGAAAAAGCCTATACTTTCGACGATGTTTTGTTGGTTCCTGCACATTCAACCGTGCTGCCACGAGACGTTAAACTTCAAACCAAGCTCACCCGCGAAATCACGCTCAACCTCCCCTTACTTTCCGCCGCGATGGACACCGTTACCGAAGCACGCCTCGCCATTTCCATGGCGCAGGAAGGCGGTATCGGCATTATCCATAAAAACATGACGCCCGAAATGCAGGCGCGTGCCGTTTCCAAAGTGAAACGCCATGAAAGCGGCGTGGTAAAAGACCCGGTAACGGTTGCCCCGACGACGCTCATCCGCGAAGTATTGGAAATGCGCGCGCAACGCAAACGCAAAATGTCCGGCCTGCCCGTCGTTGAAAACGGCAAAGTAGTAGGTATCGTTACCAACCGCGACCTGCGTTTTGAAAACCGCCTCGACCTGCCCGTTTCCGCCATCATGACCCCGCGCGAACGTTTGGTTACTGTCCCCGAAGGCACAAGCATCGACGAAGCGCGCGAACTGATGCACGAACATAAAGTTGAGCGCGTTTTGGTCTTGAACGAAAAAGACGAGCTTAAAGGCTTGATTACCGTAAAAGATATTTTGAAAACCACCGAGTTTCCAAACGCCAACAAAGACTCCGAAGGCCGTTTGCGTGTAGGCGCGGCAGTCGGCACTGGCGGTGACACTGAAGAGCGCGTAAAAGCATTGGTTGGAGCAGGAGTCGATGTCATCGTCGTCGATACTGCACATGGTCATAGCCAAGGCGTTATCGAACGCGTGAAATGGGTGAAAGAAACCTATCCGCACATTCAAGTCATCGGCGGTAATATCGCAACCGCCAAAGCCGCTTTGGATTTGGTCGCAGCAGGTGCAGATGCCGTCAAAGTCGGTATCGGTCCGGGTTCGATTTGCACCACCCGTATCGTTGCAGGCGTAGGCGTGCCGCAACTGACCGCCATTCACAATGTTGCCGAAGCCCTCAAAGGCACAGGCGTTCCACTGATTGCCGACGGCGGCATCCGCTTCTCCGGCGACATCGCCAAAGCCTTGGCAGCGGGCGCATACAGCGTCATGCTCGGCGGTATGTTTGCCGGTACGGAAGAAGCACCGGGCGAAATCGAACTCTACCAAGGCCGCTCGTACAAATCCTACCGCGGCATGGGTTCTCTGGGTGCAATGAGCCAAGGCTCCGCCGACCGCTACTTCCAAGACAAAACCGACAGCACCGACAAATACGTCCCCGAAGGTATCGAAGGCCGTGTTCCCTACAAAGGCCCGATTGTGAACATCATTCACCAACTGACCGGCGGTCTGCGTTCCAGCATGGGCTATTTGGGCTGCGCCAATATCGCAGAAATGCACGAGAAAGCGGAATTTGTAGAAATCACCTCTGCGGGCATGAGCGAATCACATGTTCACGACGTTCAGATTACTAAAGAAGCACCAAACTATCACCGCTGAGATCAAGTGAACAAAGGTCGTCTGAAAGTTTCAGACGACCTTAATTGCATCACATTCAAAAATTGTTATTCCACTTCAACTGGCTTGCCTTGCTTATCAATATAAAAAAATTCATCCTCACTATAATCTTCGTCTTTAAATATATTTTTCATATTAACAAGAGCCACACCATTTTGGAAATTATTGAAAGTACCAAATTTGAACGGTATGATTACTTTGCCGGTTCTATCTAAATAGCCGAATTTGCCGTTTAATTCTGCACCAATCAAACCTTCACTTAATGAACCTAGATACGTATATTTAAAAGGGATAACTACCTTTCCCTTTTTATCGATATAACCGTATTTATCATTTTGTGAAACCCTTGCCATACCATCCTCAAAATTATAAGCACTTTTATATCGCGCAGGAATTACCCACTGATTTCTTTTATCGATATAACCCCATTTATCAAGAATCTTAACAGCAGCTAAGCCTTCATTAAAATAAAAAGCTTCTTCATATTTTGGTGGAATAACCATCTCACCTTTTGTATTGATATAGCCATATTTATTTGTATCAACAGTAGCGACCGCAGCGAGTCCTTCACTGAATGGATCGGCTTTAACATATTGAAATGGGATGACAACTTTACCCTTTTTATCGATAAAGCCCCATTTGCCTTTTTGTTTGACAGGGGCAATGCCTTGTGAAAAATCACCAGGCATGTATTCGAATTTTAAAGGAATAACTTCTTTACCACTGGCATTGATATAACCGCATAAAATTTGATCTGATTTTCCTACGGTTTTACATACTGCTGCCAATCCTTCAGAAAAATCATAGGCATCATAATACTTAAGTGGAACAACAACCTTCCCTTGTCGATTAACAAAGCCATGCAAAAAAGGGTTCTTCTTGTTACCCGGCTTCACAACCCTAGACAAGCCTTCTTCATTAAGACAAAAAACCGTGCTGTAACCTTCTCTACCGGTCAATTTTGGTGCTTCGCAGGTATCAGCCAGTGCAATAGGCATATACACTGATGCAATGAAAGCGCCTAAAAATATTTTCTTCATACGGTAACCTTTTTAAAAATGATGTCTGAATTTTATAAAAAACCATATGACCTGTCCATATTCAAAAACAATTAGCTTACTTAAGATATTTTCAGACGACCTTTCCACCTAAAACAAAGCATTTGCAGCAAGCCTCCCTGCCCTAAAATCTCAAAAACTGTTAAAATGCGGGGCTGTTTAGGCGTATCTGGCTTTTTGTGCAAACTGATGTTGACGTGAAACAAACTTACAGTCGGTTTCATCGCGATTCTGGTATCGCTATCGTTATAATCGGTATTGATATGTTTTCAGCGGCGATCATAGGTCGTCTGAAATGTAACAAAGCTACTTTTTCTTTTTTATCCTCATTTGGAGAATATTCATGAGCGCAATCGTTGATATTTTTGCTCGCGAGATTTTGGATTCACGCGGCAACCCTACCGTAGAATGCGATGTATTGCTGGAGTCCGGCGTAATGGGCCGTGCCGCTGTACCGAGCGGTGCATCTACCGGTCAAAAAGAAGCTTTGGAACTTCGTGACGGCGACAAATCCCGTTACTTGGGTAAAGGCGTATTGAAAGCAGTCGAACACGTCAACAACCAAATTGCCCAAGCCCTGATCGGTATCGACGCTAACGAACAATCCTACATCGACAAAATCATGATCGAGCTGGATGGCACTGAAAACAAAGGCAATTTGGGTGCGAACGCTACTTTGGCGGTTTCTATGGCTGTTGCCCGCGCAGCTGCCGAAGATTCAGGCCTGCCGCTTTACCGTTACTTAGGCGGTGCCGGTCCTATGGCTTTGCCTGTTCCGATGATGAACGTTATCAACGGTGGCGAACATGCCAATAACAGCTTGAACATTCAAGAATTTATGATTATGCCTGTCGGCGCGAAATCTTTCCGCGAAGCCCTGCGCTGCGGTGCCGAAATTTTCCACGCGCTGAAAAAACTGTGCGACGGTAAAGGTTTCCCGACTACTGTCGGCGATGAAGGCGGTTTCGCACCTAACCTGAACAGCCACAAAGAAGCTTTGCAACTGATGGTTGAAGCAACCGAGGCCGCCGGCTACAAAGCGGGCGATGACGTATTGTTTGCTTTGGACTGCGCATCCAGCGAGTTCTACAAAGACGGCAAATACCACTTGGAAGCCGAAGGCCGTTCTTACACCAGCGCAGAATTTGCCGAATACCTTGAAGGCCTGGTTAACGAATTCCCGATTATCTCCATCGAAGACGGTATGGATGAAAACGACTGGGAAGGCTGGAAACTCCTTACCGAAAAACTCGGCAGCAAAGTACAACTGGTCGGCGACGACTTGTTCGTAACCAATCCGAAAATCCTTGCCCAAGGCATCGAAAAAGGCGTGGCAAACGCATTGCTGGTCAAAGTCAACCAAATCGGTACTTTGAGCGAAACCTTGCAAGCGGTTGACTTGGCAAAACGCAGCCGTTACGCCAGCGTAATGAGCCACCGTTCCGGCGAAACCGAAGACAGTACCATCGCCGACTTGGCAGTCGCTACCAACTGTATGCAGATCAAAACCGGTTCATTGAGCCGCTCCGACCGCATGGCGAAATACAACCAACTGCTGCGCATCGAGGAAGAATTGGCAGAAGCTGCCTACTACCCTGGCAAAGCCGCATTCTATCAACTGGGCAAATAAGAAAAGGTATTGATGTATGAAGTGGGTAACTGTTGTTTTATCCATCGCACTCGCTTACTGCCAATACAGCCTTTGGTTCGGAAAAGGCAGTATCGGGCATACGGAAGAATTGCAGGAACAACTTTCCGTGCAGGAGGAGAAAAACCAGACGCTCACTTTGCGCAACCAGTTCCTTGCTGCGGAAGTCGATGATTTGGCGAACGGTCAAGAAGCGATTTCTGAAATTGCCCGTGTGGAATTGGGTTACGTCCAAGACGGCGAAACCTATTACCGTTTTATCGAACGCAGCCGTTAATCGCCCCTGATGGAGACAAAAGGTCGTCTGAAAAGAAGTTATTCCTAAATTTTAGGTATCTATAGACAACTGTTCAGACGTTTCGTACAAGCCGGTTTCTGTATATTACAGAAGCCGGCTTCTCTCATTCAAAAACGGCATCGTACTCATTGTCATCATCCTCCTGCTTTATCAATTCACCCCCTATCCTGATGCAAACATCCCACTCTCAACACAATAGAAAAACCCTTCCTAGATACAAATCTTTCTATTGAGAAAAATGTCGTGTTTCAAATGCAAATTCAAAGCCCTTTTTTCTAATATGCAGTTTCCAAACGCTTTTTGCGGTACAATACCGCCCTTAAATTTTTCCTTATTTCAAAGTACAAACCGCCATGTCAAAAAAAACCAAGCAAGAATTAGAGAACAACAAACTCAACAAACGCCTGCGCCACGCCGTCGGCGACGCGATTAACGATTTCAACATGATTGAGCCGGGCGACAAAATCATGGTCTGCCTCTCCGGCGGCAAAGATAGCTACGCCCTATTAGACATCCTGCGCCAGCTCCAAGCTAGCGCGCCGATTGATTTCGAGCTGGTTGCCGTCAATCTCGACCAAAAACAGCCGGGCTTCCCCGAAGAAGTATTACCGACCTATCTTGAAAGCATTGGTGTACCGTATAAAATCGTCGAAGAAGACACCTACTCCACCGTCAAACGCGTATTGGACGAAGGCAAAACGACTTGTTCATTATGCAGCCGCCTGCGCCGCGGCATCCTCTACCGCACCGCAAAAGAATTGGGCTGCACCAAAATCGCCTTGGGACACCATCGCGACGACATCCTCGCCACCATGTTTTTAAATATGTTTTACGGCGGCAAACTCAAAGCCATGCCGCCCAAACTGGTGAGCGACAACGGCGAACACATCGTCATCCGCCCGCTGGCGTATGTAAAAGAAAAAGATTTGATTAAATACGCCGAACTGAAGCAGTTCCCAATCATCCCGTGCAACCTCTGCGGCTCTCAGCCCAACCTGCAACGCCAAGTCATAGGAGATATGCTACGCGATTGGGACAAGCGCTTCCCCGGCCGCATTGAATCCATGTTCTCCGCCCTGCAAAACGTCGTTCCCTCACATCTTGTCGACCCCGAGCTTTTCGACTTCGTCGGTTTGGAACGCGGTCAAACCTTGAAACACGGTGGCGACTTGGCGTTTGACAGCGAAAAAATGCCTGAACGCTACTCCGACGGCAGCGAAGAAGACGAAAGCGAAATCAAAATTACCCCGTCCAAACCCGAACGCAAAGTCATAAATATTCTGGCGAACAAGCCGAAAACTTGCGGTTTATAACGGAATTCAGATTTTCAGACGACCTTTTGGTGCCACCTCCCAAGGTCGTCTGAATTTTTATATCTAAAATTCGACGTATTCGCTCGTTTGCATCAACCTAACCGTTTTCTAGAAATCTAGCATTATTCTTTCTTTTCCTGACAAGACATACAGAAACAATCCCAGTATATTTTTGCAATTGCTTTTGCTGTGAAACTACATAAAGCACAATTCGTTACAGATCACAACAAAAGGTCGTCTGAAAACCGATTTTCAGACGACCTTTTCGTTTTTCACTCATCAACATCAGAATACTATCAAATATCATTTTTTATTTTAAATTAGCAAACAAAACAATAATATCAATTATTATACCTTTCCCGTCATTTTATTCCCCGATACAATCAACATCATGACACACAAGAAAAAAATCTATTAATGTCAGATAGATAGGTATTATTTTTTCCCAGCAACTTGTTCTCAAGGAGAGCCATCATGGCCAATACATTGCACTCTTTACCCAGCAACGCAGCAAATAATAAACCCGTCGTCCTCAAAGGAACGCCCCGTAATGACGTTTTACATGGCAGTCCCGGACATACCACGTTCTATGGCGGCTTGGGCGACGATATTTATTACAGTAAGAACGCGGGCGACACTATCGTTGAATATGCACATGAAGGCAATGATACGGTTTACGCCGATACAACCTTTACCTTACCGACCCACGTCGAAAACCTGACACTGACAGGCAACGGCAACACCTTTGGATTTGGCAACAACTCCAACAATATTCTAATAGGCAACAGCGGCAACAACCGCTTGAGCGGCGGTCGCGGCAATGACAAGCTAGAAGGTATGGCTGGTAACGACCTGTTGCTAGGCGGTGACGGCGACGACTCGCTCTATGGTGGAGATGGCAAGGACTCACTCTATGCTGGAGATGGCGATGACCGGCTCTATGGTGAAGATGGCAATGACCGGCTCTATGGTGGAGATGGCGACGACTGGCTCGAGGGCGGACATGGTCGCGACGGCCTTGTGGGTGGAGATGGCAACGACACTTTAAACGGTGGTAGTGGAGTAGACTTCATGCGTGGTGACCAGGGGGATGATATTTACTATGTTGATAATTGGCTCGATGAAGTTGACGAATATTTTGATGAAGGTACCGATACTGTTTACAGCAGCGTTTCCTACTTTATTAATAGCAACGTCGAAAACTTGACGCTGATAGGAAACGATAACATCAACGGTTATGGCAACGAAGAAAGCAACATCCTGACAGGCAACAGCGGCAACAACTACTTGCTCGATAATCTAGATGGATATGACACGCTCTACGGCATGGACGGTGACGACCTTCTGCAGAGTGGCGCAGGTGACGACCGTCTTTACGGGGGTAACGGAGATGACATCCTAGAAGGTGGTGAAAACAACGACGTACTTGATGGTGGACACGGAAATGATACTTTAGACGGTGGCTACGGCGTAGACAAGATGACCGGCGGGGATGGAAATGATGTCTATCATGTGGATAATGTAAATGACACAGTTACCGAGCGATCGGGAGAAGGTACCGATACCATTTACAGTAGCGTTTCCTACACCGCCGCAGCAAATGTTGAAAACCTGACTTTGACAGGTAGCAACAACATCTTCGGTATTGGCAACCATAATGACAATATCTTGACAGGCAACAAAGGGGATAATCGTCTGAGCGGTGAAGACGGCAATGATACCCTGTACGGCATGGGTGGCAACGACACCCTGTTAGGCGGAAATGGAAATGACCATCTCAACGGTGGAGACGGTGATGACTATATTGCAGGCGGCTCGGGTAGCGACACCATCATCACAGGTGAAGGCAACGACACCGTTGCCTTTACTGCATCAGATATTCGTGAAGGCAGTATAGACCGTTTGCTCGACTTTAACCCTACGACGGACAAACTCGATCTATCTGGTATGCGTTCACTGCTGACTGGCAGCAACGCCAATTTGAGCTGGTCAAAGATGTTCGTTGACAAAGACCCTGAGGTCATCCTCCAAAAAGACCGTCCTTATCTCATCTTCGATACAGAGCAGCATACTCTTGCTTATCGTGAGGCAGGTTCAAGCAGCAGCACCATATTTGCCAAATTCGATTTTGTCTGGTTGGGCCCATCCAATATCATCGGCTAAAGATTTGCTAAAAAGAACAGACCATTTGGAACGAATCTGCTTTTGCTGAGAAACGACACCTAAAGCACGATTCGTTACAGATAGCAACAAAAGGTCGTCTGAAAATCAGTTTTCAGACGACCTTTTCGTTTTTTCACCCTCTCGACATTAAAATACTATTAAATATTATTTCATATTTTAAATTAGTATAAAAAACAATAATATAAATTATTATATCTTTTGCATCATTTTATTTCTCGATACAATCAGCATCAAACATACAAGAAAAAACCTATAAATGTCAAATAGATATTTATATCTATTTTCCCCAGCAACTTGTTCACAAGGAGAGCCATTATGGCCAATACATTGCACCCTTTATACTATAACGTAGCAAACAATGAATCCGTCGTCATTAAAGGCACGACCCACGATGACGTTTTATATGGCAGTCTCGGACATACTGTATTCTACGGCGGCTTAGGCAACGATATTTATCACAGTAAAAACGCAGGTGACACTATCGTTGAATATGGATATGAAGGCAACGATACGGTTTATGCTGATACGGACTTTACCTTACCTACACACGTCGAAAACCTGACACTGACAGGCTACGGTAACCACTACGGTTTCGGTAACAACTCAAATAACACCCTAATAGGCAACAACGGTAACAACCGCTTAAGCGGTGGGCGTGGAAGTGACACGCTACACGGCATGGACGGTAACGATCTGCTGATGGGC
>KV796948.1 GCA_001809325.1 Neisseria sp. HMSC077D05 | reverse complement strand
AGTAGCGTTGTTTACAGTATTTCCAGGAGAATACTGAAACATGAACATGCACAAAAACACCCGTCTCACCCCGCACCACCGCCAAGCCATTTGGCTGGCCTACACGCAGGGGAAGGAAAGCGTCACCTCCCTGGCACGCCGCTACCAAGTCAGCCGCGTCACCATTTACCGCGCACTTAAAGCCGCAAGAGGCAGACTGCTCAAACCCCAAACCAGTACCAACAACCGTTTCAAACAGGCAAAGTACGGAATGAAACGCCTGGCCAAGGTAGAACGCGGCATTCAGGAAAAACTCAAAAGGCAGGCCAAACGCTACAATAAATCCTACCCCGGAGAGCCGGTACATCTCGATACCAAACGGCTGCCGCTGCTCAAAGGGCAGAAAGCTACCGATAAGCGGGATTACCTGTTTGTCGCCATTGACGATTTCTCAAGGGAGCTATACGCCGCCATTTTGCCGGACAAAACCGCAGACAGTGCCGCCAAGTTTCTGACCGAACACCTGATTGATCCCTGTCCATACCTGATTGAGTGCGTTTACTCCGACAACGGTACGGAATACAAAGGCTCGGCCAACCATGCTTTCGGTGTAGCCTGTTACGAGAACGGGATTGGTCAAAAGTTTACCCGGGTTGCCCGTCCGCAGACCAACGGTAAGGCGGAGCGGGTTATCCGTACCCTGATGGAGATGTGGCATGAGAAACAGTTGTTTGACAGTCCGGAACACCGGCGAAAGGAGTTGTGCCGCTTTGTTAATTTCTATAACACTGTGAAGCCGCACCGCAGTTTGAACGGCGATACGCCGTTTGAGGTCTTGCAGGCTTATTTTTCTCAATCTGTGGTGTAAACAACGCAACGTTTTCCTACA
>KV796947.1 GCA_001809325.1 Neisseria sp. HMSC077D05 | reverse complement strand
AAGCCAATCAGGAAGTACAAAAAGCTGCTCAAACTTTGGGTAAAAAATATGCCCAATAATCTGAATTAAACGCCATTAGAAGTCGTCTGAAAACACTATCGCAGCCTTTTCAGACGACCTTTTTTATGAGAGAAACCTGTACCAACCATCTTCTTAGCTGAAACCTTTACAAAATAGCCCCTTTATCCAAGATCCGAAATTCTGTATTTGGGTTTCGACTCTTAGGTAAAGGGGCTATTTTGTAAAGGTCTAGTACAGCCAATCAATAGCAGAAGTATAAACGTCATACTCGTGCTTGAACTTCGTATCTCTTAAATTACCTGAACTCAAGATACTCAGGTTAAGTCTGAGTATGACAAATATACTATTTTTAAGTTTTTTAACTATATTTACCTATTGAAACCATTTCAGCTAAACAACACTGAAGCATTACCAATACCGCCGATAGATACAGACATGAAATCGCCTGCACTCACATTTTCCAATGGAACTAGCGCGCCAGAGAGGATGATCTCGCCTGCTTTGAGTGGGATTCCGAAGCTACCCAAGGTGTTGGCAAGCCAAGCGACACAATTGACGGGGCTGCCAAGGGCGGCTGCTCCGGCACCGGTGCTGATGATTTTGCCGTTTTTCTCAACAACCATGCCGCAGGTGCGCAAATCGACTTGGCGCGGGCTGACGGCAGTGTCGCCGAGAATCAGGAGGCCGCAGGAGGCGTTGTCAGCGACGGTGTCTTGGATTTTGATTTGCCAGTTTTCGATACGGGAATCGACAATTTCAAAACACGGCATCACGCATTCGGTGGCGGCAATGACGTCGGCAGCGGTCACGCCGGGACCGTTTAGATCTTTTTTCAGCACAAACGCAATCTCGCCCTCGGCGCGCGGCTGCATCAGCATTTGGCTGATGGGCATGTCTTGCCCTTGGCTGAATACCATTTTGTCGGTGAGGAAGCCGAAATCGGGCTGGTCGACTTTAAGCATGGATTGTACGGCGTGCGAGGTGAGGCCGATTTTTTTGCCGATGACTTTTTCTCCAGCATCCAAGCGGTGTTGCAGAAAGGCTTGGGAGATGTGGTAAGCTTCTTCAATGGTGATGTCGGGTGCTTGTTCGGTGAGTGGACGGATAGCTTGGCGGCTGCTCATGGCTTGGTAGAGCATGGTACCGAAGCGTTTGATATCGTCTTGGATCATAGTATGTCTCCGTGAGGTCGTCTGAAATTTCAGACGACCTTTTATTATGGGGTGTTGGATTGTTAAGTGTGACGGGCAGGGATGCCCGCCCTAAGGTTTTTACAACCGCTCAGTCTGCTTTCAGATGTTCTGCTTATATCTTGATACAGATGTTTTTCAACTCGGTGTAAAACTCGAGGCCGTGTACACCGCCTTCGCGACCAATGCCGGACTGTTTGGCTCCGCCGAATGCGGTGCGCAAATCGCGCAGGAACCAGCTGTTCACCCACACGATACCGGCTTCCATCTGCTCGGCCACGCGCACGGCGCGGCTGCTGTTTTCCGTCCAGATGGCTGCTGCTAGGCCGTAGTCGGTGTTGTTGGCCAGCGCGATAGCTTCGTCTTCTGTGTCGAAGGGGCGGATATGACAACAAGGACCGAAAATTTCTTCGCGGACGACGCGTGCGTCGTCGGGTAAACCTGTCCAGATGGTCGGCTCGACCCATGCACCGTCTTTGAGTGCTTCGCCCATGTCGGGTACACCTCCGCCGATTTCGACAGTAGCGCCTTCTTCCACGGCCAATTTATAGTACGACAGCACTTTGTTGCGGTGCTCTTGGCTCACCAGCGGACCGAAGTTCGCTTCAGGATCCTCGGGGCGACCGGGTTTAAGTTTAGCGACTTCTTCTTTCATGCGGCGCACGAAGTCGTTGAACAGTGGGCGTTCTACATACACGCGCTCGGTGCCGAGGCAGACTTGACCGCAGTTGACGAAGGCGGAACGCATGGTGCCTTCGACGGCTTTTTCCAAATCGCAATCAGCAAACACGATAGCTGGGTTTTTGCCACCGCATTCCATAGAAATGTTGCGCAGGCCGACAGCGGCGGCTTTCATGATGATTTCGCCGGTTCGGGTTTCGCCGGTGAAGGTAATGGCATCGATGCCTTTATGTTCGGTAAGGAACGCACCGGCGGAATTGGGACCGAAACCATGTACAACGTTGAATACGCCGGGCGGCACGCCGCATTCGTTCATCACTTCACCGAGCAATGTGGTGGTAGCGGGGGTTTCTTCAGAAGGCTTCACGACAACGGTGTTGCCGCAGGCCAGGGCAGGACCGACTTTCCAAGTCATTAACAGCAGCGGCAGGTTCCACGGTGAAATCACGGCAACTACGCCTTTGGGTGTACGGTGGCCGATGTTGATGGCACCCTTACCGTCAGGTGTGTCAAGTCGGAAGGCTTCAGTGGGATGGTTGGCCAAGGTTTCAGAGAAGGCTTTGAAGTTGGCGGCACCACGCGGAATGTCGATGTGCGAAGCCATTTTGCACGGTTTGCCGGTGTCGCAGCATTCGGCTTCAAGAAACTCGTCGAAACGCTCGTTGATGCGGTCGGCCACTTTGTTTAAGAGCTGAATGCGCTGGGCTTGGGTGAGCTTGCCCCACGGACCTTTGAGGGCGGCGCGGGCGGCGGCTACGGCGGCATCGACTTCTTCTTTACCTGCTTCATGTACCATGCCGATTAGGCTATTGTCGACCGGATTGCGGTTTTCAAAAGTTTTGCCGCTGGACGAGCCAACATATTCGCCGTTGATAAAATGTTTGAATTCTTTCATGTTCCTACCTCTGTTTTTAATAGGACAAATAAACTTATTCAGCCATACTCGACTATACCGATTTTCAGTAAACTTGGAGAGATATTCGGATTTAAATCCGGAATAACGTGCTGTTGTGTTCAGTTTATTTGCGATAGGGTTTGTGCAAGTTTTTCAGACGACCTTTGATTTCAGACAGGTCGTCTGAAAATACGATTTAAGTCAATACTGTTAAGAAACGCTCGTTGAGCACGCGGTCGTGGTAGAAAATGGCTTTGCCCAACTGATCGACATCCCATGTTACCGGCGGGTGGTCGGGGTAGTGGTAATTTCCGCCTGCAAACACTTCGTTGCGGTTACCCGACGGATCGAAGAAGTAAATCGTTTGACCGAGGGTAATGCCGTGACGTGTTGGGCCGATGTCAATGGAAGTGTTGGTCATAGCAATCAAATCACCAGCCAGCAGAACATCGTTCCACGTTTCGAGATAAAACGAGGCGTGGTGGAATTTGCCCTTTTCGGCATGGCGGATAAAGGCCACGTCGTGTGCTTTCATCGAACAAGTGAGGAACTGCGCAGCGCGGGTGCCGTCGGGTGTTAGCACTTGTTCTGTCAAGTCGAAGCCCAATACCTGCGTGAACAGATCGTAGGTGCGATCGAGGTCGTCGCCGTAGAGCAGGCAGTGGTCGAAACGGGTGACTTTCATGCCTTTCAAATCGCGCGGCCAGGCTTCGGGGTTGCGTTCACCCACGCCGTATTTGCCAGGTTGCTCCTTGGTAGCGAACAGCTCGAACACATGACCGGTGGGTGCGGTGAAGCGTACGCGGCGACCACAGCCTTTCAACTCGCCTGCGGGGATGTCTTGTACGTCCAGCCCGCCGAAATCGATTAATTCTTGACGCAGTTTGTCAAGGGTGGCTTCGTCAAGCACTTTGAACGCCATGAAATCCATGCCCGCTTCGTCGGTTTCACGCAGCACGACGGAGAAGCTGTCAACTTCCGTCCAGCCTTTGAAATAGCGGCGGCCTTGTTCGTCGCTGCCCATGGGAAGCAAGCCCATTAAATCACCGTAATGTTTCACGGCCTCTTCCATGTCCAATACGCGGATTTGTACGTGTCCTGGACGCATTACACCTTTTCTCATGATGTTTCTCCTGTATTCGTTTTTAGTGTTCAGTCTGTGGTTGTGGTGTTGCATAAATTAAATAAACGGGTTGTAAGGCGGCTGGGGCGGCTCGCTCACGATTTCCATATCGCTTTCGGGAAAAACTCGGCAAGCCAGTACCACGCCTTCAGCCAAATCCTGCTCGTTGATATGGGTTTTGCTCATGGCCTTTTTGCGGTAGCAGCCCGACAAAATCCGTATCCGACACACGCCGCATCCTCCGCCGCGACAGCCCACCGAAATGGTGCACTGCCCTATCTGCTCAGAAGCGGCCAGCAGGGTTTGACCTTCGTGAACGATAATGCTGCGCGTGCAAGCAGCCGAACCGCTCGAATCTTTAATACATACGGTGTAGCCCATGTTTCCTCCTTCGCGGTCTTCAGACGACCTCTTGTTTTCAGACAGGTCGTCTGAAACATCAACGTCCTTTCGCTTTCGCCGATTCTCCGCCGATACCGAAATGCTGCTTGGGCATTTCGTTAATCAGTACGCGCACCGATTCTTTCGGCGCACCTACTGCACGAACCATAGCTTCGGTTACTTCGCGGATGACGGCTTCTTTTTGCTCGTCGGTACGGCCTTCGATCATGTGGATCTGAATAATCGGCATGATTGTTTCCTTTCTTGACCTTTATTCAAAACGACCGCTGATGCTGCCCAAATCTTGGAAATGTACGCAGAACGAGTCGCCTTTTTCCACCTGTACGGCGGCGGTAATTGCGCCGATCATCACAAACGAACCGGCCGGCAAATATTCGCCGCGTTCAGCCAGCATGTTCGCCAGCATAGCGATCGATGCTGCCGGATGTCCCAGCACCGCCGCGCCGGCGCCGGTCTGCACCACTTTGCCGTTGATTTCCATCACCACGCCCAGCGTTTTCAAATCTAATTCGCTCACGGGTTTGGCACAGCCGCCGGTAATGAAACGACTGGAAGAAGAGTTGTCGGCAATCACCGATTTCAAATCGAATTTGAAATCTTTGTAGCGTGAGTCAATCACTTCGATGGCAGGCATCACAAAATCGGTGGCGGCCAATACGTCGCCGATGTGACAGCCGGGACCTCGCAGATCGGCTTTGGTCACAAACGCCAGCTCGGCCTCGATTTTCGGGTGGATCAGCTCGTCGTGCTTTACTGCTGCACCTTCGGGCACACTAAAATAGTCGGCCAGAAAGCCGTAGCAGGGATGCTCTACGCCCATTTGGCTCATCTTGGCCCATGAGGTCAGCCCCATTTTCATGCCAACAATTTTGTTGCCACGCTCTTCTTTGCGGCGACGGATTTCCCATTGGATGTCGAAGGCGTCTTCATAATCCATTTCAGGGAAATCGTCGGTGATTTTGGTGACTTCATAAGCCTGCAATTCGGCGTTTTCTAAATGTTCGGCCAGTTGCTCGATTTGTTGTTTGCTTAATATGCTCATGCTGTTTTGCCTTTCTGCTTGGCCATAGTGAGTGCTAAATCTTCGATCATGTCTTCCTGCCCGCCGACGGTGCCGCGCTTGCCCAACTCCACTAGAATTTCGCGGGCGGAGACGCCGTATTTGGCTTCGGCGCGTTTGGCAAACAACAGGAACGACGAATACACGCCCGCATAGCCCAGTGTTAGTGCGTTGCGGTCGACGCGGATGGGGTGATCCATAATCGGCACCACTCGGTCCTCGGCCACGTCCATCAGTTTGAATAAGTCGGTGCCGTGCTCGACCCCCATTCGCTCCAACACCGCTACAAACA
This sequence comes from Neisseria sp. HMSC077D05, assembly GCA_001809325.1. Classification (GTDB taxonomy): domain Bacteria; phylum Pseudomonadota; class Gammaproteobacteria; order Burkholderiales; family Neisseriaceae; genus Neisseria. Next base: position 8,672 of record KV796947.1, on the reverse strand, counting down.
CTTCCAACGGGGTATTGCCCGCGCCTGCACCCAAGCCAGCTACTGAGCCGTCGATACGGTTGGCGCCGGCATTGATGGCGGTCAGCGAATTGGCAATGCCCATGCCGAGGTTGTGGTGTCCGTGGAAGCCCAGCTCGGTTTCGGGCTTCAGGGCTTGGCGCAGCGCACCGATTTTTTCCTCCACTTCTTCGGGCAGCATGTAGCCCGCCGAATCGGTGCAGTAGATGCAGTTCGCGCCGTAACTTTCCATCAGCTTGGCCTGCTCGATCAGTTTGGCGGAGGGTACCATGTGCGCCATCATCAGGAAGCCGACAGTATCCAAGCCCAACTCGGCGGATTTGGTGATGTGTTGCTGGGAAACGTCGGCTTCGGTACAGTGCGTGGCCACGCGGATACACGACACGCCCAATTCTTTGGCCATCAAGAGGTGGTCAACGGTGCCGATACCGGGCAACAGCAAGGCCGAAACTTTGGCCTGCTTCATTTTGGGAATCACTGCGCCGAGATATTCTTCGTCGCTGTGGGCGGGAAAACCGTAGTTGAGGGACGCGCCGCCCAATCCGTCGCCGTGGGTCACTTCAATCAACGGCATACCAGCTTCATCGAGGCCAGTGGCGATGTTTACCATTTCGTCTAAAGAAATCTGATGGCGTTTGGCGTGCATGCCGTCACGCAGGCTCATGTCATGCAAAATAACTTTTTTACTTTTTAAATCCATGTCTTCCTCCTTAGCGTGCAGGCAGGGTTAAAACGCCGTTGGCCGCTTCTTCAGCAAACATTTCAGCAGTACGCAAACCGGCGGCTGTCATGATGTCGAGGTTGCCGGCAAAAGATGGCAGAAAGTCGCCTAAGCCTTTCACTTCGATGAAAATCGACACTTTATTACCATCAAATACAGGACCATTGATCAGCGTATAACCCGGTACATAGCGTTGCACATCAGCCACCATGCGGTGTACGGATTCGGTAATCGCGACTTGGTCGGGTTCACTTTCGGTGAGGCAGTGGATGGTGTCGCGCATCATCAAAGGCGGTTCGGCCGGATTGATGATGATGATGGCTTTACCTTTTTTGGCGCCGCCTACGCTTTCCACAGCCTGCGCGGTAGTACGGGTGAATTCGTCGATGTTGGCGCGGGTGCCGGGGCCGACCGATTTGGATGAAACGGTGGCGATGATTTCTCCATAGCTAACCGGCTGAACGCGGGAAATGGCCGCCACCATCGGCACGGTAGCTTGTCCGCCACAGGTAACCATGTTCACGTTCATTTCCAGCTTTTCAGCATGCGCTTTCAAATTCACAGGCGGAATGCAGAAAGGACCGATGGCGGCGGGTGTAAGGTCGATCATAATCACGCCCTGCTCGTTGAGCTTGCGACTGTTTTCGGCATGCACATACGCGGATGTAGCGTCGAAGGCAATCCGGATATCGTCTTCTTTCACATGAGGCAACAGACCGTCCACGCCGATGTCGCTGGTTTTGATGCCCATTTCGCGGGCGCGCTTCAAACCTTCGGATTGTGGGTCGATGCCGACCATCCACACCGGCTCTATCCACTCCGAACGCTTCATTTTCATCAGTAAGTCGGTGCCGATATTGCCCGGCCCGATAATGGCAGCTTTAAGTTTTTTAGTCACTGCTTTCTCCTCGTTATTAGGTTTTGGTTTTTTCAGACGACCTGTCTAAACATCTAAACCGCGGTTTAGATCTTCTTAAACAAGGCCGAACGGGTTTGTGTTTCGCTGCCGTCGGCGGCCGTAAGGAAGCGCTCCATGTGAATGTCGCGCTCAAACAGGCGGCTTTGCATCAACGTAGTAATAGCGGCTTCGATCATCGGCGGCGGGCCGCAAAGATAGGCTTTGTGGCCACTGCAGCGGTTACTGAAGTAATCGGCCACGGCTTCGTGCACGAAGCCGTTAAAGCCTTCCCAGTCTTCTTCCGGCGAGGCGGCGTTGAGCGCTGGGATGTAGTGAAACTTTTCATGCTCTTCGGCCAGTTTCTCAAACAGTTCGCGGTGGTAGAGTTCGGCCACATTACGCGCGCCTTGAAACAGGTAAATCTGGCGGGTGTCGCCCTCTTCCAGCAAATCCAAAATCATGGATTCAGGGCTGGACAAGCCCGAACCACCGGCAATGAAAATCACGTCTTGACCATCGGACTTACGCACAAAGAATTGACCGTAAGGGCCTGAAAGTGGCAACTCATCGCCTTCTTTCAGGCTTTCGTGCAGCCAAGTGGTGGCCGCACCTCCTTCGACTTTTCGTACATGCAGTTCAACCGTGTCAGCCATAGACGGCGGGTTGGCAATAGAAAACGCGCGTGTGCCTTCCACACTTGGTACTTGCAAGTTGATGTATTGACCTGCCTGAAACTTCATGGGTCGATCGAGTTTCAGGGTAATGCCGAGAATGGTAGGCGAAAGCGGCTTCAGCGCAGAGACGGTGGCGGTATAGTCTTCCACCGTGTAACCCAAGAAATCAGGATCAACGTCGATATCAGCCTCGATGGTCATATCTGATTCGGGCATACAGCAACAGGCCAGCACTTTGCCTTCGTCGCGCTCCACGTCCATTAGGGCGAAAGACGAAGCGTTGCCGAGATCACCATAGCCTTCGATAACCTGCACTTTGCAGGTACCACAGGTACCGTGCCCACAGGCAAACGGCAGCCAAACACCTTGACGCAGCGCAGCAGACAAAATGGTTTGACCTTCTTCCACTTCAATCACGTCACCGGTGGGTTCTACAGTTACTTGATAACTCATGATTTCCCCCTTTCTACACGCCGGTGCCGTTCCAGCCGTTCAGCCCGGGCGTCTTGAAGCGTAGCAGCGATTTGTGGTCGAAACCGAGCTGCTCTAACGTTTTGCCGTCATCAGGCAAAAAGGCTTGGTTGTTGAGCCGCCATTGCACTTCGTTCCACTTGATGTGTTCGAAGTCAGGATGTTGCGCAAAACCTTCGGGCAGTACATGCTCACGGAAGTCTCTGAAGGTCATGGACGGCGGAAGCGGAAACGCTTTGGCTGAGCAGAAGAGCAGGTGTTCATCCCATCCGACATATACTAAGATGTTGCCGCCAAAGTTTTCTCGGCGGTCGCGGATGTCGCCATGATAGTTTTCATGGATGGCTTTAGTTGGCATGGTTTCTCCTTTTATATTGTTATTGATTGACGATGAGGCTGTCTGAAAACGAGCTTTACGAGTTTCACTAAAACGAACTTGTGAGCTTCGCTAAATTGCTTGTCAGGCCACGCCTTTCCATTCTTTCCAGCGCTGCTCGTCGGGTGAACCTTTCATGTCCAAATTGTCGGCACCGACGTTGATGCGGTAATACTCGCTGAGGATTTTCTCCAGTTCGGGACCGCCACAGTTTCCTTGTAGAATCTGATGCACAGGTAACCAGGATTGGGCGAATTTTTCAGGTTCTTCCATAAAGATGTCATAGCAGCCATCCGAACACATGTGGTAACGCTCTCCTTCAAACTCAGCGCATCGATAGCTGATTTCGCCAGCATCTCCGTTCATCTCCGTAAAGCCCATCGGTACTTGGCACACTTGGCAAAGCTGTGGCAGACCGCTGGAATAGAAGCGCTTGCCTTCGGCTTCCATTTTTTTCGCCAATTCCCAACGCGGGCGGTAGTATTTGTCGAAGGTATTAGGGTATTTTTCGGTCAGCCAATCCAGCTCTTCGTCGGTCGGGATCCAAGTGTGGAAGCCTGCCGCGTGACCGAAGTTGTAGAAAATCCACCAAGCCTGATGGGAGATGTGTTCTTTTTCTTTTTCGATTACGTCGCTGTATTTAGGCATGCGGATGCCGTAACGCTCGAGATCTTTAAACAGCGCACCACCGGCTTCTTCGAAATACACTTCCCATGCTTCTTTCCACGACATCACTTTGTTCGGCAACATATAGTCCATCATCATAGCCACGATAGAGAGCAGGCGGGTGCCGCGCCAGAACCATTTGTCGATCCATTTCTGCACGATGGGCAGGTTGTCTTCGTGTTGCTCAAGCAGGAATTTGATGATTTCAAGGCCGAGCGTCATGTGGCGGGCTTCGTCGGATTGTGCGCTAAAACCGAAAGTAACGGTGGCCATGTCACCGTTGTGTGCTGCGCCAGACATAAATGGTACGAACAAAAGGTTGGTCAGCACATATTCAAAGGCGAAACTGATGGCGAGCAGGAATTCAAACGGGCCGGCTGAGCGGGCGTCTTCAAAAAATGATTTCGGCACGGAGAGATACCACACGCGGTCATGCATATGGCTCCAGTCTTGGAAGCCGTCGAAATATTTGTTGTAGTGGCTCATGGCATGGATCTGAGTTTGCACATGACGCAATTCGTCGATAGACTGCATTTGCGAGGCAATGCGCGCACCGATTCCACTGAACTGGCGACCAACGTGTGCGTAGCCTTGGTAAGCCTGATATTCGAGCGGGGTAACACCGGTCAAGAAGATTTTGATGGCGTTGACGTAACGCGGATCCGAGATGTTTAGCTGACCGTTGTTTTGGGCAAACGCATCAAAAATGGCATACAGTTTTTTCTCTTTTTCGGCCTGATATTTCCAATAGGCATCCATAGTGAGACGGAACGGGTCTTCCCATTTCGACCAGTCGGTAATTTTGATACCTTCGAAGTCTTCATACGGAAATGCTTCTTTGCGGTCTTGATAGGAAAAATCCCAATCTAAATCACGCGTAAGCAAACGATATTTGTCTTTTAAATTCAGCTTTGCCATTGTTTTTTTCTCCTCTTTAATCCTCGAGCCAGCTATTAACGGTTCCAGCTTAAGGTGAGTTGTTCATCATCCTCATCCACATTGCCGCCGATGGTAACTAAATTCAGATGCAGCTCCTGCACATCCCAGCTTTGGCCCATTTTCTCTTCCACGGTGGCTTTCTTAACAACCAATTGCCCTTCACACTCCATTCGAATCATAGCGGGCTGGTGGATTACCACCACCTCTGGGTTATCCTGCTCGATGGCTTCTACGATGTAGCGGGAAGTGTCGTTGTCTTGCAGGGCGAGATAAACTTTTGAACTCATGCTTTTTTTCCTTTTTCGATTAATCCGATTTTCGCAGCACGTTGCTGGATTTGGACGGCTGTTTCTGCCAATATGTTATCGGCTTCGTTGCCAAACAGATCAGCAATGATAGGGCGGTAGGCAGCAAAGGCTTTTTCCTGCCACTTTTCCATCCAGATCTTAAGCTGTTCCCGGTTGGTTTCGTTTTCGGCGGCCAACGTTTTCAACACGTTATCTGCCCAGCCTGCTTGGTCTTTCAAACAGGACTGCATGAATTCGGTCAACATAGAAATATCGCGCGCTCCGTTGGCAGACAGCCATTTGTCGAAATGCTGGTAGAAAACGATATTCAGTAAGGTATCCACTACCAGATTTTGGGCAACGAACAATTCCCCCCAGTCTTTATGGACCAGCAGCTCTTCGCACAAAGCACGCACACCCTGCCACACAGGTTCCTCCATCCATGCTTTTTTGGCCACGGCTAATGATTCGCCGCTGTTATCGTCCAACGAGAGACCGATGCGCGATATGTATTGGGCGATACCCAAGCGGTCCATTGCGGCATATAAGCATGCTTGAGTTAAAGCAGTGCCGTAGCCGTAAGCACAGCACGACATCATGTTCAGGTTGGCTGTTTGCTCGACATGGCGCAGCGGCAAAAGACCAGTGATGATGCGCGTTTTCACACTTTCTTCAATCAGCGAAGCGAGATTGCGCTTTTCAAAGAAGGCATAGTTGCTCTCGGCTGTATCCTGCATCTTTGCGCGGTTTTGCACATAAGCACCGTAGTAAAACTGGCGCGGATCTTTCAGCGCATACCAGTCCTGCATAGTCAGCGTGGTGTGGGTGGGATCGTTCAGCTCTTTTTCGGGCATCCAGAGCGGGCGATAATGAAAATTGACGGCAGCTTGGGCGTCGTAAGTTGCTTCCTGATAACGGGAAGCAGGCTTCTCGCCGAAGCGACGGGCGATGTGCGCGTAGGTTTGGCGCACAGGGTCGATAGTAGCGGTTTTGATTTCCAAAGACATTCTGTTTCTCCTTCTCCTTGAGGGATGGTTATGGCTGTGAAACTGACTATTTTCAGACGACCTTGACTTAAAATGGCTGTCTGAAACCGTGTACCACAGCTTTTATGGTATTGATTGATTTATCGTAGCTCGGCTTCAGTACCGTAGCGCCATTTGGCTGCTTCTTCATCGTTTTTCTCCGCTTGCTCTTCGGTCATATACACGACTTCGTTGCGTCGGCAAAACACATCAAAACAGTCTTTCGGCATGATGAGCTCCACAAACAGCGATGGGTCATTAATCGCAAAGTCAAACTCAACAAAACGAGCATCAGACTCGCTGCGTACCCGAACATACTTTACAAATCTGGCCGGAGCAGTTGTTTGCATATTCATCCACTTCCTCCTCTTATAATGGACTCATAATGGACAAGCCTCATGAAAGACTAAGCATTTTTAATGCCAAACCCAAATATAAATCGCAAGATAATGATAATTAAGTAAATAATTTTTTTTACAGGGAAATACATACAGAGGTATGAAAAGCAATCTGGAAAAATATTTCATCATTTGGTGAAGTGCAGAAGCCATTTTCATCAAATAATCAAACAGAAATGAAAATATAAATATAAAACATAGTAATGACAGTTACAAAATCACTAAAATATTTGACAAAATGTTGATATGTGTCAATATTAGTACGCAAGGCGCCATCAAATGCCCATCTGAAAACTGTTTTTTCAGATAGGCATTTAGAGATACAAATGAATAAGCAAACAAACAAATAAAGGCCGCCGTGATAATACGTACAAAGGAACAATACTATGTCACCACACCAAACAACACAGATACACAAACAAGACCTGATAAATCAAATCAGATTTGATGTGGAGAACGGAAAAATCTGGTTTTGCGAACAGCGTATGCTACTGAGCCACGCCTACGCATTATGGCGGCTACGCGAAGATTTGGTCGAATCTTTAGGTAAAGAACGGGCGAAACGCTTTTTCATGCGCTATGGCTATTACGCTGGCGTGCAAGATGCCGAAACCGCCCAAAAAGTACGTCCTTACAGCAACCCAAAAGATGCATTTTTAGTTGGTCCCCAACTGCACACCACCCGTGGCATGGTGAAAGTGACACCCATTACGCTCGATATCGACATCAAACACGGCAAGTTTTACGGCGTGTTTACATGGGAAGATTCGTTTGAAGTGGCCTACCACAAAAAGAAAAACGGCATCAGCCAAGAGCCAGTGTGTTGGGCTTTGCTCGGCTATGCCAGCGGATACAGCAGCTATTTCATGGGCAAGCAGATTGCCTTTACCGAAACCCAATGTGAAGCCATGGGGCATACCCACTGCCACATCATCGGAAAACCTATAGAAGAATGGGACGAAACTACTGATTTAGAACGCTCGATGTTGCCCGATCCCGTTGAAGAAGAGCTGTTCAGTCTGCGTAGCGAGTTAGACGAACTTAAACACCGCAAGCAAAACGACCTACTCGAGCAAGACAGTCTATTTGATGCTGTGGGCGAATCTCCTGCCTTCCGCCATGTGTGTGAAATGCTCAACAAAGCCTCCAAAAGCAAAGCCGCTGTATTGCTTGAAGGCGAAACTGGCGTCGGCAAAGAAGCCTTTGCCAAAGGACTGCACGCCGGCAGCGACCGAAGCAACCAGCCTTTCGTCGCCATCAACTGCGCCTGCATCCCGCCCGAACTAATTGAAGCAGAACTCTTCGGCGTCGAGCGCGGCGCCTTTACCGGCGCCACACAAAGCAAAGCCGGCAAATTTGAACGTGCAGACAAAGGCACGATTTTCCTCGATGAAGTCGCCGAACTGTCTCCGCGAGCGCAAGCCGCATTGTTACGGGTTTTGCAAGAAGGCGAACTGGAGCGCGTAGGAGGCACACAAGTACGTAAAGTCGATGTGCGGTTGGTAGCCGCCACCAATGAAAGCCTCGCCGAAGCTGTGGCTGCCGGCAAATTCCGCGCCGATCTCTATTACCGCCTCAATACCTTCCCCGTCTATATTCCTCCTCTGCGCGAACGAAGGCAGGATATTCCCTTGCTAATCAAATATTTTCTTGATAAATACAGTGAGATTTACAAGAAAAAGATACTCGGCATCAGTGACCAGGGGCGCGAACTCCTACTCAAACACCAATGGCTAGGCAACATCCGCGAGTTGGAAAACGTTATTGAACGCGGCATCATCCTAACCGAACACAACCATGTTATTGAAGCGCAAAACCTTTTCCCACATTTCACACCCGGGTTGGATTATTTCAGCATAGCCGGTGAAGCATTGTCGGCCAGCGTGAACACAAACAGCAAAGATGCGTATATCAGCCAGCTACTGGAGAACGGTTTCGATTTGGAAAACTGGGTTGCCGATATTCTGCGGGAAGCTGTACGCCGCAGTGGTGGCAATATTTCCGAAGCCGCGCGAAAACTGAATATCAGCCGCGCCACGCTGGACTACAAGTTGAAGAAATACAGTTTGCATGTTTAATAAACGCAATTAATGCAGTCAATATAACCATGCCAGTCTGAACTTTCTCAGACTGGCATTTGTTTATTGCCAAACGGGATTGGAAAACTTATAGTTAATTAAAAACAAAATAGTACAATAC
>KV796946.1 GCA_001809325.1 Neisseria sp. HMSC077D05 | reverse complement strand
GTTGCGGTTCAGGATATACCTATTAATTGGGGTGTTTTTGCATTTCAAAGTTCAAAAAAAGAATCTATAAGGTTATTCCATATGATGGATCGAGATTGGTTTGTAGACATTGAAAGATTTAAGGCTATGGAGAAGGTATTAATAAGAGAGTTTGGAGAGGAGTTTATAAATATCTTATTAAGAAATTACGGTAATATTCGTAGCAAGCCGTAACCTGCGTAGGCTGCTTGCATCCGCGGTACGCACGCAGTTTCTGCCCTTCAGACGACCTCGATCCTTTTTCGAGGTCGTCTGAACCATTTATTCTTTAACAATCTAAGCCAAAACCACCTACGAATACGGTTTGCCGACCCGACGCACCAAAACGCCGGCAACGAACTGGTCGAGCAGCGCGAATTCGGCGACGACGCCTCCCTCGCCGCCAAACTGATGGCGCAGCTGGGCGGACAGCCCGTCCCCAAAAAGGACGTATCCCCGCTTTCAGACGACCTCGACAGCCAAACCCCGCTGCGGATGACCGAGTTCAAACGCGATATATTGGGACGCTTAATCCACACCCTCGCCCGTGACGTCGGCGACCGAGTTCAGGAGGCCGCTTACCAATACGACCCGAACGGCAACCTCGTCCGCGCCGCCAACCG
>KV796945.1 GCA_001809325.1 Neisseria sp. HMSC077D05 | reverse complement strand
CGAGCAGCTTTATCCTGTAAATAGCTTCGAGAGTTTATTCAGGCAGATGGCAGGCACGCTGCGCAGCACCTGTTTGCTTGATATGCCGCCTGAAGATTTAGCGAAAAAGTGGCAGATTCCCGTGTACCGGCGCTATGTGCGGCTTTCCGGCCGTTTGCGGCCTGACGGAGAAAAACAGGCGGTACTCAGATGGAAAGACAAGGCAGAGCGGCAGAAATGGCTCAAACACAGGTGGCGTAAGCTAAAACGGCCGACCGACGGCTTTACGGTAGTGCATCAGACCGACTACGACGGCAGCACTTTTTTAGAAATCGAAGCAACGCCTGATTATTTAAAGCATTACCGTTCGCTGTTTCCTGACGACCGTTATCCTGATGATTTGCCGAAACCCTATGTTTCATCTCATATCCTAAGCCCGGTCAGCGTATGCTTTAACGACGGAACAAGAAAGAATTTCCCCAGGTATACGGTAGTAAATCAAGTAGCAGTAGATGAAGACAACCGTTTGATCGGGAGTGATAGACATTTGATTATAAGGGAGGGGAAAGGTGCAGGAATATTATTTCAGCATCCAACAGACAAATGCATTAATGATATTTCCAGCATCTTTCTTATCAGATAGTCGATAGTATTTAATTTTAAAGGTATATGGTATGGCTACAACAGCACAAATCCGGCAGCATTTTTTAAAATTAGGGATGCCTGTTTCGGAAGTTAATCAGATTATTCGGGATTCAATTTTACTGGGGCAAACCCATAACTTTATCAATCAATGGGGGTTAAGGAGTATTCAAGCAAACACTAAATATTCCGGCATATTTTTCCAAAGCAAACTAATTGGCAGTAAAGAAAATAGAAGTATTGTATTTGGTACGGCAGACAAAAGATATCTGACTGCTTCTGAAAAATAAAACAAACAATTAGTGTGTAAATGTGTTTGCAGTGAAAAAATATTAGAAATAATATCAATGCAAGTAATAATTTTTATCAAGAAGGAGATGAGTGTGAAATTTTTAGCTGCTTTGCTGTGGCCGGCCATGTTGCTGCCCATTTTGTCTCATGCCGATAGCGGCATTCAGACGGTCTCTGTTTCTCAAGCATATGCGGATGACGCAACGGGCTGCGAGCAGCTTTATCCTGTAAATAGCTTCGAGA
>KV796944.1 GCA_001809325.1 Neisseria sp. HMSC077D05 | reverse complement strand
CTGAATGGAGGTTTTTCAGACGACCTTGATAAATTCAATCTGTACTTGCTTGAAACTTAGTCAAGGATTCAAATAATGAAGGATTTAACTCAATAATCGCCCCAAGCAAAATCCTTTAACTGCTTCATCTTTAATTGTCTCTCCACTGCTCCCAAGATAAATATGCCTCTCACAGAAATCGCCCGAGTCGCGATGAATTTCCATGAACTTCTGCTTTGGAGTTGGTACAGATTCATCTGTATAGAATAGATCATCATTATCTGGCTGGAAAAAAGAAAAACCAAGATAGAGGGTTTCATTAATATTTTTTTTATTATATGAGAAGTAGATCGGGGAAGATTCATTCTTCTCTAAATTGAAATTCCAGTAATTTTCCATTGCTTCATCCTCAGTCTGATTGTCATACGTTCTAGAAACATTGACTTGCAACCAATAAGGAGATGAATTATGGATGACGATTTGTCGTTTTTGTTCAGTAATAAAGTCATGTATCACAAAGGGAAACACGCAAAGCAATATTAGGAAAATTATTTTTTTCATGATAGGTTAGGAAACCAAAGGTTCAAAGGGGGGGG
>KV796943.1 GCA_001809325.1 Neisseria sp. HMSC077D05 | reverse complement strand
GGGATAAACGGTAGAAAGGTCGTCTGAATGGAGGTTTTCAGACGACCTACTTTGGGGATAAAAATCTAATCTCAACCTGTTTATACATATCTCATGCTCGTTGCAGACATAGATAAAGACACACTAATCATTTTCTACATAAATATAGCAACCCAACCATTTTTTTAATGAGATGAAATACAAATCATTCAATTCATGTGAAAAGGGCGTGCCATATTTACTGACCATAACACTATATTCTTCTAACAAGGAAAAGATATCATCGGATATTGAAAGAATAACCTGATCGTCAGTTATATCAAACTCATCTTCATCATTTACATTCAGAAAAATTCTAAAGGAAAGGCTGCATTCTTTCTTGCACTTTGTTAAAAAAACTTGACCCTCCCAATAATTCCCTTCTCTTTGTAATGAAGAAATTATTTCTTTTAAATCATTTCTTTTTACATGCCAATTTATACTGTTACGTCTGATTTCTAAATTCATATTTCCTCTCGACAACAAATATACAGACTATTTTTGCAAAGATCTCAGTCGATGTGTTGGCAATCATGGCTTGTTCAGTTTGCTGAAAGAAAGTGCTCATGAAAAATCCCCTAAATGTCTTAGTGGGAATTTAGGAGATTTTGGGGAATTTTGCAAAGGTCTCAAACAAGGTGAATACCATTAGTAAACAGTTCCTTGGATTCGGATTTCAAGTGCAACACTAGTGTATCAGTGGTTTGAACAGATTCAAGAATAAAACACTTGGCGTTTCGTAGCCAAGTGTTTTTCTTGGCCGGTGGTTCAACTCATCTTGAACCCTGCGTATCTCCCGATCACTGATGTTTCGGAAATCGGTTTGTTTGGGGAAATATTGCCGGATGAGTCCGTTGGTGTTCTCATTCAGCCCTTTCTCCCAAGATGGTAGGGGCGGCAAAAATAGGTTTCCGCCTTTAATGCTTTGGCTATTTTGATGTGCTGGTAGAACTCTTTGCCGTTATCCATG
>KV796942.1 GCA_001809325.1 Neisseria sp. HMSC077D05 | reverse complement strand
TTTTTTGTTGCACTTGGATTGTAAATTCAGCGGTTATAAAACCCGTGCCGTCAAATCCAAAGACCGGGGCGGCTTGTATTTGGGTCACGGCCGCCGCCCGTCAAAACCGTTGAAATCCGGCAGCGGCCTAACCAACCTTAAGGCCGCCGCTCTCAAGCACCCCGAAGTAATGGTAAAAATACCTCGCCGCCTCAGCAGTAATTCAAAAGGGATTGCCGGAGTACGCGGCCATTTGGACTATGTATCACGCAACGGCAAGATACAGGTTGAAACCAATGACGGCGAACGCTTAAATGGTAAACGGGCGGTACGCGACTTGGTGGAGGACTGGAAACGACTGGGAATTGCCGAACACACCAAGCATAAAGAGGCATTGAACATCGTACTGTCGATGCCGCCAGGTACACCGCCGCAAGCTGTACTGGATGCCGCCCGAAACTTTGCTGCCGAGCAATTTGAGGGGCACAAATACGCCTTTGCACTGCATCACGAGTCGGACAAAGAGGGTGAGCCGCCGCATCCACACGTCCACCTGTGCGTACTGGTGCGTAATCAGTTCGGTGATCGGCTCAATCCGCGTAAAAACGACCTGTTCGAATGGCGTGTTCGCTTTGCCGAAAAACTCCGGGAAGAAGGTGCACAGTGCGCCGCCACTAGGCGACAGCATCGAGGAATAACGCAAAAACCGGAAAAAGGCGTCTTTCGTGCCATAAAATCTCGCGGCCAAGTACCGAACCGCTACCGGCAACAGGCTGAAGAACTGATTGAAGCCGTCAAACACAACGAACGACCGACGCATCAGTCTTGGAAGAAAATAATGCACACCCGCGGACTGATAGTAGATGAGTACGGCAAAATAGCCAAAGAGCTGTACAAAATGGGACATAAGACCGAAGCACGTATCATCAGCCGGTTGGCCAAGGAAACCGCCGCTCAGCCGCGTGATACTAAGGCGCAGCAACAGTTTGACACAGCCGTCAACAATGGCATGACTGCTGAAAAACTGACCCAAAACCTGAAGCATCAACTTGATGAAAGCGAGCAATTCAGCAATCTGGCACGAAAATTGTCGGAAAGCGGACATAAAACGGAAGCGAAGCTTATGCAGGATATTGCCGTTGCGGCAGCCGGTCGATCCATTGTCGGAGAAACATCAGTGGAACGCAGCAATAGCCAATCGGCAGAAAAACCGTCCCCGCATCATGAACACGAGGATGACGGGTTGACACGGTAGTTTTGAAACCGTACATACTACAAACCATATTTGCAGAATCCGTACGGCAACGACAACCCGGCCGCAGCACTGGAAACGGTGCTGCGGCCGGGCTTTTTTGTTTATAGGAAATACCCATCTTACTTGCTATCAATTTACAAAAATGATAGCATTTGACAGTATTCAAACAACCTCGAAAGGAACGGATATGCCTTCCATTACAGTCAGAAACCTATCCGAAGAGACCCATCGAGCCCTTAAAGCACGTGCCTTAGCCGCCGGTCGGAGTACGGAAGCCGAAATACGGCTGATACTGGATCAAGCTGCACGCCCCAAACAACGCATCCGTCTTGGTTCACTGTTATCTGATATCGGTCGGGAAGCAGGAGGCGTGGATTTGGACATAGAACGGCAAGAGCGAACTGAGGTACGGTTCTAATGATTCTGCTGGACACCAATATCATTTCTGAACCGCTCCGCCCCAAACCTGATTCTGCCGTCATCGCTTGGTTGGACAGACAACCGGTGGAAACACTATATCTTTCCAGCATTACCGTGGCGGAACTGCGTTTTGGCATCGCCATCCTTCCCGAAGGTGGAAAAAAACGGCTGTTGTTGAAACAACTGGAAGAAACAGTATTACCTGTATTTTCAGACCGAATTTTGGATTTTGACATCGAAGCTGCCACTGCTTATGCCAAAGTCCGTGCAACAGCGCGGGCGGCAGAATTCACCGTTGCGGCGGCAGACGGTTATATTGCGGCCATAGCCCGTTACCACCATATGACGGTAGCTACCCGAGATACGACTCCGTTTACCGCAGCCGGATTAAAAGTCATCAACCCGTTTCTAGGTGGTAAATAAATAGTCCATACCAAACAACAGTCTCTCTCAACCGACTGATAAACAAAAAATCCCTTCCTTCGACAGCCGAAACCCAAACACAGGTTTTCGGCTGTCGAAGGAAGGGCTTTTTTGCGAAGGTCTCGGTTAGGTTTAGAACTTATAACTGATGGTAAACAGCAAAGTCCTGCCACGCGCATAGTTATTCAGGACGGAGCGTGTCGTACCGCCATATTTGCCATTGCATAAACCGTTGGCATCACATTCGACTTCTTCGTCATCTAAACCGCCTTTTCTTTCAAATACGCTGAAATAGCGCTGAGTTGCGGCATCGTTTGCGGCATCCAAAGGATCGATATAGCGCTTATTGAACGCATTTTGAATGTCGAAACGAAGGATAAGGTTTTTCTTCGGTTCGTAATTGGCATAGAAATCAAAAATCAGCGGTTGTCTGTTGATGCCTTCTGTTTTTTTGATCGCCCTTCTGCCCATTTGGTGTGAAGAGTAGGTGTTGGCACCGGTTGTACCGTCAACAAATTCTTCCTCAGTCGTCGCCCGTGTACTTTTGCCGTAATAGCGCATAATGCCGCCGATGGTCAATTTATTGCCCAACCAGCGGGAACCCAATTCAAACCGCCCGTAATCTCGGGGCAAGCGGGAAATTTTGCTTAAGCCGTAACCTTGTTTGATTTGGTCTTCTTTAGAAGAATTACGGGGCGATTCGCTGGCATCGCTATAATTGGTCGGCTGGTTGGTTTTTTGATATGCGTAAGACAGGGTTGAAAAAAAGCGGCCGAAATCATAGTTCATTTCCACTTCCAAACCATTTTTATGGACAGGTTTGGCATAGTTTCGATGCTGGATAGAGTATTGCAAGCCGGTACTGGTTACCCAGCTGGGTGCTTTATCCAAATCCCACCATTTGCCATAAACATTGTGAATATAGTTGTTTATCCTGCTGCGATAGGCGACCAGTTTGAAACCCAATACATCATCCGGCTTGAAAATCCCTTTTTTGAAGGTATTGAAGCCTATTTGGTAAGTATTGGCCTGTTCCGGCTTGAGGGCGGTATTGACGCCCGAGTCGCCGATTTGTGAAAAATACATTTCTTGAATATTTGGCATTCTATGCGTACGCGAATAGCTGATAAACGGCATAAAGTAGTCGTTGACATTGATGTTTAATGCCACCGAATGGTTTACCGCATGCTTTTTACCGGATTTGGTATAAACCGGTTCGTAAAGGTCGCAGCTTGGCGTGCAATGCTGTTTATAAATTTCAGAATCTTCTCCAAATGCTTTTTTAAAGTCTTCTTGGGTATTGAAGTAGTCGGTATATTCGCCTTTGTAGCGGTAGTTGACCATATTGGTGCTGTAATTCAATTGATAAATGCCTTTTTTCAAGGAAGTATCAAAATAGAACGTATTGAATTTTTGCTGGCCTGAAGGTTGTAATATGGTTGATTTTTGAGGAAATATTCCTTTGTCGCCTTTGAAGCGGCCTAAAAAGCTGTACAGGCCGGCATCTTGATCGGGACCGTCGTAAAACAGGCTCAGCTCTTCCGGAAAGCGGTTTTTACTGTATTGGTTTTTAAAGAAATTGAAACCGACGGTGGCTTTTAAATCTGTTTTGTTGGGAAGGTTGAAAGAGAAGCGGTTGTTGATATCCAAAAGGTTGGCTGTGTTTTTGGTTTCCAAATAATCCAGCAGCCCCCATCCTGAAAAACGTGAGTTTTTCGGATATTTTTGTTTTCCCAGATTATGGGCGGCCAATACGTTTAAATCGACATAATCGCCAATGTTTAAATTGTAATTGGCTTGGTAGCTGCGATTTTCTACTTTGCGGCTGCCGATACGGTTGTTCATGGTACGAAGCTGAAGATCCAGCTTGTTGTTGTCGTTTTCGTATTCCACTTTGACCAAATGACTGTTTGAGCGTTGTTGCAGGCTGGTAGGGTCGATAGGCGTCAGATCCCATTGCGGTGCCAAATTCTCTTTCCAGCTTCTTTCCAAATCATCAACATAATCTCTTTGCAAAACCTCAGGATCGTTATATTTTTTGGAGAAAGGGTAGTCCCAATAGCTTTTACCGACTGCGTTGCGCTTAGAAAAGTCGCGAACCCAACGATTTTGCCCTTGGTCGAATTTCAATAAGTTGCTTTCAAAATATTCTTGTTTTTTACGGTCCAAATATTCTTCGCCAAAATTGCCGATACGCTGACCGCCGCCGCCTACTTTATAGTTTTGCTCGACATTACGGTGGCTGTAGCCATATAACGCGCCAAGGCGTGCACCGCTTTCAAACCATTTTTGTACTGCTCCGGTTGCCATAAAATTGCTTTTGGTGCTGTTTGTGCCGGTCAATCCTTTGGTTAAAAGCCCAAAGGTATGGTTTCCGTGTACCACATCGTCTACCCGTAAAGTACGGAAATTGGCTGTACCGGATAAGGTATTGATGCCGTTGGCGCCCGAGAAACTGCCTTTGGTTACATCCACACCGGCAATAAAATTAGGATCCAGTGCTGTCCCGAATTGCGAAGAGCTGCCGCTGCGTCCAGCATCGGCAGAAGTGGAATAGAAGGTTTGGGTTACGCCGTCAACCATCGTATTGACGCGACCCAAACCGCTATCGCCACGGATATTGACCGCCAATACCCCCGATCCCTTGTCTTGTTGGGTGAAAACACCGGGCATACTCCGCACGATGGCGTCGATGTTTTCGCTGGATTGATAAACGCGTTCACGCGAACTTTTGGCTTGGCCTTCGGTAAAAACTTTTTTCTCTTTGGCAATGTATTTGCCTTTGACTTGAATTTCATCAAGCTCTTGAGTTGAAACCTCGTCTTCTGCGTGTGCGATGCTTGTTATAGCCAGTAAAGATAATGTCAGTAGGTTTAATTTGAAATTCGGATTCATAATAGTTACCTCAGAAACGAAGTCCGTTACTTTATAACATATTATTAAACTTTACAAATATTTTGATAATGAATTTCATTTATTAAAAAATAAAACAGATTCTTGTTTTAGGGGATAATCCAAAAGCATATGATGAATATGACTGAAAAGATAAAGCGGGTCGGAATTTGAATTTGATTAGCTGGAAAGAGGGAAGATTTAATTGGATTTAAACAGACGAAAAAAGAAAATTTGATTGCAATATGTGAATTGGGCCGTCGGTTTAAAATGAAATCGGCAAAAAACGTGAAATGCAAAATATAAAGTCAATATGAGACCTTTGCAAAATTCCCCAAAATCCCCTAAATTCCCATCAAGACATTTAGGGGATTTTGGGAGATTTTGCAAAGGTCTACGGCAGACTAACCACATTGCCGGAGGAAGACATAAGGCAGACCGCCGCCCTTGCAGAAGAACATTTGTGAAGGGGCGGGTGTTTCTGACGGGATGGATAAAGGGGTTGGTCAGGCTTTGCCGATTTCGGCCTGCCAAACTTCCAACACACAATCCAGCAGCAACAATAGGGCGTGGTCGGTGCCATATTCGTCCAGATAAACGAAATGCAGCGGCAGGCTTTGTTCGAATTCGTCTATCAGGGCGACGGGTTTGCCTTGTGTGCGGGCGGCTTTGGCGGTATGTTTGGGCACCATGGCCAGTCCCGCACCATCGGCGACCAAGTCGATAATGGTTTGCGGATAATCGCAGATGATCTGCTTTTTGGGCGACAGCTTGTGGCGTTGCCAGAACTGCTGTAGGTTTTTGTGGCTGCCGGATATGCCGGACATCTCTATCCAAGTGTAGTCATTCAGGCTTTTGGGCAAACCGCGCCGCAACTTATCTTCTTCCCCATCCGGGCAAATCAAGGCGTAGGCGATGTTTTGCAGGAAACGGCATTGCAGGCTGCGTCCTTCTATGTGGCCGAGGAAAAAACCGCCGTGCAGCCGCTTTGCGGTCAGGCGTTCCAAAATTTCGCCGCTCATACCGTATTGGATGTGAAGTTGCACATCGGGACTGCGCTGTTGGATCAGGCGGGTCAGTTCGGTTACCTTGTGTGATGCTATGGGGTGGATCAGGCCGAGCTGCGCATGAGAGACGAAGTGTTCCGACAGCGTTTCGGCAAACTTTTCCAAACGGTGCTTGTGCTGCATCAGGGCTTCGGCTTCGGGCAGCAGCACTTCGCCTGCGCGGGTAAGCTGCATACCGTTGCTGGTGCGGGTGAAAAGCGGCGTACCGATGTCGCTTTCTATGGCCTTGATTTGGGCGGAAACGGCCGGTTGCGACAAAAACAGCCTTTCGGCGGCCTGCGTCAGATTTTGCGTATGCGCCACAGTGATAAAGGCGCGCAATTGATTGATATCCATATATTCTTCTTTTTTCTACAGATAGAGGGCAGCGTCCTGTCTGTTTTGCCCATGTTTATCTGTGCATTTGTTTGAATTTTCTTATTTAAAATCAATTAACTATTCAGAAACCGAATTACTTCGGCCTTATTAGGCATCAACCTTTTTGATAATCCTTATCCAAATTTGCAATTACCGCGCCAAAAATATCGTTTTTAAAATTTTTTCTTTTATATTCATTAAATTAAATCAAGCCATAGGTAGTCCGGATAGGCTTAATCAGAATTTGCGATTGGCATCGGGTGCGGCTTGGACATTTAATATCTCGGCGGGCTGCCGCTTCGCAATTAAATAACCCCTACATAAGGAGCAAACCGATGGGCAAATCATCTACGGAAGAGGCCAGATTAACGGCTGAAATCCTGAATAATCCGAAATTCCAAAAAATGGCGCGGCAGAAGTCGTTGCTGGGCTGGTCGTTTTCGGCAGTAATGTTTTCCGTTTACACGGCCTTCATCTGGATCATCGGCACGCGCCCCGACCTTTTGGGACGCAAAGTTTCCGAAGGAGGCATTACCACTTGGGGCATCTACGCCGGCATCGCCGTTATTGTATTTTCCTTCCTTATTACACTGGTGTATGTGTGGTTGGCCAACGGCTATTTCGAAAAAACCACGCGGGAGGTAGTACGTGAAGTTCAGGGGGATGCATCCTGTACTAACGTACAGGAACATGCATAAGGCACAGCTTCATGTACCTGTCCGATTGGAAAGGGATAACGCCTGTTGTTACAAAAAATCCAGATTCTACTGCCCCAAAGGGCTCAGTTTCAACCATTAAGGAAATTCCGATGAAAAAAATATACATAAAAACAATATTATATTTCATTTCGCCGATATTTGCGAATGCGGCGTATGCGGACGCGCTGACGGGCGACGTGCAGCGACAGGCGACCAATTGGACGGCCATCGTGATGTTTTTCGTCTTTGTCGGCAGCACGCTGCTGATTACCAAGTGGGCGGCACGGCAAAACCGTTCGGCCAAGGATTTCTATACGGGCGGCGGCGGGATTTCCGGCACGCAGAACGGGCTGGCGATTGCGGGCGACTATATGTCCGCCGCGTCTTTTCTCGGCATTTCGGCAATGGTGTTTACCAGCGGCTACGACGGACTGATTTATTCCACGGGCTTTTTGGTCGGCTGGCCTGTTGTGCTGTTTTTGGTGGCTGAGCGGCTGCGTAATCTGGGACGGTACACGTTTTCGGATGTGGCCGCCTACCGCCTGAAACAAACGCCGGTGAGGGTGTTTTCTGCCGCAGGTTCGCTTTTGGTGGTGATTCTTTATTTAATCGCGCAGGTGGTGGGTGCGGGCAAGCTGATTCAGCTTTTGTTCGGCATGAGCTACCTTTCCGCCGTGATACTGGTGGGTGTGCTGATGGTGGCCTATGTGCTGTTCGGCGGGATGCTGGCAACGACATGGGTTCAGATGATTAAGGCGGTGTTGCTGCTGGGCGGGGCGACGCTGATGGCGTTTTTTGTGTTGCAACATGCGGGGTTCAATCTGGAAACCATGTTCGGCCAGGCCGTATCGGCGCATGAAAAGGGCGAGGCAATCATGTCGCCCGGCGGGCTGGTCAAAAACCCGGTAGACGCGCTGTCGCTCGGTTTCGCACTGATGTTCGGCACGGCCGGGCTGCCGCACATTCTGATGCGCTTTTTCACCGTGCCTGATGCGCGAGAAGCACGCAAGTCGGTGGTGGTGGCTACGGGGCTTATCGGTTATTTCTACCTGCTGACGATTATCATCGGCTTTGGTGCGATTATTTTCCTGAGCCGCGATAACCCGCAGTTTTTCACGCAGGTTGTCAAAGAAGGCAAAAGCGTGTACGAAATGGTGGGCGGCACAAATATGGCGGCGGTGCACTTGGCGGGAGCCACGGGTGGCGATTTGCTGCTGGGCTTCATTTCGGCCGTCGCCTTTGCCACAATTTTGGCGGTGGTGGCGGGGCTGACACTTTCGGGCGCATCGGCTGTAAGCCATGATCTGTATGCTTCAGTCATCCGCAAAGGTAAGGCCACGCAGCACGAAGAGATGCGGGTTTCCAAGGCGGCCACGCTGACTTTGGGCATCGTGGCTATTTTGTTCGGGGTAGCCTTTGAGAATCAGAATGTTGCCTTTATGGTCGGGTTGGCTTTCGCGTTGGCGGCATCGGCCAATTTCCCCGTGCTGATGCTCAGTATGTTTTGGAAGGGACTGACCACGCGCGGGGCGATTGCGGGCGGTTTCGCGGGGCTGCTCGGTGCCTTGGTGCTGATTTTGCTGGGCCCGACCGTGTGGGTGAGTGTGCTGCATCACGACAAACCCGTCTTCCCCTACGGTAATCCCGCGCTGTTTACCATCCCGCTGGCCTTTATCGTGGCCTGGCTGGTGTCGCTGGCCGACAAATCGGAACAGGCCGGCTGCGACAAGGCGGGTTTTGACGCTCAGTATGTCCGTTCGATGACGGGTATGGGCGCAGCCGAAGCAAGCGATCATTGATTTCCGTTTTTGCAGGCTGTTTTTTCAGACGGCCTGTATCGGTTTTTCATCTTGTTGTTTGACCTATGTCGGTTTTTGGCTGTATTAATGATATAGAGACCTTTACAAAATTCCTTTTCCCCCGACAGCCAAAACCCAAACACAGGTTTTCGGCTGTTTTCGCCCCTAATCACTCCTA
>KV796941.1:22487-57638 GCA_001809325.1 Neisseria sp. HMSC077D05 | reverse complement strand
GATGTCCAACTTTTGGGGTGCAGTTCAAACCTCAAATCCGAGTTTTCAGACGACCTTTTTAATTCCATTCAAACAGCCTTTGCTATAACGGTATTTACTTCACTTATCAAACTTGCCCATAAAACATTTTAAACCTACAATGCCGCTGTTTATCACATCTCCGAGTCCATCATGTTCTTCGTCCTTTCCCCCGCCAAAAACCTCAATGAAAAAGACCCTGCGCACGTCAAAGAATTCACCCAACCGGACCTCTTGGCAGAAGCCGAAATCCTGATGCGCCAACTGCGTGAACTCGCCCCGCAGCAAATCGCCGAGCTGATGCACGTTTCCGACAAAATCGCCCTCTTAAACGCCGAGCGCAACGCCGAATGGCATACACCGTTTACACCAGACAACGCTAAACAGGCAGTCTTTATGTTCAACGGAGACGTTTACGAAGGCATCGCCGCAGACACCCTCAAGCCAGAACAAATCCAATATCTGCAACAACACCTCCGCCTGCTTTCCGGCCTCTACGGCGTTCTTCGCCCGCTGGATTTGATGCAGCCCTACCGTTTGGAAATGGGAACGGCGTTTGCCAACACACGCGGTAAGAACCTGTATGAATTTTGGGGCGACATCATCACCGACCTGTTAAACGACACCCTTGCCCAAGCCGGCAGCGACATATTGATTAACCTCGCTTCGCAAGAATATTTCAAATCCGTCAACACCCAAAAACTCAAAGCCCGCCTGATTACCCCCGTTTTCAAAGACGAAAAAAACGGCAAATACAAAATCATCAGCTTCTACGCCAAACGCGCGCGCGGACTGATGGTACGCTACGCGGCGGAACACAATATCACTGCCCCAGAAATGCTGAAAAATTTCGATTACGAAGGTTACGCATTTAACGCAGCAGCGTCGAATGAGTCCGAATGGGTGTTCATGCGTAAAGAACAAACCAAGTAAAAACAAAAAACTAAATATTCGCCTGCAAATTTCGCTTGGCAAACCCGGCAAATTTCATTATTATTTCAGCTTCAAGAAACGGAAGCGTGGCAGAGCGGTTTAATGCAACGGTCTTGAAAACCGTCGAGGGTTGATAGCCCTCCGTGAGTTCGAATCTCACCGCTTCCGCCATTTCTTGAAAATAGAAAAACCAAATAAAAATGAAGTGAAGCCCAGCCAACAACATTTTTATTTGGTTTTACTTTATTCTACGGAAACGTGGCAGAGAGGCTGAATGCAGCGGACTCGAAATCCGCTGAGGGTGCAAATCCTCCGTGGGTTCGAATCCCACCGTTTCCGCCAAACCGGACAAAAGCTGCTATTTCCATAGCAGCTTTTTTTGAATTTGCCTCCCAAGTATTGGGTATGTATAGTGGATGGATTCAACTTCAAGGGGCATTCAGTTTTCAGACAACCTTGGATTCGGATTTCAAGTACAACACTAGGATATCAGTGGTTGGAACAGATTCAAGAATATAGTGGATTAACTTTAAACCAGTACGGCGTTGCCTCGCCTTGCCGTACTATCTGTACTGTCTGTGGCTTCGTCGCCTTATCCTGATTTAAATTTAATCCACTATAAAACACTTGGCGTTTCGTAACCAAGTGTTTTTCTTGGGCGGATAAGGATGTTAATGTGTTGCATTGCAGGAAAGGCCAGTATGCTACCGCATACTGGCCTTTTTCTGTTATGGAAAGTTGCACTTCAAATCCGAATCCGCCGTCATCTGAAAAGTATCCATTGCTTTTTCAGACGACCTTTTCGTATTGCCGGATAGTTACTGCTCTTCCAAGCGTCCGTCGTGCATCAGCATGACCCGATCGAAACGGCCAGCCAATTCGTCATCATGCGTGACCACAATCAGGCTGGTATTCAACTCGGATTTCAGATCCAGCATCATATCCAGTACATTTTGCGCAT
This sequence comes from Neisseria sp. HMSC077D05, assembly GCA_001809325.1. Classification (GTDB taxonomy): domain Bacteria; phylum Pseudomonadota; class Gammaproteobacteria; order Burkholderiales; family Neisseriaceae; genus Neisseria. The sequence continues at coordinate 55,726 of KV796941.1, read as the reverse complement.
TTTTACGGTCCAGATTGCCTGTCGGCTCGTCGGCAAGCAAGCATTTGGGACGTGTTACCAGCGCGCGTGCAATGGCGGCACGTTGGCGTTCACCACCGGAAAGCTCGCTGGGTCGGTGTTGTATGCGCTTTTTCAAACCCGCTTTTTCCAACATTTCAACCGCACGCTGTTCTGCTTCGGCTTTTTTCATCTTACCAATTAAAAGCGGCATCATGACGTTTTCCAAAGCGGAAAACTCAGGCAGCAAATGGTGGAACTGGTACACGAAACCCAAATACTGATTGCGCAGCAGACCCAGTTGTTTCTGTCCCAACTGACTCAAATCCTGCCCCATCAGTACCACGCTGCCGGAAGTCGGCTTATCCAAACCGCCCAAAATGTGCATCAAGGTCGATTTGCCGCTACCGGACGAACCGATAATGCTGACGCTTTGACCTTCGAGCACTTCGAGCCTCAACTGATTCAAAACGTTGACATTCAATTGACCGTCTTTGTAGCTTTTGCTGACATTATCGCATTTCAAAACTACTTTATTCATAGCGCAAAGCCTCCGCCGGTTGGGTTCTTGCAGCACGCCAGCTTGGATAGAGCGTGGCGATAAACGACAAAATCAGGGAAATGCAGGCAATCAGCACAACATCATGAACACTGACGTCACTCGGAATATAATCAATGAAATAAACTTGTGATTTGATGAATTGGAAACCAAACCAACTCTCTAACTGTTTGACAATACTGCCCACGTTCAAAGCCAGCGTGACACCGGTAATCACTCCGGTCAAGGTACCAAAAAAGCCGGCAAATACGCCCTGCACCATAAAAATTTTCATAATACTGCCCGGGGAGACACCCAAAGTCCTCAAAATGGCAATATCGGCTTGTTTTTCCGTAACCGCCATGACCAAAGAAGAAACCAAGTTAAAGGTGGCTACGGCAACAATCAGCAGCAGAATGATGAACATCACCCTTTTCTCCATTTCTACGGCCTCGAAATAACTGCGGTTGGTGTACGTCCAATCGCGCAACCATACTTCTTCTTGCAGATTTTTCGGCAGCAGTGTTTCGGTGAACGACGGCGCATTGATCGGATCGGCAAGTTTCAATCTCAAGCCTGCCGCATTTTCATCTAGACGGTACAAGACTTGGGCATCTTTCATGTGCGTCAATGCTAGAGTAGTGTTCAATTCATGGATTTTGGTTTTGACCAAGCCGACAACTTTAAATTGTTTCAGACGAGGTACAACACCGGCTGGCGTCACGTTGCCTTCAGGCGTAACGACAGTGATTTTTTCACCAACCTTTACATCCAAAGACTCAGCCAAATCCTGTCCCAAAATAATATCAAATTCGCCCGGCTTCAAATCATCAAAACTGCCCACAGGCATTTCTTTACTGTATTCAACGATTTTTTTTTCTTCATCAGGCAAAATCCCGCGGATTTGAACGCCTTGGACCTCACCCGCATTTGCCAGCAATGCCTGTCCGGAAACATAAGGTGCCGACTGAAGCACCTCTTTGCGTCCTTTAATAATCTCGCGCAGGCTCTCCCAGCTTTTACCGTTGCCGTTATCGTAATAACCCATTTCGGCATGAGGAGCCACTTTCAAAAGCTGCCCCCGTATATCTCTCTGAAAGCCCGCCATGACTGACAATACGACAATCAAAGCCATCACACCGAGTGCAATACCCACAATAGAAATGACGGTGATAAACGACATGAAGCCATTGCGTTTTTTTGCCCGCAAATAGCGCAGTCCTATCCAAGTCTCTAAAGAAGCCATTTATATGCCTCATCCGTTTGTCAAAAAACGCCTATTGTACCGTAAAACCGACAGGTCGTCTGAATACGCCGAAACGACCGAGAATAGAGACATCGCAATTTGTAAACCAAAGTCTTCTTATTCAGGGCTACCGTAAAATCGGCCGAAAAACTTGCACAATCATCTATTCGGCCTTATTCTGAAATCGCGGTAAAGTTTACCGCCATCAAAAAGGAAAACCATTAATGAACATCACAAAATTCTTAGCATTATCCGTTGCCGCTGCCGGATTGGCATTCAGTGCAAATGCGTATGCGGCTAAGGAGATTAAAATCAGTTCAAACAATACGTCCTATTCCGCTGCCGACGTGCAAAAACTTGCCGCAACCGCAGTCGGCATGGGTGTCAAAGAACCGGTCAGCCTGACCGCAGGCAGCGGTGTCGTCACCGTATCCGGCAGCAGCGCCACCAAATGTGCCTTCAAAGTAGGCAGCGGCGATACTCCGCAAATTCAAGGCGTAAGCTGCAAATAAACCGGCTTTGTTTGAAATAAGGTCGTCTGAAACGCGTTTTCAGACGACCTTGTTGTTTAATCCTTGACTGCGCGCCTTTCATAAACGGCCTGCGCCAAAGTCCCTGCATCGACATATTCCAACTCTCCCCCCAAAGGGATGCCTCTGGCAAGGCGGCTGACTTTATATGGAAGGTTTTTAAATAATTCTGCCAACACATACGCCGTCGCATCCCCTTCGGCAGTAAAGTTTGTCGCAATAATGATTTCTTCAACATCGGCGTTCTGCAACCTCGCCACCAGTTTGTCCAATGCAATGGCGCTCACATCCATCCCTTGCGCGGGACTAATTTGCCCCATCAGCACAAAATACAAACCATCATGGCAATTCGCAGTTTCCATATTGGAGACATCTGCCGGCATATGGACAATCATCAGGCGGCGTTTGTCCCGTGATTCGTCGGAACAAATATCGCACAAACTCCCTTCGCAAAATGTGTTGCACATCCTGCAATGCTGGACTTGCTTTAATGCGTATTGCAAAGCATCAACCAACTCCTGCGCCTGCTCCCGCTTGCTTTGCAGCAATTGATGCGCCATGCGTTGCGCGGATTTGGGACCGACATTGGGTAGAATTTTCAAGGCATTAATCAGCCGCGTAAAAGCATCGGGAGCTTTGCTCATGGTATTCAGACGACCTCTAACCGAAAAACAAGGAAAATCGGGATGTGTATAGTAGTGAAATCACTATATATTGATGGAGCAAGAAAGGCTGATTATATAATGAAAACGGTCGGATTTTCTCCGACCGTTTTATTCTGTCTAAGCCAGGCGGGCAATCATGTTCGCCATCTTTGCCGCCTGCTTGTTCATCAACTGCTTACTCTGCCGAATTATCAACTTTTTGCGCACCTTGCTCGCGCTTGATTTCCTTGCTGAAATAACGCAGCAATGCATCAAAAATGTTGGCTGACTGCTGTTGCGCCAGCATTTGTTTGGCAGCAGGCACTTGGGAAGCAATATTTTCCGGCGCTGCAATGTTCTGCACTTCAACAATTACAGGAGTCGGCATGCCTTCCAGCAGCATGGCGTATGCAGGTTTACCATTTTGCGGACGGGCTTTAATCAGTTCATTGTAGGCTTCAGGCGCCATGGTCCGGCGTGCATCTTGCGCACTCAATTTCGATACTTCCGACCATTTCAAGTCAACTGCCTTGCCTGCCTTCAAAGCCTCGATGGCTTCTTTGGCTTTTTTGTCGGCCAGTTTTGCGGCTTCGCTGCGCAGATAAGCCAAACGCACTTCTTCTTGAACATCAGCGAAAGGTGCGGTTTTTTCTTCCCTGACTTCTTTGACACGAATAACCCAAACCGTATCTTTGTCCATGGAAATCAAATCGGAATTGTGTTTTTTCTTCAACACATCTTCACTGAATGCCGCATTAATCAACGCATCGGGCAAACCTGCTGCTTTTCCGTTGGCTTGAGTCAGCCAATCTTGATCCAAACTTTCCAGTTTCAGATTTGTTTTTTTGGCGACATCCGCCAAGGAGGTTGGCGTATTAAATGCTTCTTCAGAAAGCTTTTCTTTTGCCGAATTGAATTCGGAAGCAGCTTTTTTCAGCTTCAACTCAGCTTCAATACGGGCTTTTTCATGCTCAAAAGACACTTTGTCTTCAATATTCAAAACTTGGACAATATCGTAGCCGACCGGAGTTTGAACCACATCGCTGATTCCTCCTTTAGGCAGCGAGAACGCCACGTTTTCCAAATCCGTACCCAAGCCGCCGTCTTTAGACAGATAGCCCAAGTTGCCGCCTTTGGAAGCAGATGCGGTGTCTTTTGAATATTTTTTCGCCAAAGCAGCAAAATCGGCCGGCTTGGCTTTCAACTCTGCCGCAACTTTGTCTGCTTCGGCTTTGATTGCCGCGCGTACCGTTTCATCGGCATCTTGGGGAACCGGGAAGAAAATGTGGGCAATTTCACGGCGGGGCGAAAGATGGGGCGCCTGTTCGTCAAATGCCTTTTTCACTTCATCTTCGCTGACGGTCTGTTTGTCCGCCAAATCTTTTGCACTCAGGGCGATGTATTCCAATTTCACACCTTGCGGAATCAGATAATCTTTTTTGTGCGCCTCATAGTATGCCTTCAACGCGGCATCATCGACTTTTACTTGAGAAACAAAGGCTTCAGGATTGAATGTTACCGAACGGATATCGCGTGTCGCCTGAGTTAGCTTAACCAGTTGCTCTGCTTGCGCATCGCTGACAATCGCACCGTTTTGCACCAAATTGATCAAACTTTGCAGCGCATAACGCTCGCGGATATCAGCAACGAACTGATCTTCCGTCATATGGCGCTGGCTCAGGAAGTTTGAAAAGATTTGTTGGCTGAATTTACCGTTTTGATCGTGAAAGGTAGGGTCGTCCACGATCAGTTGTTTAAGCTGCTCTTGGGAAACTTCCACACCCATCAGCTTGGCACCTTCCTTCAGATAGGCGCGTTGAACCAAAGATTGGAATACGGCTCCCCGCGACGGGCTTTGGCCTTGAAGCTGCTCACCTTGCAACTCATTATTCAAAGAATACTCACTGATTTTTTCATCCCCTATTTTGACGATAAAATCAGAGCCGGGCGCAGCAACCGTGCTGACACCGAAGCCGACGAAGGTCAGCGCAATCAAACCCAACAAAATCTGGGCCGGAGTTTTATATTTTTCAACGGTATGGAACATATTATCTGAAGACGTAATGATTAAAATAGCAAACGCGCATTGTAGCGCGTTTTGCCTTGTTATGCACTCTTGGCAGAACGATGGCCCGACTTATTTTTCAGACGACCCTATCCCGCCGTATCGTGTTATTTTGAAAAAATTTCTTGATAGTTTTCTTCGGAAAAACCGACGAAAAACCGCCCTTCCTTTTCCAAAACCGGACGCTTGATGATGCTGGGCTGCTCCGCCATCAATCGAACAGCGCCATCGACAGTAGCAGCAGCGGCTTGGGCTTGCTTATCCAGCTTGCGCCACGTCGTACCACGTTTGTTCAATAAAACCTCCAACGGTATCTGCTCCAACCATTTGCTTATCGTGTCAACTTGCGGCGGGCTCTTTTTAAAATCCACAAATTGAAAATCAACGCCATGTTCTTCCAACCATTTGCGGGCTTTTTTCACCGTATCGCAATTGGGAATGCCGTATAACTGAATCATCTTGAAATCACTCTCTATCTTAAAGAAAAAGCGCCGTCATTTTAGCCGATTTTCCTTTTAATCAGAACAAAATGGGTCGTCTGAAACCTTTTCAGACGACCTCTACATGCTCTTCCCAAGTTTGAACGGCTTTTTTCATCAAGCATTTGTTCTTATAATATCGAACTATTCCATTGCTACCCGACAAAGGATTCCACATGCAAACCCGCCTGCCATTTTTTGGTGTCGTCCGAGTCAGCGGGGAGGACAGAGCCTCCTTTCTTCACGGCCAATTATCCAACGACATCAACCATCTGAACGAAAATTCTGCTTGTTATGCCACTTACAACACCCCGAAAGGGCGCGTGTTGGCAAATATGATCGTCCTCAACCGAGGAGAAGACTTGCTGCTGATTATGGCGCAGGATCTGACCGAAGCCATTGTCAAACGGTTGCGCATGTTTGTCCTGAGAGCCAAAGTCATCTTTGAACCGCTGCCCGATTTTGCCGTCGCAGGCGAGCTGGACGAAACTGCCTCACCCTCTCCCGCAGCCGAACCTGCCCTATCCTTTCCTGCCCAAGCAGACAATGGGGTATACACCATTACCCTGCCCCATTCAGGTCGTCTGAAAATCGGCGAAGCCGGGCTTCTGCCCGAATATGACGCGGCAGCCGAAAACGCTTGGAACCTGCACGAAATCCGCAGCGGCTACGCTTGGATTTCGACGGCAACCAAAGAAACTGCCGTTGCCCAAATGCTCAACCAACACATCATCGGCGGCGTACATTTCAAAAAAGGCTGCTATCCGGGACAGGAAATCATCGCCCGCGCCCAATATCGCGGACAAGTCAAACGCGGGCTGGCGGTTTTGCGGGGTGATTCGTTGGAAGCTGCAGGCGTTGCCGTTCAAAACGGAGGCGAAGAAGCCGGACAAATCATCAATACCGCGCTGACCGATACCGGCAGCCTGAGTCTTGCGGTTATCAAATTTTCCGCAGCACACGCCGATTTGACCGATGCCGACGGCAATGCTTTAAAACAAGAAACCTTGTTCTTTACAGTGGATGCTTGACGCGCAGCGATCAGTCAATCCTCCATGTTATAGTGGATTAAATTTAAATCAGGACAAGGCGACGAAGCCGCAGACAGTACAGATAGTACGGAACCGATTCACTTGGTGCTTCAGCACCTTAGAGAATCGTCTCTTTGAGCTAAGGCGAGGCAACGCCGTACTGGTTTAAAGTTAATCCACTATAAAAAGGTCGTCTGAAAACGCAACATAGACAATCCCGGCGTTTTCAGACGACCTTTTTCAATCCTTCCTTATTTCTGCCAATACGTTTTCACGTTCACAAATTCATACAACCCGAATTCAGACAATTCCCGTCCGTAACCGGAATCCTTGACGCCGCCAAAGGGAAGACGCAGGTCGCTGCTGGTGTGGCGGTTGATAAAGACCGAGCCTGCTTGGATTTTTTCGGCAAACGCCCAAGCGCGGCGGGTATCGGCGGTATAAATGCTGGCGCCCAATCCGTAGGGCGTATCGTTGGCAAGGGCGACGGCGTGTTCCTCGTCCTTCGCCCGCAAAATCATGGCAACCGGCCCGAAAACCTCTTCATTCCAAACGCGGCAGTCAGGATTCACTTTGTCCAATACGGTGGCGGGGTAAAACCAGCCCTTTCCTTCGGGAATGAAACCGCCCGTCAGAACCTGCGCACCGTGTGCGACTGCGTCCTGTACCTGAGCGTGTACGTTTGCGCGCAAGTCTTCGCGGTGCAGCGGGGCAAGCGTGGTCGCAGGGTCTTTGGGATTGCCCGTTTGCAATTTGGCGCATTCGGCAAGGAACAGGGGAATGAAGCGGTCGGCAACGGCTTCGGTAACGACGATTCGTTTGGCTGCGTTGCAAGATTGACCCGCATCGCGGAAACGCGAATAACAGGCTTCGACGGCGGCGCGTTTGAGATCCGCATCGGGCATGACGATGAAGGGGTTGCTGCCGCCGAGTTCGAGGACAGTTTTCTTGAGGTGCATTCCCGCATGGGCGGCGAGCAGGCGGCCGGTCCGCGTCGAGCCGGTAAACGCCATCGCATCGGTGTCTTCAATGGCTTTCAACGTATCGTCGTTATTCAACCATGCGCCAATCAATGGGAGGTCGTCTGAAACCAGTTCCAACAGCGCAGCGCTGACCCGCGCCACACTGGGCGCAGGTTTGACGGCACAAGCATTTCCCGCACACAAGGCAGGAACGGCAAAACGCAAAACCTGCCAGACAGGATAGTTCCACGGCATGACGGCAAGCACAACACCCAACGGCTCAAAACGCACCTGACTGAGACTTGCCTGCGTAGCGATAGTTTTGTGCGCCAGCAACTCGGGGGCAAGGCGGACGTAATATCGGATGAGTTCGACGGATTTATCCAGTTCGGCACGGCATTCATGCAGGCAGCGTCCGACTTCTTCGCAAACCATTTCCGCAAGCCGCTCCTTGTTTTGCGCCAAACGCTCGGCAAAGGCTTGCAGCAAAGCAGTCCGCCCGGTTACACCCAACCGCGCAAACGCCTGCTGGCGCAACTTCAACGCTGCCAATTCTTGTGCAAACTCTGCATAACCCTGCGCAGGACGGCGGCAAAGCGTTTCGCCGGTATAGGCATTGATGCTGTGAAACATGGTTCGGCTCCTTTGTATGTCGGTTGTATTTTAGGTCGTCTGAAAATAAAGATGTTCTTTCAGACGACGTTTGTGCATCATCAAAGAAACGCGATTATATAGCAAACTCAGATATAACATCTCTACACAGTTCTTTTCCTTTTAATTCAGCCTGCTGTTATCTATTTAAAATAATCATAAGTTAGAATCCTAAAATAAAATTACTTGATAAAACTTTTAATTAATTTCTCTATTTTTAGATGATATTCAATCAACTCTTGTTGAGAAGGCTGCTTAGAAAAATTTCCATATTCATGTGCACTGATACTAGGATAATAATCTACTGACAAACCATTTATGCATGAGTCAACTGCGATTGAAAAATGCGGTTCATTAAGTCTTTTTCCATTTTTTCTACCATCATCCCTTACTTGTATTCTTACTGGATTTTCATCATCCCTAATATAATTAAATTCATGATAGAATGGTTCTTCATTAAATCTTTCATATGCTTTATAGTCTTTAGAAGAAGTTATTTCTTTTGAACCGTACCTCAAAATCATTTTTTTAAGATACTTAGGATCTAAAAGGCATTCAGAATTTTTCTGAATCGAAATAGTGTCTATCATCGGCAGACCATCCTTCAATGCCTTAACAAATTTATCTTTATTCTTCCGATTAAAAGGCTCTAAAATCCAAGAATCTCCTTTGCGTTTGGCATGGACGTAAATATCAAACCTACCGCCCTTATAGATTTTTTCCTCATCCGACATCCATCTTGTTGCCGAATTTCGGGACGAACCTGCCAAATAACCGTAAGGTACGCTCAGCAACGTCCCATCCAAATCAATTTTAATATTTCTTTCAAAGCCTGTTATGGGTATCTGATTGTCCATTTCTACTTCTTCCTTATTTTCTGAAGATGGATAACAAGCTGCCAAAGCGAATGAACCCAAAACTGCTATTAGAGCTGATAGCTTCTTCAATACCCTATCTTTTCCACATTCCACTTTTACTCCTTCCTGTAACAGATTTCTGATTAATCAGATCGGCTGAAATACAATCCATTATCAATTTCTGATTCCTGAGAAAGTATCATATTTTCATAAACCAGCAATTTACTTCAGCTAAATGGTATTTAATTCAAACAAACGTATCATTACAATTGTAAATATAACAAAAATCGCCTGAAGATTTTTCAGACGACCTTTTGATATTTGCAAAGCCCTGATGCAAGAACCAAACTACTCAATTCGTCTGAAACTGAAGTTCTGCGTCGCAAGCCAGCACAAGCCTGAGCCGATGCAGACCATAATCGCGCCCTGCCAAAACTGTACAGACAGGGGCGCATTGAGCAGGACGGAGGAAATGAGAGCAGAAAAAATGGGGATGAAATAGGAAGCGCCTGCCAAGACGGTCATATTGCCGCATGAAATGCCGATGTTCCAAACCGCATAGCCCAATCCCATGCAGGCTGCGGCGGCAACGGCATAAAGTATGGCGCCGGTATCGAAATGAAGGCTGCCGTAGCCGCCTGCGAAATATTTTGCCCACAGGATGCAGGAGACGAGGAGGAAGAAAAAACCGACGGCATTGCCCTGCGCTTTGGTTCTGGCGGTCAGGGTGCAGTATGCCGCCCAAAACAGCGCGTCCAACAATGCCATGATGTAACTGAGCGGATTGGTTCGGACGTTGCCGATAATCTCGGGCAAAGAGAATCCGCCGTCACCGCCTAAAACGGTGGCAATGCCTACAAACGACAAGACAAAGCCTATGCCTATCCACCATTTTGCCGGCTGTTTGTTAAACCAAACCGCGCCGATGATGGTAAACGTCGGCCAAAGATAATTGACCATGCCGACTTCGACCACTTGGCGTGCGTTGTCGGCAAAACCGATGGAAAGAGACAGGCACAATTCGCAGCCGACGAAAAAAATGCTTGCCCAGAAAAGGTAGCTGCGGCTGAACTGCCGCAAATTCGGCAATCCGAAAATAGCCAAGAGCAACAAAGTGGAAAGGCTGTACATCACCGCCGCGCCGCCGACCGCCCCCATGTGCAGGCTCAAGGCGCGTATCAACCCGACGACGGAACTCCAAAAGGCTACGGCAAGCAGACCTATGGATGTGGCTTGATTTGGGGTAAATGCGTGTTGGAGCAGACGGTTCATGATGTGTTGTGTTGGAATTTGTTTTATTGTGTAATTTTTTGATATTTTACGCCTCCTGTTTGCATAATCAAGAGGAAAGGTCGTCTGAAAACACGAGTGCAGATACTGCCAAACTGTTTTCAGACGACCTTTTGCTGTTTTCTGAATTTAATATCCCTTCCCCTAGAGACGAATTCAGTTTCATGTCAGTCATGACTGGCATTTATTACAATCGCAACTCTTCAAAATGGTTACTTACCGTAACATTTGAAACAGTAGGAAAATCCATCAGTTCTGGGTTGATTATGTAATTTGTCAAACTATCAGAAGGATTCAAATGGTAAATAGTCGTCAACACATTAACAAAATACCTTCCCCCTTTTACCATTATTTTTTCATCGACATCCGTTATAAAATAAATTTCCCTATCTTTCAGATATATGATTTGATTTTTCTTCAAATCTACCGTCCATTCCTCAATCGATTTATTCATGCGTGCATTTTGAATATACAGTTCAAACTGATGGCTATAAGAAAAATCTATTCCTACTTTAATAAATAAATTATCTCCAAAAAATTTGGATTCAAAATCAGCCCATAGCTCATCTTGAAATTTTTTATTTACTTCTTTTATGAAATCATTAAATTCAATCATCTGATTACCTCCGACGGCAGCTTTATATAAGCTGCTTGACTAGTTGTCCGATGGACATCTGCGCTTTTGCTGCCCCTTAAAATCTCAAAGGATTATAGTCGGGTCGTCTGAAAACCGATATCGACCCTCTCCCCCTCTCCCAATCCAGAATATAACGAAATCGCATTAAATTAAAACCAAGCATTCTTTCCGTTTTTCAGACGACCTGTTTACAGTATCGCCACTGTTTTCAGAAAAATCACCATTCAACCAAACAATTAAAGCCGCGCAGGCAAACGCTCTGCCTCAAGCAGCCGTCCGCACAAAGGAACCGACATGACCCCAGCCAACCCGCTTCCCACCGAACTTTCCGCACAACTCGCCGCCCTCTCGCCTACACAGCTCGCTTGGCTTTCCGGCTACTGCTGGGCACAAAGTCAAGGGGCGGCGGGCAGTTTGGGTGTTTCCGCTGCTGCCGTTGCCGCCACCGCGCGACGCGTGTTGGTCTTATCCGCCTCGCAAACGGGCAATGCGCGTGGCGTTGCCGAATCTTTACACACCAAACTTAAAACCGCAGGCGTAGAAGCCGTGTTGAGCAGCGCGGGAGACTTCAAAAGCAAAACACTGCCCGATGAAGACATCGTGTTGTTGGTAACATCCACGCAAGGCGAGGGCGAGCCGCCCGAAGAAGCCCTGCCGCTGTATAAATTCGTCTTCGGCAAAAAAGCCCCCGATTTGGGCAAACTCACTTTTGCCGTCTTGGGTTTGGGCGATTCTTCCTATCCCAATTTCTGCCAAGCGGGCAAAGACTTTGACGCCAAATTCGCCGAACTGGGCGCACGTCGTCTGAACGACTTGGGCATCTGCGATTTAGAGTTCCAAAGTGCCGCCGACGCGTGGATAGAAGCCGTCGTCCCCCAAGTTGCCGAACTTGCCGCGCAAACCGCAGCAGCATCCATTGCAACACCTGCCACCCAGCAAACCGCAGGCGCTGTCTATACCAAAGACAAACCCTATACCGCCACCCTGTCCGTCCGCCAAAAAATCACGTCCCGCTCCGCCGAAAAAGACGTGGAGCACATCGAAATCGACCTGTCCGGCTCCGGACTGCACTATCAGGCAGGCGACGCATTGGGCGTACTCCCGCTCAATGCTCCCGCTTTGGTTCAAGAAATCCTTGATTTGCACCAATTAAGCGGCGAAGAAAAAATCCGCCTTTCAGACGACCTCGAAACCGACATCCGCACCGCCCTGACCGAGTCCGCCGACATCACGCAAAACACGCCGGCACTCGTGCAGCAATACGCCGAGTTGTCCGGCAGCGAAGCACTCAAAACCACAGCCGCCGACAAAGCCCGCTTGGACACCTACCTCGCCGCCACCCCGCCCGTCGGCGTCTTCGCCGCCCATCCCCATCCGTTAGACGCACAAACCCTGTTCCAACTGTTCCGCCCCCAAACCCCACGCCTTTACTCCATCGCCTCCGCGCAAGACGAAGTCGGCGAAGAAGTCCACCTGACCGTCGGCGTCGTCCGCTTCGAACACCACGGCAACACCTACACCGGCGCAGCCTCAGGCTATCTGGGCGAACGTCTTGAAGAAGGCGGCGAAGTACGCGTATTCGTCGAACCCAACCCCAACTTCCGCCTGCCCGCCAACGGCGACACCCCCGTCATCATGATAGGCGCAGGCACAGGCATCGCCCCCTTCCGCGCCTTCATGCAACAACGCGCCGCCAACGGCGACAACGGCAAAAACTGGCTCATCTTCGGCAACCAACGCCTCGCAGACGACTTCCTCTACCAGCTTGAATGGAGCGACTACCGCAAAGACGGTATCCTCACCCGCGCCGACTTGGCATGGAGCAGACAAGGCGAACACAAAGTCTATGTCCAACACAAAATCGCCGAACACGCCGCCGAAGTCTGGAACTGGCTGCAACAAGGCGCACACCTCTACGTCTGCGGCGACGCTACCCACATGGCGCGCGATGTAGAAACCGCCCTACTCGACGTCATCGAAACCCAAGGCAAACTCAGCCGCGACGATGCCGAAGACTATCTCAACGAAATGCGCGAAGACAAACGCTACCAACGCGACGTTTATTGATACCTACCCAAACGAAAGGTCGTCTGAAAAACCCAAATCAGGTTTTCAGACGACCTTTCACATCATCAAGCCATTTATAGTGGATTGAATTTAAATCAGGACAAGACGAGGTAACGCCGTCCTGGTTTAAAGTTACCACTATATCTCGCTAAACAAAGCAAACCATTCAGACACACCTTCCACCGCTTATCCCATTTTCTTTACCCATTATCTCAACCCAGATAACATACAAAATTTATCGTCATTTCCACCCAACATAAAACCCGATTTATTTATTACAAACCGCATCAGGAGATGATGAACATCGAAAAAGTACAAAGAAGGTTATCAATAATGAAGACATTCAATAGAAAGCTGATTGTATTAGCGGGTTTGCTGGTTATAGCGGCATGTACAAATCAATCAAACTTAACCCTGAATGGAAAACAAAATGTCCAAACTGCTAAAACCAAGCAGAAAAATTCACCTCTCCTTCATTTTGAATGCCATCCCTCCGAATATAAATTTAATACACTCCCAGAAATCCCCCCACCTTTACCTAATGTTACAAGTATACCAATCAGTTTAGCGCAACAGAGAAAATCGACTTTTAGAGATGAAGCCAAACGTCTCTCTATCCCTATGAACAAAGAACTGATTGTTCCCAAATTGCAGAAGTTAGGCTTTATAGAAGACAGTAGTAACGAAATCTATGAAAAAAATTTCGGAAAGAAAAATATGTATGATACTGTTGACTATAATGAAAATATTTTTTCTATAACTATCACTTTAAAAGACATTGTCAATCAAGGGTGCCCATATGATATCGATATTTATCATGTAAATAATGAGGTAAACGGCGTAGAAATATTGATTGGAAACGATGGATTCATCTTAAAAGACACCACCATCCCCGATTTAGTCATCTCTACCATTGATCATAAACACAAGCCTGAAAACTTGTTTAAAGACCTGTTGGACAAACATATCCAAAACATCGAAGCCTTTAAACAGAAACAGCCGCTTAATGGAGAGCTGATCAGTACGCGTACTGTATACGATGGCATTACCTATGAAATCAACTCATTTGGTGGAGGTAGGAGAACAATACTACAAATCTATCGATATAAAACCTGAAAGAAAGCCCATAACTGATTACAACAAAAACCAAATAAAGAAAGTGAAATCATGGAGATAGTCAATAGAAAGCTGATGGTATTGGCAGGTTTGCTGGTTATGGCAGCGTGTAGCAATCAGCCGAACTTGGCTCAAGATGGGAAGCAGGATGCAGAAGCCGTTAAAACCGCAGCGACCCCGCATTTTGAATGTCATCCTTCCGAGTATAAGTTTAATACGCCTCCTCGGCTCCCGCCTGCAGACCCTGCGGCATACCCGCGATATGAGCCTACGCATTTCGAGGCAGTTAAACGCCTGCCTATCCCCATGAACAAAGAACTGATTGTCCCCAAATTGCAAGAGTTAGGCTTTATAGAAAACAGCAATAACGAAATCTTTAAAAGAAATTTCGGGAAGAAAAACATGTATAGCGCCGCTGACTACCTTGCCAATCTTTTTTCTGTAACAATAGTTTTAAAAGACTTTGCCAATCCGGAATGTCCGTACGGTGTCGATATATATCATGTCAATAACAAGGTAGACGGTGTGGATGCTGTGATTGGGTATAACGGCCTGATCTTTCAAGATACTACCATCCCCGATTTAATCATTTCCACCATCGACCATAAAAATAAACCGGACCACCTGTTTAAAAACCTGTTGGACAAACATATCCAAAACATCGAAGCCTTTAAACAGAAACAGCCGCTTAATGAAGAGCTGATCAGCACGCGCGCCGTGTATGATGGCATTACTTATGAAATCAATTCTTTTAAAGGCGGCAGGTCAACCAATCTGCAAATCTATCGATATAAAGACAAGTCAAACAAAAAATCTCATTAAAACACAGGAGTCAACCGCTCATGACACAGGTCGTCTGAAAACCTCAAACCGACAATATTGCAAACACGGCAATCGGTTTCGCAATGCCAAACCTGTGTTTTCAGACTACTCGTCCATATGCCGCTGCCTCTCAAAATCGGGTATGATTCCCCCTTTCAAATCAGGAGCCTGACTATGCAGACCCAAGCCGTTATCCGCCATATTGCCGACTGGCTGAAAAACTATGCCGCCACCGCACACGCCAAGGGGTTTGTCGTCGGGGTTTCCGGCGGTATCGATTCCGCGGTCGTTTCCGCCATCGCGGCACGGACGGGGCTGAAGGTTCTTCTGCTTGAAATGCCCATCCGCCAAAAAGCCGACCAAGTCAGCCGCGCGCAGGAGCACATCTGCCGATTGGAGCAGGCGTTTCCCAACGTCAGCGGGATGCGTGTGGATTTGACGCCGACTTTCGATACCTTTGCCGCCGATGTCGAAGTCGATGAAACCGAGTTCCCCGCCAAACAGCTTGCGCTTGCCAACGCCCGCAGCCGCCTGCGGATGCTGACGCTTTATTATTACGGTCAGCTAAACGGTTTGCTGGTTACCGGCACGGGCAACAAAATCGAAGATTTCGGCGTGGGCTTTTTCACCAAATACGGCGACGGCGGCGTGGACATCAGCCCGATTGCCGATTTGACCAAAACGCAGATTTATCAAATTGCCGCCGAACTGGACATCGCCGAGTCCATCCAAAAAGCCGTGCCGACCGACGGGCTTTGGGATACCGAACGCACGGACGAAGAACAGATGGGTGCAAGCTATCCCGAACTCGAATGGGCAATGAGCGTTTACGGCACACACCGCCCCGAAGAGTTTGAAGGCAGGCAGCGCGAAGTCTTGGAAATTTACACCCGCCTGCACAAAGCCATGCAACACAAAGTCAATCCGATTCCCGTCTGCAAAATTCCCGAAGAGATGCTGAAATAAGCGAAAGGTCGTCTGAAACCGGTTTTCAGGCGACCTTTTCAAAACAAAGAGGGTTGAAATCGTCAAATATTGCTCCAAAATATCGAATGTGCTTACAGCAGGTTGCATAAATTACCCGAACTTATCAAACCCGCCGTTTTGTGTAAAAATACTGCAATGGAAAAAATTACTCACCAAAATCTACATCCTCTACTTTCCAAAAGCCTGACCGATACCGATTTCGTCCTTATTCTCAATGCCTTAATCAAATTCCTGCGGCGCGGCGGCAAAAAACAGGCGGCAGAACGTTTCGACCTGATTATCGCCACGCTCAAACAAGACGAAGCACTCGCAAAAAACTTCAGCGGCCGCTTTTACCACTGGCTTTCGCAAGTCCACATCTATCCGGCTTTGATCAAACTCGGCATCTTCTCGCGCCACAGCTTCACCCGCGAGATGGGCATACGCATATACGAACGTTTCAGCCCGTCCTATAAAGACTTCGCCAACCTGCGTGAAGTGTTCCTCTATCTTTTCCATTCGGAAAACGACGACAGATGGCTGCAAACCCTCAGCATCCGCCAATGGTTGAGCCTGTACGACCTGATCCGCACCAGCGTCGATTCCACCTTGCTGCAAAACGCCTGCCGCCAGTTGGTTGACGCTCGTCTGCGCGCCATCGAAATGCTCGCCATTTGGATTGCCTCCGAAGCCATCGAACCCGACCTCATCCGCATCGCCCCGCGCCTGCTCGAAGCCGATTCGCCCTTCGTCGCCCTCCAGCGCGAAACCGCCAAACTGGTTGAACACTACCGCAACGACACCAGCCCTTACGATACCGCACACCTCGAAGTCATGTTCGACCAGTGCAGCAAACAAATCGACTATCTGCGTCGCAAAGGAACGGGCGCAGGATCAGGCTCATCCGTCAAAGTCGCCCACCTGCTCGAACGGCTCCAGCAGACCATAGGTCGTCTGAAATTGCTCACCGACATCCAAACCGATGCCGGCAACCGCAACCGCCTCACCATTACGCTGATGAATTCACTCATCTACGCCGCGGTCGAGCAATACAGCACCCGCCACCTGCGCCGCAGCAGCATCCGTATGCTCGCCCGCAGCATTACCGAAAACAAAAGTCACCACGGCGAGCATTACATCACCCGCAACCGCAAAGAATATTTCAAAATGTTCTACTCCGCGGCAGGCGGCGGCGTCATCATCGCCCTGATGGCGCTGTATAAAATCCATATCGGCTCACTCGGCTTCAGCCCCTTCGTTACCTCCTTGTTGGCAGGACTCAACTACGGCATAGGATTCATGATCATCCACATGCTGCACTGTACCGTCGCCACCAAACAGCCCGCCATGACCGCCGCCAGCTTCGCCGAACAGGTCGATCTCAACGAAGGCGGCAAAGCGGTGGACAACAAACTCGCCAAGCTCCTTATCGACGTATGCCGCTCCCAAAGCGTCGCTGTCTTCGGCAACGTTTCCATCGCCATCCTTTTGGCGTGCGCCATCTCGTTCGGCTATGCCCATCTGAACCAACAGCCCATACTTGATGCCCACACCACCGCCTACCAGTTCAAATCCATAGACATCATCAATCATCCGACCCTATGGTATGCCGCTATTGCAGGTTTGTGGCTGTTTTGTTCCGGCATCATCGCAGGCTTTTTCGACAACCGCGCCGACTACCTCAACCTGCGCCAACGCCTGCCCTTCAACCCTTTGCTGCGCAAAATCATGCGCCCCAAACCCCGCCGCGTCCTCGCCGCCTACATCCACAAACACTACGGCTCGCTGGTCGGTAACTTCATCTTCGGTATGCTCTTGGGCATGACCGGCTACTTCGGACACCTCCTCGGCCTACCGCTGGACATCCGCCATGTCGCCTTCTCCTCAGCCAACCTAGGCTACGCCGCCGTCAGCGGCAACGTCGGTTTAGGTACATTCCTGCTCGGCATTTGCAGCGTCCTCGCCATCGGCCTGGTCAACCTCATCGTCAGCTTCACCCTCGCCCTCTTCGTCGCCCTGCGCTCGCGCGGCACGAAAATCGGCAGTGTCGGTAATTTGTGCAAAAGCTTCTGGCAGCAGATTAAAGCCAACCCGCTGATCTTGTTTTTCCCGGTTACGCCGGTTCAGACCAAAGAGCCGACTAAAGAGCAGGGAGAAAAGCATTAAAGCAGGCCGACAGACAGCGCTTCAGTGTTCAACTTCATTTTCAGACGACCCCGCCATGCCCATCCTCGCTTGGAACACCCCGCCCGCCCCCGCCGAACTTGCCCACATTATTGAGACACGTTCCGCGCCTCTGCATCTGGTTGCCTGTCTGACCGAAAACCGCATTCCCGATTTTCCTTTGTCCGATGCCCCGACTGAACTGGAAGGTCGTCTGAAAACCCGCCTCGACCAAGCCGTAAAATGCCTTCAGTTCAACAGCGTCAACTTTCTGGAAAACCTGCTGCCCGACATACATATCTGGCTTGTCCCGCCGCACCGCGCCGACAGCCTGCATGAACATTTCGACCGTATCGAATGGCAGACCGGAGCCGTGCCGCAAGCCGAGCCCAAGCCTGTCAAACCTTGGTTCAGACGACCCCAAGCCACCACCCCGCCCGAACACGCATTGGTTATCGGAGCGGGTATTGCCGGCGCTGCGACCGCGCGCAAGCTGGCGGAACACGGCGTGCGCGTTACCGTTTTGGAAGCGGGCAAAGCGGCGCAAGGCGGCAGCGGCAACCGCCAAGGGCTGCTCTACGCCAAAATCTCACCGCACGACACCGAGCAAACCGAACTGCTGCTGGCAGGCTACGGCTACACCCGCCGCCTGCTGCAAGACCTGCTGCCCGATTCCGACGCCTGGGGCGGCGACGGCGTGTTGCACCTCAATTTCGACGAAACCGAACGCAAACGCAATCAGGCATTGGGTTTGCAGCAACATCACACCCACCTTTACCGTAGCGTGTCTGCCGACGAAGCCGCGCAAATCGCAGGCATAGACGTCTTTTCAGACGGCCTCTACTGGCCGCAGGGCGTATGGCTGAACCCGCCCGCCGTCGTCCGCGCCTTGCTGAATCACCCGCTGATTGCGTTGCATGAAGACACGCCCTTATCTGCTACCGAATACGACGGCGCAAACTGGACGGTACACACGCCGCGCGGCAGCTTCAGCGCAAGCCACATCATCTACTGCATGGGCGCGCACAGCCCGAACGCCGCCGATGCCAACGTCTCCGCCCTGCCGTTCCGCCAAATCCGCGGGCAAACCGGCGTAGCGGCGGCAAGCGGTTTTTCCAAACGCCTGCGCTGCGCCCTATCCGGCGAAAGCTACATCAGCCCGAGCTGGCAAGGGCAACACTGCTACGGCGCAACCTTCGTTCTCAACAGCAACGACGACGCTTGGCACCCGCACGAAGAAACCGCCAACCGCGCCGCCCTGCAACAACTCAACCCGCCATTGGCGCAATCACTGTTTGAGCAAAACCCGCTTCGCTCGGTTTCAGACGACCCCTTTGCACAACCGCAAGGACACGCCGCCCTGCGCTGCGACAGCCCCGACCACCTGCCCGTCGTCGGCGCACTCGGCGACATCGCCGCCATGCAGGCCGCCTACGCCAAACTCGCGTTGGACAAAAACTACCGCCTCGACAACGTCCCCTGTCCCTACCTGCCGAACGCCTACATCAACACCGCCCACGGCACACGCGGCCTCGCCACCGCCCCCGTCTGCGCCGTCGCCATTACCGCCGACATCCTCGGCCTGCCCCAGCCCCTGTCCCAACGCCTGCGCACCGCCCTGCATCCAAACCGCACCATCATCCGCGCCATCGTGCGGCAGCAGCCTTTGCTTTGATGCGCAGGAGGTCGTCTGAAAAGCTGCCTGAGCACGCTGTCAATCGACCTCCGTTTCCACTATAATGTCGCATCCCATGCCCATACGGAACAGGCCGTCTGTTTTCAGACGACCTGTTTCTTTATTTCCGCTTTTTTAAAGTCCTACAAACACTTATGCTGCTCGACCTCAACCGCTTTTCCTTTTCCGTCTTCCTGAAAGAAGTCCGCCTGCTGGCCGCCCTTGCCCTGCCCATGCTGCTGGCGCAGGTCGCGCAGGTGGGCATCGGTTTCGTCGATACCGTGATGGCGGGCGATGCGAGTACGGAGGACTTGGCGGCGGTGGCGTTGGGCAGCAGCGCGTTTGCCACGGTGTATATTACCTTTATGGGCATTATGGCGGCGCTGAACCCGCTGATTGCCCAGCTTTACGGCGCGGGCAAAACCGACAAAGTGGGCGAAACGGGGCGGCAGGGGATTTGGTTCGGGCTGTTTTTGGGGATTTTCGGCATGGTATTGATGTGGACGGCGATTACGCCGTTCCGCAACTGGCTGACCTTGAGCGATTATGTGGAAGGCACGATGGCGCAGTATATGTTGTTCACCAGTCTGGCGATGCCGGCGGCAATGGTGCACCGCGCCCTGCACGCCTACGCCTCCAGCCTGAACCGCCCGCGCCTGATTATGTTGGTCAGCTTCGCGGCGTTTGTGTTGAACGTGCCGCTGAACTATATTTTTGTTTACGGCAAATTCGGTATGCCCGCTTTGGGCGGTGCGGGCTGCGGACTGGCGACGATGGCGGTGTTTTGGTTCAGCGCGCTGGCGTTGTGGATTTATATCGCCAAGGAAAAATTTTTCCGCCCGTTCGGACTGACGGCGAAATTCGGCAAACCGGATTGGGCGGTGTTCAAACAGATTTGGAAAATCGGCGCGCCCATCGGGCTGTCTTATTTTTTGGAAGCCAGCGCGTTTTCGTTTATCGTATTTTTGATTGCGCCTTTCGGCGAGGCTTATGTGGCGGCGCAGCAGGTCGGCATCAGTTTGTCGGGGATTCTCTATATGATTCCGCAAAGCGTCGGCTCGGCGGGGACGGTGCGCATCGGTTTTTCTCTGGGGCGGCGCGAATTTTCGCGGGCGCGTTATATTTCCGGCGTGTCGCTGGTGTCGGGCTGGGTGCTCGCCGTGATTACCGTGCTTTCATTAGTATTATTCCGTTCCCCGCTGGCAAGCATGTACAACAAGGATCCGGCGGTTTTAAGCATCGCCGCCACCGTCCTGCTGTTCGCCGGTTTGTTCCAACCGGCAGACTTCACCCAATGTATCGCGTCCTACGCCCTGCGCGGCTACAAAGTCACCAAAGTACCGATGTTCATCCACGCCGCCGCCTTCTGGGGCTGCGGCCTGCTGCCGGGCTACCTGCTCGCCTACCGTTTCGATATGGGCATTTACGGCTTCTGGACGGCATTGATCGCCTCGCTCACCATCGCAGCCATCGCCTTGGTGTGGTGCTTGGAATTGTGCAGCAGGGAGATGGTCAGATCGCATAAGGTCGTCTGAAAACTCCGCCGATTAAAATATCGAAACAATGGGCTGAAGCCCGCCACTGACAATACCTATTTTAAAGTTTAAACCCATGCAACCCATCCAATACCAAACCGACCTCACCCCCTACAATACCTTCGGCCTTCGCGCCCAAGCCCAAGCCTTTATCGCGCTCGAACACGCCGACGAGTTGCGCGACATCGTCCGACTGCCCGAGTTCAACCGCAATACCGTTTTATGGCTCGGCGGCGGCAGCAACATCCTCTTGATGCAGGATTACGCCGGACTGGTCGTACACATGGAAAACAAAGGCATACGCGAGATTGCGCGTTCAGACGACCTCGTTTACATCGAAGCGCAGGCAGGCGAAATCTGGCACGATTTTGTCCTGCACACCGTCGCGCTGGGCTTGAACGGTCTGGAAAACCTGAGCCTGATTCCGGGTACAGTCGGCGCGTCGCCCGTGCAGAACATCGGCGCATACGGCGTGGAAGCGAAAGACGTGATTCACAGCGTGCGCTGTTTCGATTTGGATACGGAAACCTTTGTTGAGCTTTCCAATGCCGACTGCCGCTTCGCCTACCGTGAAAGCCTGTTCAAGCAGGAAGGCAAAGGGCGTTATGTGATTGTTTCGGTCGTATTCGCCCTGAAAGAGCATTTTGAGCCGAATTTGGGTTACGGCGATTTGGCAGCGGCCGTTGCCGAACTGAGCGCGGGCAGAGCGCCGACGGCGAAAGATGTTTCCGACGCAGTGTGTGCAATCCGCAACAGTAAACTTCCTAATCCTAACGTACTTGGTAATGTCGGCAGTTTCTTTAAAAACCCCGTCGTCAGCGCGGAAAAAGCCGCTTCCCTGTTGCAGCAGCATCCCGATATGCCGCGCTATCCGCAGCCCGACGGTTCGGTCAAACTCGCCGCCGGCTGGCTGATCGACCAATGTCGTCTGAAAGGCTTCCAAATCGGCGGCGCGGCGGTACACGACCGGCAGGCTTTGGTTTTGGTGAACAAAAACAATGCCTCTTCAGACGACGTTTGGAAACTGGCGCAACACGTCTGCAATACAGTATTTACTCGATTTCAGGTAGAATTACACGCAGAACCCAATTGGCTGCCCGCTTCGTTCAGCCTGTAAATCCAAGGAGTATGCCCGTGACCCGCATTGCAAAAACCAATACTTACACCCGCATCATCGACGCCAGCCTTGCGCTTTTCAACGAGGAAGGCGAGCGCAACATCAGTACCAACCATATCGCGGCGCATTTAGGCATCAGTCCGGGCAATCTCTATTATCACTTCCGCAACAAAGACGAAATCATCGTCCAACTGTTCAAACGTTACAGCGAAGCCCTGCTGGCATACCTGAATGAAGCCGTGTTGCCGTCCGATGTGGAAGACTCCATCAATTATATGGCGGGCATTTACGATGTCATGTGGGAATACCGCTTCCTCTTTAGCGACGTGAACACCCTGCTTGCACGCAGTGCCGAACTATTGGGCGAACACAATACCTTCACCCAAGCCAAAGTCTCCCCGCTCTTGGTCAACCTGCTCACCCAGCTCAACGGTCTGAACATCATCCAAGCCGACCAAACCGCCATGAATGACCTCGCCGTCAATATGTGGATGGTCACGAAATACTGGTTCGACTTCGACAGCTCCCTACGCGGGCGTACCAAACTGACCGAAGACTCCAAAGCACGCGGCATCCGTCGCACCTTAAGCCTCCTGCGTCCCTACCTCTTGCCGGAACACCGCGAGGAATACGACCGGAAAATAGGCGGTGCGCAGTCATAATCTTCATGCCGTCTGAGCTGATTTTCAGACGGCATTCATCTATAAACATGATACATAACCCTCTTTCCACCTCCCCCGACGCATCCATCTTAGGCCTAGGCTACCTCGGCCGCTCTTTGGCGCAAAAACTCTACGAAAACGGCAGCCGCGTCGCCGCAGTCAAGCGCAACCTGACTTCGGACGATATTAATCTGCCCATACGCCTCGACACCCTCGACCTCAATCAAGACAACGTGTTTCAAAGCGCGAACCCTGCCCGCGATACAAGCTTTTGGCAGCACCACGCCGACAAACCCGTTTGGTTCTGCCTCTTGCCGCCATCCTCGCTGACGCATTACGCCGATACCGTCAAACAATGGGCAAAACTTGCCCGGGCGTGTAACGTGCAACACCTGATTTTCACGAGCAGCACCAGCGTTTACGGCGATAAAGCGCGCGAATGCGACGAAACTGCCACACCCGACCCGCAAACCGAGTCTGCCCGCCAAATCCTCACCGCCGAGCAATACCTGCTAGATAGCGGCGTTCCGAACATCGACATCCTGCGGCTGGGCGGGCTATATTGCGCCGAACGCCATCCCGTCAGCCGCCTCGTTCAAAGGCAAAACATCCCGGGCGGCAACCAGCCTGTCAATATCGTCCACCGCGACATCGCCGTCGAAACCCTGTTTCAGACGACCCTCCACCCCAACGGCAGGCGCATACGCAACATTGTCGAACTGCGCCACCCGACCCGCTGCGATTTCTACACCGCCGAAGCCGCCAAATTCGGCCTCCCACCACCCGATTTCGCGCCTGATGACACAAGCCGCGGCAAAATTGTAAATACCGTTTCCGCCGACGGATTAAGCCTGTAAAATTACGGCTCCGCGACCGTTTCTGACGACCTTTCGGCAGCGGCAAAACCAAAACCAAAAAACACAGTCTTACTTAACAACCCCAAGTCCGAAAGTATCGAGAACACCCTATGTCCGCCCTATTTCCCGTTATCAACCACCTGATACAGCAAAATCCGGAACATCAACAAGACCTGTCCCGCCTGTCAGGCAAAACCCTGAGCCTCAACCTCGCTGGATTCGGACTGACCGGACGCATCAATCACGACGGCTTTCTCGAAACCGCCGACCAACCCGCCGACACCCTCATCACCTTCCACCAAAGCGCCATCCGCAAAATCCTGACCGGACAAGAACCCGGCGTCGGCGACATCAGCCTCGAAGGCGACCTCATGCTCGGCATGACCGTCCTGCCCATACTCGGCAGCCTGCACTACTACGCTTCAGACGACCTCGCCCGCATCTTCGGCGACTCACTCGCAAGCAGCATCAGCGGACGCGCCGCAAACATCGGGCAAACCGTCAAAAAAATCGGACAAAGCATAGCCGAGCAAATCAGCGACTTTTCCCGCGAACCCGAATCCCCCGTTATCGACGCCGCCACCCTGTCCGCCTGGATGGAAGAAGTGGACAAACTGCGCGACGACGTCGCCCGCCTTAACGAACGCCTCGACCGGCTCGAACGCGACATCTGGATAGACTAATTTTCAGACGACCCATGCCTATGAACAGCCCGTTTCACAACATCGGTATCGTAACCCGCCCCAATACCCCCGAAATCCAAAACACCGCCCACACCCTCATCCACTTCCTGCAGGGACACGGCCTCACCGTCTATCTGGACGAAATCGGCATAGAAGAACGCTGCATCTATGTTCAAGATACCGTCGGCTGCCACATCGTCAGCAAATCTGACTTGGGCAAACACTGCGACCTCGTCATCGTCCTCGGCGGCGACGGCACATTCCTCTCCGTTGCCCGCGAAATCGCCCCCCGCGCCGTACCCGTTATCGGCATCAACCAAGGGCATTTAGGCTTCCTCACCCAAATCCCCCGCGAAAACATGACCGAAGAGCTGCTGCCCGTCCTCGAAGGCAAATACCTGCCCGAAGAGCGCATCCTCATCGAAGCCGCCCTCGTCCGCGACGGACAAACCTTCCACCGCGCCCTCGCCCTCAACGACGCCGTCCTCTCGCGCGGCGGTGCCGGACAAATGATAGAGTTCGAAGTCTTCATCAACCAAGAATTCGTCTATACCCAACGCTCCGACGGCCTCATCGTCTCCACCCCCACCGGCTCCACCGCCTACTCCCTTGCTGCCGGCGGCCCCATCATGCAGGCAGGATTGCACGCCTTCACCCTCGTGCCCATCTGCCCCCAATCCATGACCAACCGCCCCATCGCCATCCCCGACACCTCCGAAATCGAAATCCTCGTTACCCAAAGCGGCGACGCCCGCGTCCATTTCGACGGACAATCCTTTATCGACGTACAAAACCTCGACCGCATCATCATCCGCCGCTACCACAACCCCCTGCGCATCCTCCACCCCACCGACTACCAATACTTCCGAACCCTGCGCCAAAAATTACACTGGGGCGAACAGCTCGTATAAACACCAAAGGTCGTCTGAAACCCGATTGCCCAGTTTTCAGACGACCTCATCAACCCACAAACCCTTCCCCCATTCCCAAACCAACGCCATCCCTATCTAACAACAAACGGACAACCTAAACCCCACGTCCGCCCTTTATCAAAAACGTCCCCAATCATGAACCGACAAAAAACCTACCTCCTGCTGACCGCCCTGTTCACCCTGATTTTCATCGCACTCATCATGCTCGGCGGCTACCTGCTTTCCATCCAAAGCAAACAGTTCGCCGTCGCCGCCTTCCTGTTCGCCTTCGGCGCCGTCTTCGCCCAAATCGGCAGCCTCGCCCTCTACATCCGCCACAAAGCCCGCGCACAAATCATGCGTGAGCAACAAACCGAATCCCATTAAGGCTGGGTATTGTTCGTTATCCGTTTGCCGGTTCTACAGGCTTTACATAGGTAAAGTTTTGTTTGCCGCATTGCTCCCCCCCCCTTGCAATTTACACTGACACCGCATACAACTAGTATGTTCTTAAATCTTTCAATCTACAGGAGTGGACTTATGAAACAAAACATCATCGTTGCCTTATTCAACATCTCCAGCGAAGCTTATCAAGCCTTTTCTGAATTGAAAGCTTACTCGCAGACAACAGATGCTTTGGTGGCACAAGCCGTTTTGGTTAAAAAGGAAAATGACCTGATTATCCCAGCAGAAAGCACCGACTTTACCGCCAATACGGTCGAAGGCACATGGACGGGCAGCCTCATTGGTTCACTGGTCGGCATTCTCGGCGGTCCTATCGGTGTTCTGTTGGGTGGAGCTACTGGCGCACTCATCGGCAGTGATGCAGGTACTGCCCAAACATTGGAAGAGGGGGCGTTGCTGGAAAATACAGCCAAAAAACTGGATAACGGCAGTACTGCAATCATTATTTTGGCGCAAGAATCCGACGAGGCTGTATTGGATGCTTTCTTCCACCGTTTCAAAACCGTTATTCTCCGGCAAGATGCAGTCGTTGCCCAACAGGACGTATTGGCAGCAATAGAAGCGCAGGAAGAAGTGGCACGTCAGGCACACGAAGCTTGGAAAAAACAGCGCAAAGCCGAACGCAAAGAACGCAAAGAGATAGTGGAAGCCTTCAAGGCCGACATCAAACAAAAATTCGACGAATTGGCAGCCAAGTTGAAATAACACTGCCACCAACCCAAGGTATGTAACCGCTCAAATTTTCCGTTTCGGATGCATGCCAAACCGGTTTGAGGCTACCTGAAAATCTATTTTTCAGGTAGCCTCTCCCTTTTTCATGCCCCGCCAAACCATCATGCTCACCCCGCAAAGCTGCGACCTATTCCAACGCCCATTTTTCCAGTTCGCCCAAATCCGCCAATACCAGCCCGAAACCGAAGCGCAAACCAAGCAAGGCCGACTACAAAGCCGCGTGGCAAGTGTGGCGCACGTTGGTTTTACAGGTAGCCTCACAACTGGGCGCGGGCTTTGCCCCGCCGCATATCGAACGCTGGTGCAACGGCTGGCAGCGCGACCTGGCTAGTCGAAACCCTGCACCGCCTGCTGCCAGTGTACGAAGCCTGCCACAATGTGCGGCTGTGAGCGGAAGCAAGCTTCCCCCATCTGCCGTTAAGGCTACCTGAAATCTAAAAGAAACAAACAAAACCAATGACCAAACGCCGAACCTTCCTCATTCTGACCATCCTCTTCACCCTGCTCTTCATCGCATTGGTAACGTTGGGCGCCTACCTGCTTTCCATCCAAAGCAAACAATTCGCCGTCGCCGCCTTCCTATTCGCCTTCGGCGCCGTCTTCGCCCAAATCGGCAGCCTCGCCCTCTACATCCGCCATAAAGCCCGCGCACAAATCATGCGCTCGCAACAAACCGAACCCCATTAAGGAAAACCCATGTTCGACAAAATCGTCCTCGCCAGCGGCAACGCAGGCAAACTCAACGAATTTTCCCGCCTCTTCGCCGATTTGAACATCGAAGTCCTGCCGCAATCGCAGTTCGACACGCCCGAATGCCCCGAGCCGTACCACACCTTCGTTGAAAACGCTCTCGCCAAAGCCCGCCACGCCGCCAAACACAGCGGACTGCCCGCGCTCGCCGACGACTCCGGCATCTGCGCTACCGCATTAAACGGCGCACCCGGCGTCCTCTCCGCCCGCTATGCTGGAGCAAATCCCAAATCCGATGCCGCCAACAACAAGCGCCTTTCAGACGAACTCGCCTACCAAGCCGACAAAAGCTGCTACTACGTCTGCGTCCTCGTCCTCGTCCGCCACGAAAACGACCCGCAGCCCATCATCGCCGAAGGCATCTGGCGCGGCCAATGGCAGACAGAAGCCGCAGGAACCTACGGCTTCGGCTACGACCCGCATTTCTACCTGCCCGAACACAACTGCACCGCCGCCGAGCTTGATCCCGAAATCAAAAACGCCGAAAGCCACAGGGGGCAGGCTTTGCGGGAATTGTTGAAAAAAATCGAAGCCCTCTGAACAACAAAAACGTCGTCTGAAAACCCGCTACGCCGTTTTCAGACGACGTTTTCGATCCCGTTTATCGGTAAAACGCACCACCAAAGGAACAAAACTTATAAAATTTTTTCAAAAACTTATAATATCCAAAAAAAACAGCAAATATCCTTACTCAAAAATCCCAATCATAAAAACATAAAACACATTCTACAAACCACTCCTTGAAGATTGATTACCGTCCACACCCGACGGAGCGCCTGTTATAAAGACAATACAAGGAGTCATCACATGAGAAACTACCCCTTCAAAACCATCGTCGCCTGCCTCAGTATTTTGTGGTACAGCCCGCACCTGTGGGCAGCAGATGCGGTTACACCCGAAACTGCCGTCCTCGATGCTGTTGAAGTCCGCGGCAAACGCCTGACCAAAGACCAGAAAGGCGAAGCGCAGCAATACAGCAAAAACGTCTCCAATGCCTATCTCGGCAAAGAATACCTCGAACGCTACCGCCCCGATGCCGCCGGCGACATCCTCAAGGGGCTCAACGGCGTGTACAACATGAATACGCGCAATGCGGGCAGCGCGATTACGCCTAGCATTCGCGGCATCGCCGGAAAAGGCCGTATCCCCGTTACCATTGACGGAATGGAACAGACCGTCGACGTATGGATGAACAATTACGGCGTTGCCGACCGAAACTACGTTGATCCCGCCCTGTTCCGCAGTATTGCGGTAGAAAAAGGGCCGTCGATGACCCGAGGTGTCAAATCGGGAGTAGGCGGTTCGGTCGCCATTCAAATCATCGAACCCGAAGACATTGTTCCAGAAGGGAAAAAATGGGGAATTCAGATAAAAGGCAGTTTTTCGGGCAATACGGCCAAGCCCCGCGTTGATAATTTGCAATACCTCGGTGTGGAAGACTACCGCACCATTCCGGGCAGACCGACGGCAGACGGGGCGGCGGGCGCAGTCGCCGGAACGTTGGAACCTTATCAGGCACTCGATTTTCAAGAGAAAAACCCGCCGCGCAGCCGCAGCAGCAAAATCGGCAATTTCAAAGACGACCGTTCGGGCATGGTTTCGGCGGCGTTTAAAACCGATATTTCAGACGGCCTGATTGCTTACAGCGACCGCAAAAAAGGCAATTACTTCAGCGGAAAACGCGGGGCGGGCGGCTATCTGAACAATCCGGAATACGACCCGGACAATGCGGATTTCGGCAATACGGGGGCGACCATGATACCGAACATGGCGAAGCTCTACCGCCCCGGTGAAGAAGTGTTCAATAGCAATGTGGCGAGCAAAAGCCTGCTGCTGAAAAACAACTGGTATCTGCCCAACAATCAGAAAATCAGCCTCGGCCATATGCGCACCCGCGTCCGTTTCGGCGAAAACAACCCCTTTTACAACGCCATATTGCTGGGCTTCAGCAACGAGTTCAACTTCACCGGCAGACCGCCGCTGGTCATACCTGCGCAAACGCTCAATTCCACCATTGACACCAAAAGCCATAAAATCGGCTACGAATGGAAGCCCGAAGGCAGCCGCTGGATAGACTTGCAGGCCAATATCTGGCGCACAAAAACCACCAGTTCGCGCCATCAAAGCGGCGGGCCGGATTTGGCCGTTACCTACGGCGATCAGGAATACGACAAGTGGGCCAACTGCTTTGTCCACAATAAAATTCCCAACGAATTTATCGGCAGGCACATCAGCGAAGGCATAGGCTGCCGCGAGCTGGTTGCCGAAGGTCTGGTTCCTGCCGAAGAGCCGAAAGATCCGCCTCCTGTACCCGGCGCATACCGCGTCAAATCAGGCGTGGAACAGCGCACCCGCGCCACCCGTACCGGCGCCGACATCAGCAACCGCATGCGCCTGACCGACAAGCTCGCCATGACCCTCTCCGCCAACGTTCAATATGAAAAACTGGACGAATCCAACCGAATCACCAACAACGACAAAGATATCTTCGACATCATCGGCGCCGCCACAGCCGCCACAGCCGTTGCCGGTCCGAGGGCAGGACGCCGCCACGAATGGGGGGCGGGAGTCGCTTTCGACTGGCAGGCAACCGACCGCCTGAACATTCAGGCAGGCATACGCTACGACAAATTCTGGGCTTACGACGATGCCTTGGCGAAAGCAAGGCAGGCGAGAAAAGATCCGTTTTATTCCGTCGATTTGCAAGGGGGGAAAAGCTCGGACGGCTACATACTCGGCAGCTATATCCCCTATTACGAACTGATTGCCAATAAAGAAGAAGCGGACGATGTGCGGAAAATCCTGAGAACAGAAGATGTTGACGAGTCAAATCGCCTGATAAACGAATTCCGCCACAAATACGGTTATGACTATAACGATAAAGGATATTCGATTAACGGAGAAAGGCAGACCGGTGAAGTCATCTATGCCAACGCAAACGGCGACAATCCACAGGTAGATAACCCGTCCTTCAACCACGATGAAGCCGTTTACCGGCAGAAAGAAGTCTATACGCCCTATATCGACGGCAAATATCAAGGGCCGGTTTTCGCACAAGGGCAATTTAATGAAAAAGTAAACAATCCTCAGGGATTGCAAGGCAGCTATTTCAAATATTTAACCAATGCTGCAATAGATGATGTTAAAACACCCTATCTGCAAAAAAAAGAGCGGGCGACTACGATGGGCAGTACCGGCGGCCACCGCCTCTATAAAAAACCCGCCAACGAAGACGAAGTATGGCCCATGCCCAAACACCTGAAAGCCAGCGCATGGTCGCCCGTCATCGCCGTCAGCTACGATTTGACCGACAACAGCCGCCTGTTCGCCCGTTTCGCGCAGGCGACCCGCTTCCCCAGCATTTACGAAGCAACCACCACCAACGTCAACCTGCTGGAAGCCTACAATACCGAATTCAACCTGAAGCCCGAACGCAGCACCAACTGGGAAGCAGGCTATTCCTTCAATTTCGCGCCCTACTGGCAACGGTTGAAACACGGCAATATCCGCCTGACCTACTACAACAACACTATCAAAAACGCCATCGATATTACCGAAAACAAAAACCTGACCCAATACGACAAGAAACAGACCAGCGGCATCGAGCTGCAAAGCCGCATCGACAGCGGCAAATGGTTTGCCTCATTCGGCGCGAACTACCGCCTAAAGCAGCGCACCTGCGACAAATCGACCGCCTTCAACTACGACGTCTATAACAACCGTATCCCCGAATGTATCGACGGCGGTTTC
Source organism: Neisseria sp. HMSC077D05 (assembly GCA_001809325.1). Classification (GTDB taxonomy): domain Bacteria; phylum Pseudomonadota; class Gammaproteobacteria; order Burkholderiales; family Neisseriaceae; genus Neisseria. The sequence goes on along the minus strand of KV796941.1, from coordinate 24,528 downwards.
GGCGCCACCCGTTTCTATCAGACCATGCAGCCGAAATACTCGCTCAACCTCGATGTCGGCACCCGCCGCTTCAACAACAGGCTGGAGCTGGGCATGCGCGGCATCTACCACAGCACCGTCGATACCGGCCAGCAGGACGAACTGGCGCGTCAGGGCTTGGCGCGGATTATGCAGGCATCGGGCCGCCCCTACCACTGGCGTTCCGCCTTGGTATTGGACGCTTACGGACGCTACAACTTCGGCAAAAACCTGAGCATGAACTTCAGCGTCAGCAACCTGACCAACCGCTATTATCTCGACCCGATGTCCAACGTTCCCATCCCCGCACCGGGACGGGCGGTTACCGTCGGGTTTACAGGCAAATTCTGACGGGGCAATGCTTGAAAGGTCGTCTGAAAATTTCAGACGACCTCTCCGACAAAAGCTGTTATGATGCCTGCGTTTCTGCCTGCCACGAAAACGACCCGCAACCCACGATTGCCAAAAGCCTCAGGTGGAGTAAGCGTTACGGGAATTATGAAAAAAATCTAAGCCTTATAAATCGATGATAGGTCGTCTGAAAACCCGAAATGCTTTTTCAGACGACCCCAGCCCACCACATCACGAAAGAAACTCATGTCCCCCAAACAAATCCTGATCGTCGCCGTCCGTTTAATCGTTTTAATCGGTATCGTACAAACGCTCAGCAGCATCGTTACCATATTTGCCCAGTCTGGAAGCGAATATAACAGCGCACAACTCCTGTTGCCGCTATCCATCTACGGCTTTTATTTGGCCGCATGGCTGCTTGTATGGTGTTTCCCTGCCACCATTGCCAACCGCCTGCTGCCCGAACATCTGCAAACCGCACAAGAAACCCCAAAACACCCCGCTCCATGAATGACGACAGGTATTGTCTTGATCGGCATATACACTCTTTCCCAAGCCATACCCGAACTGATTTACTTGTTCTCTATTTATCGTTTTACACAATCTATCTCTACCGACACGCAGACATCCATTTGGGCGAATCTCGGCACGCAAAACCAAGCCGGTATATTCGCCAGCACCGCCCAATTCCTTATCGGGATTTTCCTACTGTTCGGCGCGCCCAAACTCTCGTCTTGGATTCGCAAAAGACTTTAACGGCATAAAGGCAAAAGGTCGTCTGAAAAAATTTCAGACGACCTGAGATTGTCCTTGTCCCGAAATAAAACCGAATTTATGGCCCATGCCCGCCATCAACTTTTGAAACTGCTCTTGCTGCCCTTTATTCCGCTGATGAAAACCATCCGTTTGATATTGTCGTCTATAGTAGCTTTATCATTAATCCTGTTACTGTTTATTTCTAAAACTTTGTTGTTTTTCTCAAAGCCTTTTCTGCCCGTCATTGCCGTTTTGTGGCGTTTATTGATGTGGCTGATGTTCCCTTTATTTTTTATCTGTTTGTTTATTTACACAATGTTCTGCCCATTAAAAAATCATGAAACACTTTTCCGGCATTGGCTGGATGTCATTTACCGCGACCGGCCGGAAACCGTTGGCATCATTATCGAAAATATCCATCAAGACTTAATAGAGGAAGATGAAGATGGGGAAAATAACACGCAGGAAGAAAATAACGAAACCGCCGTATTTAAAAACCTCTTAACCGAAGGCTTCATCCTACACAATAATCTCGAAGACTACGCACATCTGTTTTCCGTTGATTGGAAAGACGGGGAAGGTTTTATTGACTGCATCGCAGAAATGGCGGAACGTTTTAATGTCGTCCTGAATTGGACCGAACAGCAGCTTGAAGAAGATCTGCCCGATGAGCTGGCAAGGGCCGTATATCCCTTATTTGAAGCCGCCGGAGCGGTACTTTACAGTGCAGACACGGGAAGCGACTACTACACCTTTATCATCATCCCGCAACAAGACACAGCCGATTTTGAAAAAGTATCGAAACAATATGGTGTATCCTTGCAGCGGGCCAATAAAACCATCTGACACGAAACTCATAGTGGATTAACTTTAAACCAGTACGGCGTATCTGTACTGTCTGCGGCTTCGTCGCCTT
>KV796941.1:0-22387 GCA_001809325.1 Neisseria sp. HMSC077D05 | reverse complement strand
TGTCCTGATTTAAATTTAATCCACTATATAATACCGCAACTTTCGTCTGAAAAATTTCAGACGGCCTCAATCCCAAAAACACACCATGACCCAAATCACATTCCCCCAAGCCGGACAACTCACCGCCCTGCCGCCCCTGTCGCTCTACATCCACATCCCGTGGTGCATCAAAAAATGCCCGTATTGCGACTTCAATTCCCACAGCCTGAAAAACGGGCTGCCCGAAGCCGCCTATATCGACGCGCTGCTGACCGACTTGCAGCTTGAATTGCCGAATATTTGGGGCAGGCCGGTGGAAACGATATTTTTCGGCGGCGGTACGCCCAGCCTGTTTCAGGCGGAATCGATTGACCGTTTGTTGAGCGGCGTGCGTTCGCTGTTGCGCTTGCAGCCGGAAGCGGAAATTACTTTGGAAGCCAATCCGGGTACGTTTGAAATTGAGAAATTTCAAGGATTTAAAGACGCAGGCATCACGCGGCTTTCTATTGGTGTGCAGAGTTTCAACGACGATATGCTCTCAAGGCTGGGGCGCGTCCACAACGGCAAAGAAGCCTTAACCGCCATAGCTACCGCCTTGAAATTATTTGATAAAGTCAATATCGACTTGATGTACGCCCTGCCGAACCAGACCGTTCAGACGGCCTTAAACGACGTACAAACCGCTATCGCTACGGGCGCGACCCACATCAGCGCATATCATCTGACGATGGAGCCAAACACGCCGTTCGGCCATACGCCGCCGAAAGGTTTGCCTCAAGACGAAGCGGCCCTCGACATCGAAGACGCGGTACACGGCGCGCTGGAAGGCGCGGGTTTTATCCACTACGAAACATCGGCTTTTGCGAAACCCGCCATGCAGTGCCGCCACAATTTGAACTACTGGCAGTTCGGCGATTATTTGGGCATAGGCGCGGGCGCGCACGGCAAAATCTCCTACCCCGACCGCATCGAGCGCACCGTCCGCCGCCGCCACCCCAACGACTACCTCGCTCTAATGCAAAGCCAGCCGAGTGAAGCCGTCGAACGCAAAACCGTTGCCGCAGAAGATTTGCCGTTCGAATTCATGATGAACGCCCTGCGCCTGACCGACGGCGTACCCGCCGCAATGTTGCAGGAGCGCACGGGCGTACCCACCGCCAAAGTCATGGCGCAGATCGAAACGGCAAGGCAAAAAGGCTTGCTGGAAACCGACCCGACTGTGTTCCGCCCAACTGAGCAGGGACAGTTGTTTTTAAACGATTTACTTCAATGCTTTTTGTAGGATTAAATTTTTTCAAACGACCTTGTTACGCCAAACTGTAACATCCGCAGGCTGCTAGCGAAGGCCATGACAGACAGTTTTCATGTTGTCTGTTTTATCATAATAAAATACAATTGGGATAACCGTCGGTCTTGAATAAATATTCGGCGGTAATACCCCTTATTCCGTTGCAAGGAAACAAACATGAAGAAAATTCTGACTACCCTGATTGCCCTCTCCATCTCAACCGTTGCGCTGGCAGATGACAGCCGTGGTTTCTACATTCAAGGCGATCTTGGCCACTCAACCCTTAAAACCAATGACGAAGGTGGTAAAACTAGTGCCAAAGGCTTCAGCCCGCGTCTGTCTGCCGGATATGATTTCGGCGATTTCCGTGTCGCTGCCGATTACACCCACTATAAAACTTTGAAAGACCATGAACAGGGTCGGTATTACACACTCGACTCAAAAATCAAACTCCAAAGCGTCGGCGTTTCCGCCATTTATGATTTCAACTTAAATTCCCCGGTCAAACCTTATGTCGGCGCACGCGTAGGCATCAACCGCTTTTCTTATGACGACGATTACCGCAGTGTGAATTTTCATGAGACTGAATCGATCCGCAAAACTAAAACCGGCGTAGGCGTATTGGCAGGCGTAGGCTATGACATTACCGAAAACGTCGCTTTGGACGCCGGCTACCGCTACAACCACTTGGGCAAATTCGACGGCTTAAAAGTGCACTCTCACGAAGTATCTGCCGGTGTCCGCGTGAAATTCTAATTTCCGCATCATTCAATTACCAAACCGCCTGAAGTGTCCAAACTTCAGGCGGTTTTCGCAAATGAGTGAAGTACATACGAGTTATAGTGGATTAAATTTAAATCAGGACAAGGCGACGAAGCCGCAGACAGTACAGATAGTACGGAACCGATTCACTTGGTGCTTCAGCACCTTAGAGAATCGTCTCTTTGAGCTAAGGCGAGGCAACGCCGTACTGGTTTAAAGTTAATCTACTATAATTCTATTCTCATTCAAATTTATTCCACCAAAGGTCGTCTGAAAATATTCATACCCTACACAATCACTCGGTTTTATACGATAATCGACACCGTTTTCATCAAAGCTCCCATCTTTCAGACGACCCCGACAACAGGAGAAAATCATGTCCAAAACCATCATCCACACCGACAAAGCCCCTGCCGCCATCGGTGCATACAGCCAAGCCGTGCGCGCGGGCGACACCGTTTACATGAGCGGTCAAATTCCCCTCGATCCCGCCACCATGACCGTTGTCGGCAACGGCGACTTCCGCGCCGAAGCGCGCCAGGTCTTTAAAAACCTGCAAGCCGTTGCCGAAGCCGCTGGCGGCTCGCTGGGCGACATCGTCAAACTCAACGCCTACCTGACCGACCTTGCCAACTTCGCCGTTTTTAACGAAGTTATGGCAGAGTTCATCCAAGAACCCTTCCCCGCCCGCGCCGCCGTCGGTGTCGCCTCCCTGCCTAAAGGCGTACAGGTTGAAGCCGAAGCCGTGCTGGTACTGAACGCATAAGACACGCAACCCGTTTTCAGACGACCTCCCACAAGCCAAAGGTCGTCTGAAACACCACACACTATCGGACAATAACAACAATGGCACACTACGCAATCGGCGATATTCAAGGCTGCTTCGACGAATTCACCCTTCTGCTCGACAAAATCAACTTCAACCACGGCACAGACACCCTCTGGCTTGTCGGCGACATCGTCAACCGCGGCCCCAAATCCCTCGAAGTCCTCCAATTCTGCATGGAACACGAAAGCAGCGTCCGTATGGTCCTCGGCAACCACGACCTGCACCTGCTCGCCGTCGGCTGCGGCGAAGGCACGGTCAAACGAAGCGACACCATCACACCCATCCTCACCCACCCCGACAGCAAAAAAATGCTCGACTGGCTGCGTTTCCAACCCCTGCTCATCAAAGGCGTGCGCCATGTTATGGTTCACGCCGGCATCCTGCCCCAATGGACCATCGCCCGCGCCGAATTGCTCGCCAGTGAAACCGAAGCCGAACTGCGCAGCAAAAAATACAAAAAGTTTTTCTCCAAAATGTATGGCAACAAACCCGCCGAATGGAGCGACGAGCTGACCGGCTACGACCGCCTGCGCATGATTGTCAACGTCTTCACCCGAATGCGCGCACTGACTCTGAAAAACGAACTCGACTACGACTACAAATCTACTCTCAAAAAAATGCCCTCGAACCTGCGCCCTTGGTTTAAAGCCCCAAACAGGCAAAACCTCAGCCACACCATCGTCTTCGGACACTGGTCTTCGCTGGGCTTTATGAACACCGACAACATCCTCTCCCTCGACACCGGCGCACTTTGGGGCGGCGAACTGACCGCCATCAACCTTGCCGACCACAGCATTACCCAAGTCTCTTCCCTCGGCGGTTTGGACTGGAAAACGGCTTTGAAATAAGCCATAAAATTGAAAAAGCATAACCATTGAAGGCGGTGTGTGGGTGGGGGTGGAAGTCAGTTAATGTAGAAGCACGTTTTCGGCAGCATAAAAAGAAAGTCGCCCGAAAACTAATTTTCAGACGACCTCACGGTTTTGTTAGTCGCAGCCTCAATCTGTTTATTTTATTCAACGTTATTTTGATATATTTTTATCAGATTTCCTCTGCCATCATACTCATAGGTAAAACCCATTATTTTGTTATTATTAATATACTTATCAAATTTGATTAATTTTTCATCTCTATAAAATCCGACATAATAAGATATAATTTCCTTGCTTTTTCTAATTTCATCTACTTTATCCAAATTAATCTCATTATACAATTTTGCAGGATGATTATACTTAGGGAAACTCATTCCTAAATAGTACCTAATAGTCAAATCATTATATGGAATATTTTTTTCAAGTGGATGTGACATACTTGAAGCACCTATCAAAAGCAAAATAGTCCCAATTACTCCAATCAACAACTTTCCCATTTACTTTCTCCAATTCTAAGCCTAATTTCTTTAGAACGCTTTTCCTATAAAAAAACAGATAGTTCAGACGACCTCAGAGAAGATATTGAGGTCGTCTGAAAAACAAAAAACACATGCAGATACTCCGTACATTCTATGTATCGTAATCCAGAGTTTAATTGAGCTACGTACTTACGACCTGCAATTACCAACTAGTGATAGGTCTATGTAAATTTGCCCAAAATTTTAATAATGATTGTTCAAAAAAGTGAAACTCAGAGAAGTCTTTTGCCACAACCAAACCTAATTCTTTGAAAAGATATTTAAATTTTCCCCTTTCAATTCCATCATATTTATTTAATAATTCAGAAAGCCCTTTTTCTGATGAGATATTAATTTCATTATAGTATATTGGAATAATTTCTTTTTTATCATAAAAAATTGTAATTTGCGTCAATTTTTCATTATCAAATCTAAGCGCAAAATTATTTATCCATAAGATATTTTTCTTATCCGGGATAATTTTTTCTAATATATCATATTCCTTTATAATATCCGATAGAGAACTGTTAAATTCAAAATTACCTACTGATGCATGAGGAATAAATATTAATTTACCATAAAATGTAATTGGACTTTTAAGTTTACTTTTTTGGAAGTCTGAGTATCTTTGCCCGCTATTTTCATATAAATCTTTTATACTTTCATCGTAAATTAAAACCTGTAGAAACAATTTATCCTTATAATCAACATATAAAACTAAATTATATTGTGGAAAAGTATAAAAATAGTTTTCTTCATCCGAAATTTCTACAAGAGGATTCTCCTCTTTTACAAATTTTTCGAGATTAGAGAAGTTAATAATTTTTCCATTTAAGCTAAATTCGTCACAAGTTTCAGAAGATGATAAAGTAATCACTTGTGAATCAGATTGTATCTTGTGCTTTCTATCAAACTCTAATGAACAACTAGATTCATTTAAAGTAGCATCATCTAAGTCAACCTTTCTTTGCCCCAAAGTAATCCCATTTAAGGAATTATTCAAAATTTTCAACATTTTGCTTATCTCCTATTTAATCTACGGCCTTCTGTCTTGGTAATATGCCCTTCACTAATTGCATAATCGATCATCTTGCCTGCTTTTCTGAATTTGCCTTTATCAATTAATTGCGCCTCTATCGGGAGAGACGGCTTCAAAGGAAGTATTGTCTTTCAAAAACTGTAAATAATGCTAGGATTTCTTGCCATCAAGGTCGTCTGAAAAACAGTTTTCGTAAAGTCGAAACCTTGTTTCAGACGACCTTTCGTTTCGCTTAAAGCATTTCTTATTATGCGGTATTTCATATAAAATACCGGTCTAAATGCCGTCTGAAACAAAGGTTGCTCAAGCCAATACCTTTATTTCAGACGGCCTGCCTTTCAAAATATCCCCTCTGAGGAACACTCCATGCCAGACTACCGCTCCAAAACCTCTACCCACGGCCGCAATATGGCGGGTGCACGCGCATTGTGGCGCGCCACCGGCGTGATGGAAACCGACTTCGGCAAGCCCATCATCGCCGTTGCCAACTCGTTCACCCAATTCGTGCCCGGCCATGTCCACCTGCACAACATGGGCCAGCTGGTTGCCCGTGAAATCGAAAAAGCCGGCGCAATCGCCAAAGAATTCAACACCATCGCCATCGACGACGGCATCGCTATGGGACACAGCGGCATGTTGTACTCCCTGCCCAGCCGCGATTTGATTGCCGACTCCATCGAATACATGGTGAACGCCCACTGCGCCGACGCGCTGGTGTGTATTTCCAACTGCGACAAAATCACCCCAGGAATGCTGATTGCCGCCATGCGCCTGAACATCCCGACCATCTTCGTTTCCGGCGGTCCGATGGAAGCGGGCAAGGTTATCGGCGTGGCCAACATTCAACCCGAACGCCGCTTGGACTTGATTGATGCCATGATTGAATCGGCGGACGACAATGTCAGCAACCAACAGGTTGAAGAAGTCGAACAAAACGCCTGCCCGACCTGCGGCTCCTGCTCCGGCATGTTCACCGCCAACTCCATGAACTGCCTGACCGAAGCGCTCGGCCTGTCCCTGCCCGGCAACGGCTCCTACCTCGCCACCCATGCCGGCCGCAAAGAATTGTTCCTCGAAGCCGGCCGCATGATTGTCGAAATCACCAAACGCTATTACGAACAAAACGACGAAACCGTGCTGCCGCGCAGCATCGCCACCAAAAAAGCGTTTGAAAACGCCATGACCATGGACATCGCCATGGGCGGCTCCACCAACACCATCCTGCACTTGCTCGCCGTCGCCAACGAAGCGGGCGTGGATTTCAAAATGGCCGACATCGACCGCCTGAGCCGCGTCGTGCCCTGCATCTGCAAAACCGCGCCCAACAACCACGACTACTACATGGAAGACGTGCACCGCGCCGGCGGCATCTTCGCCATCCTGAAAGAATTGGACAAAGCGGGCAAACTGCACACTGACGTGTACACCATCCACGCACCGACGCTGAAAGACGCGATTGAAAAATGGGACGTGACCAATCCCGAAAACACCCACGCCATCGAACGCTTCAAAGCCGCCCCCGGCGGCGTGCGCACCACCCAAGCGTTCTCGCAAAACCGCATGTGGAAAACCCTCGACCTCGACCGCGAAAAAGGCTGCATCCGCAACGTCGAACACGCCTATTCGCAAGACGGCGGTTTAGCGGTACTCTTCGGCAACATCGCCGAACGCGGCTGCGTGGTGAAAACCGCAGGCGTGGACGAGAGTATCCTCAAATTCACCGGCCGCGCCCGCGTGTTTGAAAGCCAAGAAGCCGCCGTCGAAGGTATTTTGGGCAACCAAATCGTTGCCGGCGACATCGTCATCATACGCTACGAAGGCCCGAAAGGCGGTCCGGGCATGCAGGAAATGTTGTATCCCACCAGCTACCTGAAATCCAAAGGCTTGGGCAAAGCCTGCGCCTTGCTGACTGACGGACGCTTCTCCGGAGGTACATCAGGCCTCTCCATCGGCCATGCTTCGCCCGAAGCGGCGGAAGGCGGCGCCATCGGTTTGGTGCACGAAGGCGATACGATTGAAATCAACATTCCCAACCGCAGCATCAACCTGAAAGTGTCCGACGAAGAACTCGCCGCCCGTCGTGCCGAAATGGAAGCGCGCGGCAGCAAAGCGTGGAAGCCGGAAAACCGCGACCGCTACGTTTCCGCCGCCCTGCGTGCCTACGGTGCCATGGCGACTTCCGCCGACAAAGGCGCGGTACGCGATGTGTCGCAAATCGAGCGATAAAATAGTGCGGTAATAAAGGTTTTCAGACGACCATACGGTATCGTAGGTCGTCTGAAAATCTATTATCGTTCCAACAATACCTAAAGAAAGGACGCTGAAATGATTGACACCCTGATTATCAATGCACATCCTGATCCACATTCTACTGCTTCCGCCACCAACCGCATGGTTGCCCACCTGTTGACCAAACTGCCCGCAGGCAGCGTGCAAACGGTCAATTTGGCAGAAGCTGATATTCAGCCTTTGGATAAGGCGGTTCTGGAAATGTTTACTGTTACCCTGTTTCAAGGGCAACAACCGAACGAAGAACAGGCTGCGCTGAAAGCTCGGCTGATGTCGGTAGTGAACCAAGTCAAATCCGCCCGCCGCCTCGTTATCGCCTACCCCATGTATAACTTCGGCATTCCCGCCCTACTGAAAAACTGGCTGGACAATCTGGTTATACCCAGCGAAACCTTCCGCTACGGCGAAGACGGTACGCCGAAAGGTTTGATGGGCGAGCATAAAGTGCTGCTGTTGCAGGCCAGCGGCAGCGTTTATAGCGAAGGTCCGATGGCGCAAATGGATTTCGCCTCAAGCTATTTGAAAACATTGCTTGGCGGCTTCTTGGGCTTTGCCTCCGTGGATACCGTTTATGCCGAAGGTACGGCAGGCGACTGGGAAGCCGCAGTCCAACGTGCCTGTGCAAAAATTGATGTTGTGTACGACTATTTTGCTGCTTAAAGGTCACAGACAATCCGAGGTCGTCTGAAAACTCAAAACAGCCTGCATTAATTTCATTGTACAAACTGCCTACAAATAACGGCTGAATACCGCCAAAATTTGGAAAGGATATTCCAATGAGCATTTCTTTTTACATCAAAAATCCAAAAAAACTATTTCGCCACATGCCCGTATTAACTGTGCAGGAATGTTTCCAGCTTTCATCGCAGCCGTTGGCACAATTTTCATTTGATGAACACGATGAAGATTTTGATTTGCAGCAATTTCAAGCCCTGCCCTTATCCGACTTCGAATGTCTGCTGCTTGGCGTAAATGAAAAAAGCGGCAGGGGATTTGAACTATCCTTTGATGAAGACACACAGGAATACGCAGTGCGGGAGTTCACGCCCAGCACTTTGGAAGACTGGCAAATCGCTCTGCAATATCTCGCCGATTTAGCCCGCATACTCAAACAGCCGATTACTTGCGAAACCGGTGAAACTTTCACCGCCGACACCATCCAAACCTTCGATTTCAAACCCGACATGCAGTTCGGCATATCCATGACGCCTTATGAAGATGAAGACGAAATACAAAACTATAAACTCTACGGCGTTACCCGCCCTGTTGCCCTAAACAAAAAGATTCGCGACAAAATTCTATCTGACAACGATCCACTCGCAGCATTCAGTCGCCTGATGCGTGACATCCAATGGATAGATGCTTATTCCGCTCGGCAAATGATTGGGGAGAAAAGTGACACAGGTGAACTCATCGGTTTTTATGCCTTAAGCCCTGAACTACCCACTATTCTGCCCTACAAACCCGAAATAGAATACGGCGAGGATCCGGATATATCCAACAACGATATCAGCAGCTGGACATTGATTTTTGCCAACGATAACGGTTCGCTCACCGAGCTACCCTACGAAACCTTTATCTCAAGACTGCCCAAAGAAAAATACCGCTTTATCGACGCAGCGTATATTCTGCTGGAAGCATTCACGAAAGACGAACTGGCTCAGCTTGCCATCGAATAATGCTCAGGCAATCACCATTTAAAAAATGAGGCAATCAAAATGACGGTAAACAAGTTTCAGATTATCCCTTTTAAAGGCGTGGATTTAGGCGACAAATTTTTTGAGCTTGGTAAAACCAATGAGCAAATTATCGCCGAATTTGGAGAGGCCAGCGAAGTGGTGCAAAACAACCTTTTGAATATCAGCACAGAGTACAGGTTTGCCTGTGAATTAAAATATAGGGCAGACAAACTTGTTGCCGTCATTTGCAACAAACATACCAACCCCATGCTTGGCGGCTTAAACTTCTTTACAGCCGAAAACCTAGAAAAAATCAAGCAGCAGAATGATTTTATTGAAGAAAAATCGTATATTACCTTTCCTGAACTCGGTATCTGCATTGGTGGTATGAGTCAAAAACGCATACCGGAGGGCAAAGCCGCCATCGTTTTTGCCAAAGAAGAAACTAAGTTGACAGATTTTTGGCAAAATAAAGTCAAAAAGAAACCTTCGGAAGCAGAACCTCATGAAGTAAAAATCTCATCCTTTGAAGGCGTAGAAACAAATAGTAAATTTTTCAAACTCGGCAATACCATGCAACAAATCATTGCCGAATTCGGCAAAGCAGAAAGAGTATTGCAACACAACATCTTAGGATGTACTTTTGAAACACGAGGTTCGTGCGAATTACAATATAAGGAAAACAGGCTGGTTGCCGTCACTTGCAATCAATACACATATCCTATTTTCAACGGCTTGAATCTCTTTGAAACTGAGAGCATAGAAAAACTAAAAAACGAACATCATTTTCTCGAAGGAAAACATTACCTCACCTTTCCAAGCCTAGGAATCTGCATCGGCGGCATGTCCCAAAAAAGAATACCTGAAGGTAAATTGGCTCTGGTTTTTACCCGGAGTGAAACCGACATATATGAATTTTATGCCGAAGATTAATCCATTAAGCGATGCCATACCACAGCAATATTCTTAGCAAAATACAAAAAGGTCGTCTGAAAACAGAAACCCAATCCTGTTTTCAGACGACCTCTTAGATTGTCAATCAACTTAATTAGTGATGATGACCGTGCGGGCCGTGAACGTGGCCGTGTGCGATTTCCTCTTCAGTCGCATCGCGCACGCCGTCAACTGTCGCTTTGAACAAGATTTTCATGCCGGCAAGCGGATGGTTGCCGTCAACTACGGCTTTGCCGTCCGCCACGTCGGTTACGCGGTAAATCAAGACGTCGCCGGTTTCAGGATCATCGGCTTCAAACATCATGCCTACTTCCACATCGACAGGGAATACGCTGACATCTTCAATACGCACCAGGCTGGGATCTTGCTCGCCGAAAGCGTCATCGGGTGACAGCGCGACTTCAACGGTATCGCCGACGTTTTTCTCGTGCAAAGCTTCTTCCACCAAAGGGAAAATGCCGTCATATCCACCGTGCAGATAGACGATGGGTTCTTCGGTTTTGTCCAGCAGTTGGTTGTCCGCATCGTACATTTCATAGTGAAGCGAAACCACAGAATTTTTTTCAATAGCCATTTTTTATCCTTTATCATGACCGTTTATCAAAACAGGTTTTCTTTATTGACAACCCTCTGCCAACAAATCTGAAGCATTCTAGCACACCGCCGTCATGCACGGAGATTTATCGCAAAATTATCAAAACTAACAATTATAAATTAATACGCACAATATTTAACATATTGCACGCAAAAGCGTAAATTTTGATAATCTTTATATCCGTGTAACTTTTTTACAACTTTTTGCTTTTATGCGCAACAACTGCCCGCATTTCATTTAAACCGATTGAAAACAAAGGCCCGTAGCGCATTATTCAAATGTAAACGCATGAAATAAATAAATTTTACTATACAATTTATTTCAAATGTACATTGAATAACAGCCAATGCGGACTAGTTTCACCCCCGTCTTTCGTCCATTTCAGATTGATTAAAAATTACTAATTCGTCCGTATCGTTGCACCGAAGCACCCTGTGGGGCATAATGCAGGAAATTCAGCAATGAATTTTTACTCTAAATGAAACGACTTATATGTCGTTTTGTTGTTTTGTTCTACTTAAATCGATTTAAAGAAGGTTCTCAAAATGAAAAAATCTCTGATTGCTGCTGCTCTGTTATCTTTGGCTTTGGCTGCTTGTAACAAAGGCGCTGATACTGCTGCTCCTACCGCTTCCGGTGCTTCTGAAACTGCTGCTTCTGCCGCTTCTTCTGCAACCGGTGCTGCTTCTGCCGCTTCCTCTGCAACTGAAGCCGCTTCTGCAGCTAACACCGCTGCTTCTGCTGCCAACACTGCCGCTTCTGCAGCTAATACCGCTGCTTCTGCTGCAACTGGTGCTGCTTCTGCTGCCAGCTCAGCTGCTGCTTCTGCCGCTTCTGCTGCAAAATAATATTTTTACAGTTAAAAAAGCAGGATACGGATTGTATCCTGCTTTTTTATTTTTCAGACGACCTTTACCGTTTTTCGCGCCCCTTATCCACTATATAATCCCCGTACACATATAAACCATTCCTGCTTCCCGCCATGTCCAATCTGTACGACCGCTTTCTTGAATTCCTTTCTTCCGCCGAAATCCTCGAAGCCACTCCGGCTCTTCTAAACGACCAGCGTCGCCGTTTTGTTTCCGAGCCCGACATCATCTTGCAACCGCATTCCATAGAAAATGTACAAGAAATCATGCGGTTTTGTTTTGAAAACCGTATCCCCGTTACCCCGCAGGGCGGCAATACCGGTTTGTGCGGCGCAGCGGTAGCTTCCGGCGGCGTACTGCTCAATCTCTCCAAAATCAGCTGCATCCGCGAAATCAACCTTGCCGATAACAGCATCACCGTCGAGGCGGGCGTAATCCTGCAAAATGTCCAAAAAGCGGCAGCCGAAGCAGGCAGGCTGTTTCCTCTCAGTCTTGCCAGTGAAGGTTCGTGCGAAATCGGCGGCAATATTGCCTGCAACGCCGGCGGATTAAACGTTTTACGCTACGGCAGTATGCGCGACTTGGTATTGGGTTTGGAAGTTGTCCTACCCAATGGCGAACTTGTTTCCCATCTCCAACCACTGCACAAAAATACCACCGGTTACGACCTACGCCACCTTTTTATCGGCAGCGAAGGTACGCTCGGCATTATCACCGCCGCCACGCTCAAACTCTTCGCCCGCCCGCAAACCATAGCCACCACGTGGGTAGGTTTGGATGACATCGAATCTGCCGTACAGCTTTTAACAGCCGTACAAGGGCATTTTGCCGAACGTCTAACCAGTTTCGAGCTGATCAGCCGCTACGCTTTGGCATTGTCTTCCGAGTTCAGTCATCTCAAACAGCCGACCGATGCAAACTGGCACGTCCTGCTCGAACTGACCGACTCCGTTCCCGATGCCGCACTCGACGAAAAACTTGCCGAGTTTCTCTATCAAAACGGCCAAGAAAACAGCATCATCGCGCAATCCGAACAAGAGCGCCTCGATCTGTGGACGCTGCGTGAAAACATTTCCGCCTCCCAGCGCAAGCTCGGCACCAGCATCAAACACGACATCGCTGTCCCGATTGCCCAAGTCGCCACCTTTGTCCGTCAATGCGCCCCCGCCTTAGAAACCCGTTTTCCGGGTATACAAATTGTCTGCTTCGGACATTTGGGCGACGGCAGCCTGCATTACAACACCTTCCTGTCCGACGTCTTGAGCAACGAAGCCTACCGTTACGAAGATGCCGTCAACAGCATCGTCTATGAACACATCCTCGCCTGCCACGGTACCATCGCGGCGGAACACGGTATCGGCACCATCAAAAAACACTGGCTCCCCAGCGTCCGCACCCCGTCAGAAATCGCCCTGATGCGCGCCATCAAAGCCCAGCTTGACCCGCACGGCATCATGAATCCGGGCAAACTCCTACCGTAAGCGGTATTTCAGCATTTGCCAAAATCGAAAAGGTCGTCTGAAAACCTAATCCCAGTTTCAGACGACCTTTGACATGGTTCGCAGATTGCACTCAAGGCAACATTACCTCAGCCCAATCAATCCAGCACAAACTATTCTTCTTCCCTGCGCCTGCGCTTCAACAAAATGCGTACAGCGCCGTCATTGCCTTCCCTCGGCTCGATATAAGCCAATACATCGGGGTGCTGCATCAGCCAGCGGCGCGTCATGTTTTTTAAAACTGGTTTGTAGCCTGACGAGCCCAAACCGCTGCCGTGGATGATTTCGGCGCATACGCCACGCTTTTGGGTAAATTCGATAAATTCGTTTAAAACCTGTTGCGCCTCTTCCTGCGTGTAGCCGTGCAAATCGACATCGGCGACTACGGGATAATGCCCGTTGCGCAGACGTTGCAAGTCATTCTTGCCTTGTCCGTTTTTACTGAACGAAGCGGGCGGTTCATCCCAAGAAGCGCCGCTGCCGACATAAAAATAATCTTCGGCTGCCAAACTTTCCTGTTCTTTCGGGCGGGGTTTGATGGGCGTTTTATCACGCGGCGCTTCATAGCGCGGCGCGGTTTTCAGCGGCGTTACTGCGCCTACGGCTTTAGCGAAATCGATATTCTCTTCCTCGCGCTTCTTCGCCAAGGCTTGCTCCTGCGCCCGCGCTTCGGCTTCTTTTTTGGCTTGCTTGCCTAATGCTTTCAAGGCGGATTGGAAATCTGTTTTCATCATGGGGATATTTTGAGGTTGAACATGAAAAACACATTTTCAGACGACCTCGGCGCTCCGTGTACAGGTCGTCTGAGAACGGCTTATAGATATTTGCGCATCAGTTCGCACTTGACCTTGACGTCTTTGTTCAACTGCAATACGGCGGAACCCAAAGATTCGTAGTGGTTCAAGCGGTAGAAAGGAACGGAGTTGAGCGAGGCGTACAGTTTCAAAAAGCTCAAACCCGCCTGATGGGCAAGTTCTTCGGCACGGCGCAGCAAGGCTGTACCCAAGCCGTGATTATGAACGAAGGGATGGACATACAATGCGTCCAATTGGGCTTCTTTGAAGTCCACTTGGAAAAAACCCTGTATGGTCCCCCTGTATTCCACCACCCAAAAGGCTTTGCCGGGATCGGAAATGGTTTCGAGGTAGCTGTCGATATCGAGCAGGGCTTCCCACGCATGCAATACTTTATCGTCGTAACTGCGGATGCAGGTATATTGGACGGCGTGCAGATGGGCATTGTGTATGGCTTGGCAGTCTTGCGCGACTGCGGGACGGAGTATGGTCAGAAGGCTCATGGCAAGATGTGTTGTAAGATGTATTGTAATGCGTGTTCAGACGACGTTTTCTTCATAAACAGACAGGGGGTCGTCTGAACGCTGTTTCCGATATTATATTTTATATTCAAAGGCTTTGATGTAATTTTCCTGCTGTTTCAAAAGCAGTGTCGGCATCGGCGGACAAAACGGTGAAATGCCCCATTTTGCGCCCTTTCCGCGCGGCTTTTTTGCCGTACAGGTGCAGGTGTGCATTCGGATGGCTTTGCAACGGCAGCCAATTCGGTTCGCCGCCGTCTTCCTGCCAAACGTCGCCCAAAATATTCGCCATGCAGCATGAAGAAAGCAGCTTAGTATCGGCGGGCGGCAGATTGCACATAATGCGCACCTGCTGCTGGAACTGGTCTGCGGCGCAGGCATCGATGGTGTGGTGGCCGGAATTGTGCGGGCGCGGGGCGATTTCGTTGACGACCAATTCATGCGTGTCGCCGACGACGAACATTTCCACCGCCAACACGCCGACATAATCCAATTCGTCCGCCAAGCGTTGCGCCATCTGCCGCGCTTGTTGCTGCACATCGGCACTCAGCCGCGCGGGGACGATGGAATAAGCCAAGATGCCGTTTTCGTGGATGTTTTCGGCGGGGTCGAAGGTTTGCACGTTTTCATGGTTCAGACGACATACGATAACGGAAATCTCGCCGCGCAAATCTACCATTTTTTCCAAAACGCAATCCACACCGCCGTGTTCGGCAAACGCGGCTTTGAGTTCGTCCACTGTTTTGACGCGGATTTGACCTTTGCCATCGTAGCCCAAAGTGGCCGTTTTCAAAATGCCGGGCAAAAATTGCGCGCTTGCTTCGCTGATGTCGTCTGAACGGCAAACCGCTTGATACGGCGCGGTTTGCAATCCCGCTTTGCGTATCCACGCTTTTTCCTGAATACGGTTTTGCGCGATGGCGACGCAGTCGCCGCTGGGGGAAACGTTGGTATGTTTTGCCAGAAAACGCATCGCGTCGGCATTGACGTTTTCAAATTCAGTGGTAACCGCCGCGCATTTTGCCAACTCGTCCAACGCGGCTTGATCGTCAAATGGCGCGCACAAATGGCGGTCGGCAAATTCCGCCGCCGGCGCGTTCGGATCGGGGTCGAGAACGGTTACTTTGTAGCCCATGGTTTTGGCGGCAACGGTAAACATTCTGCCTAATTGTCCGCCGCCGAGGATGCCGAGCATGGCGGGCGGGAGGATGGCGGATGAGTTCATCAGCATTTTGCGGTTCCACTAAAATTTTCCCGAAATTGTAACAAACCTGCTTATAGAGATAAATGTTAAAACGCCTTTTATAGTGGATTAACTTTAAACCAGTACGGCGTTACCTCGCCTTGGCTCAAAGAGAACGATTCTCTAAGGTGCTGAAGCACCAAGTGAATCGGTGCCGTACTATCTGTACTGTCTGTGGCTTCGTCGCCTTGTCCTGATTTAAAGTTAATCCACTATACACGCTATTTCGATGCCTGCCGTATGAGCAAAATGACAACAATCAAAACATCCTCTCCCGATACCCGGATTTTCCAAAGAAACCTATCGGCAGCCGTTTTGTAATAAAAGGTCGTCTGAAACCGTATGATGGTTTTCAGACGACCTTTTCCCCTTCATCTGAGCAGACTTACCCCAGATATTTCAGTTTGCCTTTGAAATCTTCCAGCTTCTCATAGCCTTTTTTCGCCATGATGGCTTTCAAACCAAGCGAAACGCGTTCGAATACCTCGACACCTTGCTGATGCAGCGCCGTGCCGATTTGCACCATGCTCGCGCCGCACAAGATATGTTCGAACGCATCGCGACCGGTATAAACGCCGCCTGTGCCGATGATTTGGATGGACGGATTCAATCTTTGGTAGAACGCGTGGACGTTGGCGAGCGCAGTCGGTTTGATGTATTCGCCACCTATGCCGCCGAAGCCGTTTTTAGGCCGGATCACAACGGATTCGTTTTCGATATACATGCCGTTGCCGATGGAATTGACGCAGTTGACGAATTTCAGCGGATGGCGGTTGAACACTTCCGCCGCTTGGTCGAAATGGACGATGTCGAAATACGGCGGCAGTTTGATGCCTAAAGGCTTGTCGAAGTAGCCAAAGGCTTCGCCCAAAATCCGCTCGGTCGTTTCAAAGTCGTAGGCGATTTGCGGCTTGCCGAGGACGTTCGGACAGGAAAGGTTGAGTTCGGTAATGCCTTTAAAACCGCTGTTTTGCACCTTTTTCAACAGCGTGTGTGTTTCATCGGGCGACATACCGACCAGTGAGAGGAAAAATGTCCGTTCGGGCTGCGATTCTTGAAGGCTCAGCAAATAATCCAGATAGTAATCAATGCCTTGATTCGGCAAACCCATGGAATTGATGCTGCCCAGCGGTACATCGCGGTAACGCGGCTCTGGATTGCCCGCCCGCGCTTCCAGCGTCGCCGTTTTGGTGACGAAGCTGCCCGCGGCGGATTGTCTGACTTCTTCCAGTTCTTCCACTGTCATACACGCCACACCAGCGGCGTTCATCAGACAGTTGTCAAAAGAAAAACCGGCAATTTTCGTTCTCAATGACGGCATACCCTGCTCCTTTCCCTTGAAAAATCAATTTGTTTGCGAAGCGTAACACGAATAGGCAAGGCATTTTTTAACGAACATCAAATGACAGGGGATGTAGGAAAATGTTGTTTTAGGTGATGAAGGGGAGGCGCAAAAAGGTCGTCTGAAAGCATGGCTTCAACAAAGTGAAAACCTAAGATGCTTTTCAGACGACCTTTTGTTTGCCTGTTCAAAATACGGTTAAAATCCCCAACCCTACCCTTTTGATTTTTCTTGTCTCCGGATTTCGATATGTTTCAAAACGTCATGGCGATTGCTTTTGGCGCGGCTTTGGGCGCACTGTCCCGCTGGTTGCTCGTTCTCGCCTTTGCCGCACTCTCCGTCCCGTTTTCGGCAGGCACGCTTGCCGCCAACTGGATCGGCGCGTTCTTAATCGGCATCTGCGCCGAATGGCTGGATAATCCGCAATGGAAGCTTTTACTGATTACCGGTTTTCTCGGCAGCCTGACGACGTTTTCCAGCTTTTCATTGGAAATGGTCACCCTGATGCAGGCGCAACGCTGGGCGACGGCGTTTTCAGCGGTCTGCCTGCATGTTTTCGGCTCATTCCTGCTGACGGCGTTGGGCATTTACTTGGCGCAAAGCTGGAAATAGCCGCGAACATCGTCATCTCAATAAAATATTCTCACTCTATCCCGATATCCAAACACACAGTTTCGCCGCAATATGCTTTGCCTGCTTCAGTCATATGCGCCGGTTTGTAGGCGGCGAAGGCGTAGGTCAGGTCGGCGCGGAAGGTGTCTTCGTCTGCTTCGCCTGTATCGCAGTTCAGCCCGGTCGGGATGTCTAACGCGATTTTGAAGCCGTCGGCTTGATTCAGCAGGCGGCAGACGGCGGCGGCTATTTCGGGCAATGCGCCGCTGAAACCTGTTCCAAAAATGCCTTCGATAACGAGGCCGTAACCTGTTTTCAGACGACCTTTGAGTTCGTCGGGGCAGATAATGCTGACACCGTCCGAATGATTCAAACGCTCGCAGTTCAACTGCGCCAGCGGCGACAGTTTGTCTCCCAAGACGAAGACGACATCTACTTGCCAATCCCGCTCCGACAACACGCGCGCGATGACCAAACCGTCGCCGCCGTTGTTGCCCTTGCCACAAACGATTAACGCGCGCCCTGCTTTGGGGAAACGGCGCAGCAAATCCGCGGCGGCGGCTTGTCCCGCGTTTTCCATCAGTTGCTCGAAAGTCGTGCCTTTATCGACTGCCATTTGCTCGTGTTCGCGCATTTCTGCGGCGGTGTAGATTTTCATCATTCGCTCCTTTTCTCTTTTCTGCCTATCAAACATCCAAATGCAAACCTTATCAATAGCCCTTCCCGACTTTCCCGTCAAATCATTCGCTTTCTTTGATTTGTCGCAATATGTCGTCTGAAAATAAGGAACTTGGTCGCTTTGTATTTGATTTTTATGTTAACAAGATTTATTATCATAATAAAACAAAGTGATAAACAATCAAAACTACTTCTTTTGCGGGGACGGGCGTTGGGATATGCCTCGGCCTACCCTGTGTCTGATTCGTCCTTACTTGCCGTCTCTTTTTTCAATCGACAACGAAAGTAAAACACACTATGTCTGCCATACCTTTGTCAAAACTCAGTAAAGGCGCAGTCGCGCACATCGACTCCATCGTCCCCAATTCGACTTTCGGCGAACTCGACCCGCTGGTTACACGCCGCCTTGCCGACTTGGGCTTTTCAAGCGGAATGCCGTTGCAGGTGATCGCCGTCGGCGGATTCGGACGCGGTCCGTTTGCCGTACGTTTGGGCAACCAGTCGCAATTTTCGTTGCGGCAGGAAGAGGCGGGAAAAATTATGTGCCATGTGATTGACGGCTGACCGCTGTACAGACAGGCGGGCTTCATGTTCTGAAAATGCGGCAAAGGCGGATTGAACCTGACCGCCCTATCCTTTTCAGACGACCCGGGTCGTCTGAAAGCGCCGTTTCAAAGCCTTTTCCCCAATTCAACGCCAAACTCATCACACAATCAAACAAGGAGAATAAATAAATGGAACTAAGCTATTTTGCCTTGATTGGCGCGCCAAACTGCGGCAAAACCGTTTTGTTCAACGGTTTGACCGGCGCACATGCCAAGGTTGCCAATTATCCGGGCGTAACGGTCGATAAGCGCGAGGGCGCCTTACTTGACGACAAGGCCGTTCGCATTATCGACCTGCCGGGCACATACAGCCTGCGCACGACCAGCCCCGACGAAGCGGTGGCGAAAGATGTCGCCGTAGGCAAGCTGGGCATTCCGCCCGACGCCATCATTGCCGTTGCCGACGCGACCAACCTGCGTATGACCCTGCGCATGATTTTGGAACTGAAAACGCTGGGACTGCCTATGGTGGTGTCGCTGAACATGAGCGACGTTGCCCGCAGAAGGGGCTTGAATATTGATGCGGCCAAACTGAGCGAGTTGTTGGATGCACCTGTTTTGGAAACAGTTGCCGTGAGTGCGTCGGGCGTACAGGCCGTGCGCGAAGCCGTGGCGAAGCTGCCGCGCAAACGCTCTTTCCCCGCCAACCCCGCTTCTGCCGAACGCACGCTCGAGGCGCTGGAGAGCGACAAACTTTATCAAGAAGTCGAATCGATTTTGGCACAGGTGGTGCGCACGGAAATGACGCTGCCCGCATGGCACAAAAAACTCGACGACATCGTGCTGCACCCCGTCTGGGGCATAATTATGCTGCTGTTTATCCTGTTTATGGTGTTCCAAGCGGTTTACACTTGGGCGGCACCGATTATGGAAGCCATCGAAGGCGGCTTTGCCGCGCTGGGCGAATGGATAGGCACCAACATGGAGCCGGGCATCCTCAGCGACTTGCTCGTCAACGGCGTCATTGCCGGTTTGGGCAGCGTGTTGGTGTTCGTGCCGCAGATTACGATTTTGTTCGCCTTCATCCTGCTTTTGGAAGACTCAGGCTACCTGCCGCGTGCGGCGTTTCTGCTGGATAACGTGATGGCGAAAAGCGGCCTGTCCGGACGCTCATTCATCCCGCTCCTGTCGAGTTTCGCCTGTGCCGTTCCCGCCGTTATGTCGGCGCGTACGATTAATGACCCGCGCGAACGCCTCGTTACCATCGCCGTCGCCCCGCTGCTGACCTGCTCCGCGCGGCTGCCCGTTTACGCGCTGATTATCGCCGCCGTCATTCCTAATCGCACCGTAGGCGGGATTTTCAACCTGCAAGGACTGACGCTGTTCATCCTCTATCTCGCAGGCATCCTGTCTGCCGCCTTGGCAGCGTATATCATGAAACGCTTGGCGCGTATGAAAGGCAACGTGCAGCAATTCCCGCTCTTGATGGAGCTGCCGACTTTCCGCACACCCAACTTCAAACACATCATGACCAGCCTGTGGGACAGGGTAAAAGCCTTCCTCAAACGCGCCGGTACGATTATCTTCGCCCTTGCCGTAGTTTTGTGGGGCTTGGTAAGCTGGCCGCAACCGCCCGCAGGTGCAACAGGCGCGGCAATCGACTACAGCTTGGCGGGTATGCTCGGCCACGCTATCCAACCATTGTTCGCCCCGCTGGGCTTCACTTGGGAAATGTGTATCGCCATGATTCCGGGCATTGCCGCGCGTGAAGTCGTCGTTGCCGCACTGGGTACGGTCTATGCCGTCAGCGCGTCGTCTGAAGACGCCGTACAAAACGCGCTGATTCCGATTGTGCACAACAACTGGGGTTTGCCAACCGCCTTCGCCTTCCTGGCTTGGTATGTGTACGCCCCCATGTGTGCCGCGACATTGGCTGTGATTAAACGCGAAACCAAATCCACAAAAAATATGGTGATGATTACCGGCTATTTGTTCCTGATGGCTTACTTTGCCGCATTTGTGGTTTACCAAATTACTTCAAGGATACTATCGTCATGACTCAATATATTATCGTCGGCATCATCATGCTTGCCTGTCTGTTTTTCCTCTTGCGAAAATTCTTGTTCAAACCGAAAAAACACGATTGCAGCAGCGGCTGCGGCAAATGCGGCGGTTGCGGCTGAGCATGGATAGCTAGAAAGAAGAAAGGTCGTCTGAAATGGTTTCAGACGACCTTTTGTATGTTTGGAGCTATAGTTTAGTGGTTGTTGTAGGACTTTCCATCATTCGGTAACAAAACGCTTAAACAGCCTTTTTTCTTGGAAAGATGATACAAGTAATTAAAAATATCAAAGTTCCGCCCACAAAATCAATAAAATGGTGTTGATAGACAAACAAGACCGAAATGGCGAGTAAAAATCCCCATATACCAAATAATGATTTTAAGAATTTGGATTTGACTTCTCTGCAATAAACCTCCGCCGAAAGAAAAGCAAAACTCACATGCAATGACGGGCATTGGTTAAAACTACTGTCCAATTTTCCCAATATATAAAAGAAGGATTTTAAAATTTGGTTATCGACTTCGGGTTTGGGAAAATAAAATTTCATTGGAAATATGACAAATAAAGCAGTAGAAACCGCAATTAAAAAGGCTGCCCTCTTTATCAGCAATTTCAAATTGCTTTCGTTCTTTTCCAAAAATATAGTGGCTAAGAAGAAAACCTGAGACGTCATATAAGGCAACATAAATATGGGCAAAAAAGGAATATTCCTTTCCCAGCCCATAAAATATGAAGGCACGTTATCGACTGTATAGGTATAAAACTCAGCCCCTTTGTACAAAATGACAAAAAATATCGATATAAAAATTGTATATTTAATCTTTAATTTTGACAGCTTATCCACTTGCAAACTTTCTCCAGTCACAATTCCAACTTAATCAAAACAGCAAAATTGCATCACGATATCATATATGGTAATGATATGGAATATCTGACACTATTTGCACATAAGCATTAAATCGTAAGAAAAAATGTAGGGATAAAACAAAATGGAATATCTGATTAATTTTAGGGACGGTATCATTACTTATGAAAATTTATTTTGGTTATTTAAATACACCCCTCATGAAGCAATTGATCAACTTGAATTTGAAGAAGATCTATTACAAGTATCTTTCTTTGATGAGAAATACATTTTAGATGTTGGATGGTATCCGAATCCTAGAAAAAACGGGGTATTTAAAGTCTACGTCATTAAAAATTATGATTGGGAAAATCCACTATTTACCCGCTCTCATAGAGATATAAATCATTTAATTCCTATTATTGAACAAGGGATTAACTGTATATATAAGAAATACCTCCATCGGTGAGCCTAGTTTGGGTCATACCCAACCATCACATCTAAGCCTTCACAACAAAAAGGTCGTCTGAAAACCAAACTTCGGTTTGAACTGCACCCCAAAAGTTGGACATC
>KV796940.1 GCA_001809325.1 Neisseria sp. HMSC077D05 | reverse complement strand
TTTTTTGTTGCACTTGGATTGTAAATTCAGCGACTTAAATTTGGCGGATAACATTGCATCAGTACGGCTATCGGTACAGCATACGACTCTGCCCCGTCTGATTTGAAGTCGAGCCACGATTAAACGCATCTGAGCAATACAGAAAGTGTTCTTAAAATCTCATTAAAAAGGTCGTCTGAAAACCGTATTTGAAGCATTAGCTTCGTAAATATAGTTCTCAGACGACCTTGATCTATCGGAAATATAAGAAAGAACGGATTAATAATCTACTTTGATTTTAGGCGTTTCGTTTTCCTGTTGCGCCGCTTCGTATTCTTCTTCCAACTCAAACCGTAACGGATACAAATTCAGTTTTTCCATCAGTAGGCGGTCGCCGTCTTCGTCGGGGTTTTCGGTGGTTAAGAGCTTGTCGCCGTAGAAAATCGAGTTCGCGCCCGCCAAGAAACACATCGCCTGCATGGACTCGGGCATATTGCTGCGTCCTGCCGACAGACGGACGTAGCTGTGCGGCATGGTAATCCGTGCTACGGCGATGGTGCGCACGAACTCCGTCCAGTCCAAATCTTCGGCATCGGCAAGCGGCGTGCCTTCCACTTTGACCAACTGGTTAATCGGCACGCTTTCGGGCTGCGGGTCAAGGTTGGCGAGGCTGGCAATCAGTCCGGCACGCTCGGCGCGGGTCTCGTTCATGCCGACGATGCCGCCGCAGCAAACCTTCAAACCGGCATTGCGGACTTTGCCCAAGGTATCCATGCGGTCTTCGTGTTTGCGCGTGTGGATGATGTCGTTGTAGCGCTCAGGGTCGGTGTCGAGGTTGTGGTTGTAATAGTCCAAACCTGCTTTTTTGAAGTCTTCCGCCATACCGTCTTCGAGCATACCGAACGTGCCGCAGGTTTCCATGCCCAAGCCCTTCACGGCTTTGATGATTGCGGAAACCGTCTCCACGTCTTTGGGTTTGGGTCCGCGCCATGCCGCGCCCATGCAGAAACGGCTTGCGCCGCGCGATTTGGCGATTTTGGCTTTTTCGACGATTTCATCTACATCCATCATCTGCTCTTTGCCCAGATTGGTGTTGTGGTGCGCCGATTGCGGACAGTAGGCGCAGTCTTCGGGACAGCCGCCGGTTTTGATGGATAACAGCGTGGAAAGCTGGATTTCGCGCGGGTTGAAATTTTGGCGGTGTATTTCGGCGGCTTGGTAAACGAGGTCGAGGAAGGGAAGTCCGAACAGGGCTTCGACATCGCATTTTTTCCAATAACGCGCAGTCGGGTGCGGCTTGCGCTCGGTCTTACGGCGCAAGGCGACGGGAGAGATGGTCATAGTGTGTTCTTTCGTGTTTACAGCGGCGCAATGACGCTGACTGCCTGACTGTCGGCGCAATGACGGCAGCGGCGTGGTTAGATAAGTTGGCATCGATGTTATTTGCCTCAAAGGGTGAAATCATTCAAATCAAATACTTGAACAATTTTGGCAGCTCATAAAATCATAAGATTGCCACCCTACTCTCGATGCCGGATGGAGTGTAACGCTTTTGAAAACTCAGGGCAAAACTTTTTAGTTTTTCACTCAAAAAATCATCTGAATTTCTATTTCCATTGATGGAAACCGACTTTTCAGACGACTCTCATCAAAAGGAACGAATTTTATCTATGTGTGATATTGGCGGATAGGCAGAATCAAACTAGAATCGATAAATTAATTACAACGTGCTATGACTATAAATTAGAAAAGGAATATGATGAATCAGCCTAAAATTAAAGCATATTGGAAATCTGCCGCTCTGCTGCTGGTTGTATTTGGTGTGCAAGTACTGTTGTTTTTGTTATTGCTTTACATGAATGTTTTAGATAAAGGAAATCCGTCCGTTTTAGAGATATTGGGCAATGTTTTGATTTCTACTGCCCATGGTCTACCCGCCATGCTGTTATGTACCCTTGTCGCAAAACGTTTGTACTTGCGGCGCAGTGTAGCAGGAACGTTGTTGTTTACATTGCTTTCAGCGGCAGGTGTGGTACTTACGATTGCGGCATCTGAAGGTATGTTGATGCTGATATATCAGCGTTCAACAACATTGGATTGGCAAATGTACGCCGGAGTCGGAATAATGGGGGCAATTGCGGGCTCGATTGGTTCTTTGATGTTGCCGAAGTCGTCTGAAAACAAGTCTCTCAATAAATAGTTACATAGCTTTGACTATTGTATTTTGGATAGATATTGGCACTTTTAGAAAGTCAATAGACTAAAGGTCGTCTGAAAACCCTGTTTTCAGACGACCTTTTACATTGGCAAGGATAAACAAATATGCGGTAATGTCTGCTTCTTGTCTAATCCGCTGAACTAGCCTGCCAGTTGCGGAAAAATAGATTTCAATCCGGCAACGATGATTTCTACGGAGACGGCCGCAAGCATCATACCCATGATGCGGTTGAGGATGGTCAACCCTGTCGTACCCAGTTTTTTGCTGATTCGCCCGGCGACGATGAGGATGGCGTAGCAAATCAGGCTGACGAGGAAGCCTGCGGTAAGAATCAAAGCAATATCGCTGTAATTTTTGGCGGCTGAGGCGTAGATGATCACGGTAGAGATACCGCCCGGACCGATGGTGATGGGGATGGCGACGGGAACGACGGCGATGGCTTTGGCATTTTTCTGGATGTGTTGTACAACACCCTCTTCCTTGTCTCCACCGATATTTTGTTTGGCAGGGTTGTCGTTGCCGTTCATCATGGAGATGGCGATAAGCAATACCAAAATACCGCCGCCGACTTGGAAAGAGCCGACGCTGATGCCTAAGATTTTCAACAACATCCCGCCCGTTAAGGTGAAGACGGTAATGACGATGAAGACGGCGAGTGCGGCGGTGCGGGCGATGCGGCGCTTTTCTTTGGTGCTGTGATCCTGCGTCAAATCAAGGTAAATCGAAAGCGCGCTGAACGGGTTGATCAGTACAAGGAAGGCAACCAAAAGTTTGCCGATTTCTACACCTAATTCCATTTTTTATTCCCTTATTGGTTTTTTGTAGAGACGTTTACGTCCGCTTTGTCATTGAATTCGTAGCGGCGTTTGGTTTTGTGCTCGCTGGAAATACCCATGAGCAGCGCAAGTACGGTCATGATGGAGAGCGTTGCAGTGCCGCCATAGCTGACCAACGGCAGGGGAACGCCGACAACGGGCAAAATGCCGCTCACCATACCCATGTTCACAAAGGCGTAGCAGAAAAAGGTCATGGTCAATGCGCCGGCAAGCGTGCGGCTGTAAAGCGATTGGGCTTTGGCGGCAATCAGCAGTCCGCGCGTCAGGATAACGAGGTAAACCAGCAGCAGCAAGATGTTGCCGATCAAACCGAATTCTTCGCCATACACGGCAAAAATGAAGTCGGTCGTGGACTCGGGAATGTAATCCAAATGCGTTTGTGTGCCGTTGAGCCAGCCTTTTCCCCAAACGCCGCCCGAACCGATGGCAATCATGGACTGAATGATGTGGTAGCCTGCGCCCAAAGGGTCTTGCGTCGGGTCAAACAGCGTCAAAACGCGGGTTTTCTGATAGTCGTGCATCCCGTAGTTCCACAAAAGTGGCAATGCGGCAACAAAGGCGACGATGGCGGCAAAGATGACTTTCCAAGGTAAACCTGCGAAAAAGACGATGAAAATACCCGATGCCATAATCAAAACCGCCGTACCCAAGTCAGGCTGTTTCAAAATCAGCGCAACGGGGATAAGGATTAAAAGCATGGCGATGATGTAGTGAAACCATTTCAGACGACCTTCGTGCCGTTGGAAATACCAAGCAACGGTCATGGGCAGGACGATTTTCATGATTTCGGACGGCTGGATGCGTGTGAAACCCAGCTCCAGCCAGCGCGTAGAGCCATTGACGGTAACGCCTGCAACCTCGACGGCGACAAGCAGCAACACGCCAATCAGGTACATCGGCAGCGCAACCTTTGCGGCATCACGCGGCTTGAAGGAAGCGACAAACCACAGGAGCGCAAAGCCTGTTACGGTGTGAATGGTTTTGTGTTCAAGCTGACCGAAATCCTGACCATCCGCCGAATAGAGCAAAAACAGGCTCATGATGTAGATGGCGAGCATGGGGAAAAACAGCCACGGGTCTATCGGCGCGGATACGATGCGCTTGATTTTCGCCCACATTCCGACCGTTTCATTCATGATTTGCTTCCTCCTGTTTCAGACCGTAGGCTTTTTGGAATATGGTCGGCGGTTGAGGTTGTGTGCGGTGTTGTTGCGGTTCGGGCATTCCGCCTGCATCAGGGTTGTCTGAAAACTGCTGCGGCTTGACGTTGAGCATATAAAAGTCGGTTAAGCTGCGGGCAAGCGGTGCGGCGTATGCACCCCAGCCGCCGTTTTCCAGAATCACTGCGATGGCGATTTCAGGTTTCTCTAAGGGGGCAAACGAGATAAACCACGCATGGTCGCGATGTTGCTCGCGCAAGGCTGAGGCGTTGTAACGACCGCCCTGCTTGATTTGTACAACCTGTGCTGTACCCGTTTTGCCGCCCATGCTGTAAGCCAAACCGCCGCCGATACGGTGTGCCGTACCGCCCGGTTTCAAAACTTTTTCCATCGCCTGTTTGACGTATTCGAAATTGTCTTGTTTAAACGGAATTTTGTATTCGGGATTGGGATTGATACGCGTGATTTTGCGTTTGTCGAAATCCAACAACTCTTTCACCAAATGCGGCTGATAAACCACGCCGTCATTAGCGAGCGAGGCGGTGGCGTGTGCCATTTGTAGTGGGGTGTAGGCGTTGTAACCCTGCCCGATACTGACCGAGACCATCTCGCCTGCGCGCCATTCTTTGGCGGTAGGATCGGACGATTTGGCAAAGCGTTTCGCCTTCCATTCGCGGCTGGGCAAAACGCCCGTATATTCGCTGGGCAGGTCGATGCCGGTTTTTTTGCCGAAACCGAATTGCGCTAAATACGGCGATGCTTTGTCTATGCCCATTTCGTAGCCCAAGCGGTAGAAAAAGGTATCAGACGACACCTGTATCGCCTTGCTCAAATTTGCCGAACCGTGACCACTGCGTACGGAATCTCGGAAAACGTGGCGACTGCCGGGAATGCTCCATGCGCCGGGCGCAGGAACGACCGTCGTTTGGGTAATTTTGCCGCTTTCCAGCAAAGCCATGCCCATAAACGGCTTAAACGTCGAGCCCGGCGGATACAGACCTTGCGTTACGCGGTTAACCAACGGCTTTTTCCAGTCGTCATTCAAGGCTTTCCAAGTTTCGCTGTCGATGCCGTCGATAAAGAGATTGGGATCGAAAGAAGGTTTGGAAACGAAAGCCAACACTGTACCGTCTTGCGGATTGATGGCGACAATCGCCCCGCGCCTGTCTCCCAATATTTTGTCCGCTTCTTGCTGCATACGGATGTCCATGCCCAAACGCAAAGTTTGCCCCATACGCGACGGCACGTTTTTCAAGACGCGAACAATATTGCCGTAAGCGTCTTTTTCCACTTCTTGATAGCCGGGCGCGCCATGAAGCTGCGGTTCGTAAAATTTTTCCAGCCCCGATTTGCCGATGTGCGTGCTGCCGCGATAAAGCGCAGTCAATCCCTCTTCTTCCAAAATTTCCTGATCTTTGTCGCTGATGCGGCCGATGTAGCCTAAAAAGTGTGAAGTCAGTTTGCCATAAGGATACTCGCGGAAAGTACGCGAATTGACTTCTACGCCTTTAAATTCATTAAGATGCACGGACAATTTTGCCGCTTCTTCATCTGTCAGGCGCAGCTTGAGCGGGATGTTTTCAAATTTGCGGTAGCTCTCGCGGTATTTGTGGAAACGCTTCAAATCGGTAGGCGTAATATCGACATACTTCCGCAAGGCTTCGATGACATCCTCCATCTTACCTTCAATGCGGCTGGGGATGACTTCCAGAGAAAACACGGGATAGTTTTTTGCCAACGGCACGCCGTTGACATCTACGATTTCGCCGCGGACGGGCGGGGTTGGAATTAATGTGATGCGGTTGCTGGATGCCTGTCCGGAAAAATCGTCATGCCGAAACACCTGCAAATAAACAAACCGCGCCACCAATGCGGCAAACAGAACCACAATCAGGATAAACGCCACCAGCAGACGCAATAAAGAATCGGCTTGCGCCGCCTTTGCAGTCTGTGTTTTACCGCTACCGCCATTTTTCAGACGACGTTTCATAGTATTCAGTATAGGCATGGTTTCACGTTATCTGTTGGCGCGATAAAAATTGGTCAGCATCAGCATCAACTGGCTCAAGAAAGGCCAAAGCAGCGCACCGGTCAAAGGCGCAATAAAACTTTGCCAAGTGATGATTTGGTTGTTGAGAAACAGGCGCGCCGCCACCAATACCGCCTGATGGCAGAACAATGCTGCCAATACCGCCCCAATCTGCATGATGTGGCCGTAGAGCATAATTTGACGGCGCGTGTTCAATACGAAATACACCATGACCGTATAAGACAATGCGTGCAGCCCCAAAGTCGCTGCCGTTGCAGCATCGACTATCAAGCCGAGCAAAAACGCAATGCCCATGCCGACACGTTGGGGATGGTGCATAGACCAATAAAGCAGCATCAGCGCAGTCAGTTCGGGCAGCCAAAAAAACACATCAAAGGGAAAAGGCATGAAATCGACAAGCATGGTTACGGCAAAACTTGCCGCAATCACGCCGACAGGCATGGCACGGTAGGAATCGTCAAAATCGTTCATGAATGATTTATTGAGAAGAATGGGAAGAAGACAGAACCAAAACAAAGCGGCTGCGGAGCAAGGCGGCAAACGGGGTCAGTTCTGTGTCGTAATAAGGCGTACCTGAAGCGCGGACGACTTTATCCACGTGCGCCACGGGAATGCCTGCCGGATAAATGCCGTCCAAACCGGAAGTAATCAAAACATCCTGCG
Organism: Neisseria sp. HMSC077D05; assembly: GCA_001809325.1. Taxonomy (GTDB): domain Bacteria; phylum Pseudomonadota; class Gammaproteobacteria; order Burkholderiales; family Neisseriaceae; genus Neisseria. The sequence continues at coordinate 23,417 of KV796940.1, read as the reverse complement.
GCTTCAAATCCGATCCTGTCGGGAAATAGCGCAAATCCAAGCCCACGCCGTTGCCGTAGGCGAGATTGCGTTCGCCCGTCCGCTCAACGGCAACAGGGACGATACTTTGTGCAGCCGCTATCAGCTCGACTTCCGCACTGTTTGCGTGAACCAATGTAATCCGCCCGATTAAGCCGTTTTGATCGATAACGGCATCGCCTGCCGCAACCCCTTCGCCACTGCCTTTATTGATAATCAAACGTTCGGACAATGGGTCTTTGCCACTGGACAACACTTCCGCACCAATGACATTACTTACGCCTTTTTGCTGCAAACTGTATAGCTTTTTCAGCTCCTGCAATTCGCTCAGGTTAACCTTGTCGCGTTGAAGCTGGATTTTCAGACGGCCGTTTTCCTCCAAAAGGAGACGGTTTTGCTCCAATAGCTCGGTTTGCGATTGAGATTGGTTGGAAAAATATTGATAGAGACGGACCGGCTGGTTTGCCAACCATTGCACCGGATAAAGAATCTCCGCCGCCGCAGTACGCACAGGCTGCATCAGGTCGAAACGACCGTCTGCCACCATGATGCTGGCACCCAATAAAAGATACGCAATAAAACGAGGCAACAGCTTTTGGCCCTTTGCCTCGTCAAACCGTAAAGAAGAATGTTCCATTTCAGCCTGCCTTACGGGTTATCCACAAAAACGGCATTCCATTTGCCGATATAATCCAAGGCCTTACCCGCACCATAAGCCACACAGTTCAAAGGCTGGTCGGCAATACCGACAGGCAGCCCCGTCGCATCCGCCAAAACAGTGTCCATACCGTGCAACAATGCGCCGCCGCCCGTCAGCATAATACCCCTGTCGGCAATATCGCCAGCCAACTCAGGCGGAGCTTGTTCCAACGCAAGGCGCACGGCGCGAATAATTTGATTAACCGTTTCGCTTAAAGCCTCGCGCACTTCTTCCGAAGTAATGGCAAGCGACTTGGGCGTACCTTCCGCCAAATCGCGACCTTTAATCCGCATGGCGGTTTCGGTTGCAAAGCCGGAGGCTGAACCGATTGTTTTCTTCAATTCCTCAGCCGTTGCTTCGCCAATCAACACGCCGCGATGACGGCGCAGATAGTGCACGATGCTCTTATCGAACTCATCACCCGCCGCGCGGACAGAGGCGGAATAAGCCATACCGCCCAACGACAAAATGCCGATTTCCGTTGTGCCGCCGCCGATGTCCACCACCATCGAACCGGCGGTATCCTCAATTGGCAAACCCGCACCCAAAGCAGCCGCCATCGGCTCCTCAATCAAATGTACGGAAGATGCGCCTGCGGCAAACGCAGAATCCAAAATTGCCTTGCGTTCCACTTGAGTTGCCCCGCCCGGCACGCAAATCACTACGCGCGGCGGTACGACCGAATTGCCTTGTATTGCTTTTTTAATCAACATACCCAGCATACGCTCGGCAATCGTAAAATCAGCAATCACCCCATCCCGCATAGGACGGACGATTTCAATATTGCGCGGCGCACGCCCCTGCATTTTTTTGGCTTCCGTACCCACGGCGACAATCTTACTTTTACCGCCCGTACCCGATTGAACCGCCACCACAGACGGCTCGTCCAAAACAATGCCTTTACCACGCACATAAATCAACGTGTTCGCCGTACCCAAGTCAATGGCGATATCGTTGGAGAAAAAACGGGATAAAAAACGAAACATAAAATACCTGAATATCGGCCCAGCACCGATTTTATTTAATTGTTATTCAAAATATTAAAAACATGGGAACAACGCCTTTTCAGACGACCTCCCCACTCCCCGTATGAAACGCATGGCGAAATCACACGCCGTTTGAGTAGTTTTCGGTTATAATTCCTCGTTTCATCGAAGAAGAACGCAATGATACCCCAATAAAGGGGCGTTTGCTATCAGACAAGGATTTTTTATGGCTTTAAGCTTAACCGATGTGGAAAAAATCGCCAAACTCTCACGCCTTTCGCTGACAGAGGAAGAAAAAGGCAAAACCCTCTCAGAATTGAACGACATTTTCGCTATGGTTGAAAAAATGCAGAGCGTGAATACTGATGGGGTTGAGCCGATGGCTCACCCTCATGAAGCCGCCCTGCGCCTGCGCGAAGATAAAGTTACCGAAACCGACCATGCCGCCGAATATCAAGCCGTCGCGCCCGAAGTGCGCAACCGTTTGTATATCGTGCCTCAGGTAATTGAAGAATAGATGGAGTTTACCCTTTAGGAAAACCAATAATGAATAAATTTTTGACCACATTATTACTTGGCGTACTCACGGTTAACGCCTACGCTATGCCTAAGGATGACAACAACCCTAAATCCTCTGTATTGCCTGTTGTTCATTCCGAGCAAGCCGTGCATTTGTATGACTACGAAACACCTGACGGGAAATACAGCGCATCACTCTATCCGAACAGTATCAAAAATCTCGGTAATGGTTGGTATTCGACCATTACACGGCATCAATCTGCGGGTTCAGGCAAACATGCCCATATGCTGATTTTAGATTGGGTACATTGCCAAGAACCTAAACAATCTGTTATGAGCGCGATTGCCCTGTTTGACAAAAACGGACAACTTGAAGAGCGTATCGACGTTCACAATTACAATAGTCCCGACAAAATGCCGCAAGAAGCCATTGGGCAGCTGAAAAAGGAAGATTCCAGCGAAACAATGCACAGTGACAAAATGGTGGAAACCGTTTGCAGCCGCGTAAAATAAAAATGTAAGTTATTTTACCTAGTTTAAATATTTGCAGTTTTAGACGACCTGAAAAGGAATTTCTGTGAAACAAGCCTTCATTTATACCGACGACAAGTCCCAGAAATTTTGGATTATCGATTCCGCTGGTAGCGACATCATGGTTAATTTCGGCAAACTTGGAACTGCCGGACGTTTCCAAATTACCGAATACGACGGTGAAGCCGATTGTCAAAAAGCTGCTGACAAACTCATCGCACAAAAGACCAAAAAAGGCTACAAACCTACTCCCGATTTTAATTTCATCGACCGCCTCTATTTTGACGATGAAGATTTCGGTCCGCATCGCAAAACCTCGCATCCACACTTCGTCCGATACTTAACCGATGATTTCTATTATGACTGCGGTGACGAAGAGGCTCCGTTTGGCAGTGATGAAGGCAGTGATGCGTTGTATGAGCTTGCACAAACCTTCCGCAAAAATCCCGATCTGGATACATTGATTTTCCCAGAGAAATTGATTTGTGAATATTGGGATATGGATTACCTGCCTCCTCAAGAAGACCAAACTGCCGAAAGCATTGAAGAACTGTGTAAACAACAGGAAACCGAAGTTTATCAATCCGATAAAGTGATTATCGCCACAGCATTTGGCAGCATTAAAATTGCAGGTCGTCTGAAACCTGAATTGCAGCAACTTGCCCAGCTTGCCATGCAGAGACTTGACATATTGGCACAGCTACGCGGCTGGTGTTTTGCTGGTACTCTGTCTGAGATCAATCAACAAATGGCAGATGACTTGAAACGTTTCGTTGTTGCACAAGCGAACCATTTTCAGACGACCTAACTGTGAAACATCAGCGTGCTGAGCCTGTATGCACAATGTCTCCCAAGCGACTCATCAAGATACTGGGCTACCTGCGTGAATATGCTCAACAGTGGAATAAAGCATACGAAGAAATCGCCGAGCAAGTCTGCCACGCATTTGCCGATACCAAGCTGAAAGACGGAATCGGAATATTGGAAGCCGACTGCGTGGATGACTGGATGGATACCAATAATCCGGAACGTTGCCGCTATCGCGCTGAAGACGAACGCAATTATTGGGAAAATGTCCTTTTTCAAGGACACCGCATAGGAGAGATTCCGCGTTTTAATCCCTGCTCCTCCATCACATTTATGGATAGTATAGGCAGGCATTTCGCCCTGCCATATTACTTGCTTTGGGCATTACAAGACCCAGACAATATGGTTGCCAATACATTGGCTTATGCATTGGAGAACAGTTATTACACCGATGAACTGCTGCTCAACGCTGCTCAACAACGTGCTTTGTTGAATACAGTCCGTTTTCTCGTGGAAATAACGGCAAATACCTACGACGACGGCTACTCTTCATATATTGACAGCCCATGGCAGGCTGCATTTGAACACTTAAATCAAATATTGTCAGATGCCAATATTTTGCCTGATAAAAAATAAGCCTTCCAAAAGAAGGTCGTCTGAAAGAACAAGTACAGTTTTTAAGTGTAATTTGAAGTATGCAGTGACAAAACAGTTCTGTTTCACATACGAATAGACAAAAAGCATGAAGCAAAGGAATCCCATGTCCACCGAGCAACAACAACTGCACTCCATCGCCGCTAACCATATCCGACACTGCTTCAGCCACATCAAGCAACAGGTCGAACAGGCAGGCAAAGAAGTTGCCGCGTATTATTTCTATTTGGTTGACGACTTTTTTGCCGCAGACAACGCCGTAATTACCCATCAGGATTTAGCAGCCTTTGCTGCCAAGCACAAGAAAAAATACAAAAACTGCACCATCCTGCAGGCGATTTGGGATGGCAGATGCACACTTTATGAAGGCAAAACCGAAATCCAGAATGCTTCAGATGACTGGCTGGAAAACCAAAGCGAGCTCTACCAAGTTGCATACCGCAGCATAGAAAATCTAGATGATGACGACACCTATCAGCAAAAACGCACCGAATACGAAACAGCCCTGATAGCCGCACTACAACAATGCGACCAAGAAGGCCTGTTCGGCAATCGTGCTGAAAACGGTATATTGCTATTTGCGTTTTATATTGATGATTATGATGAAAATGACGAACAATCTTTACTTTACCGTTCCGCCACGCAGCTCAACCAACCTGATACTTACCAAAAATTGATGGGTTGATGTTTTCAGACGACCCTGAAATCAGCCTACACCATTAAACTATTTAAAATCCCACTTATTTAAACTAAAAGACTCTTATGACCCAATACACCCTCAAACAAGCCAGCCAACTGCTGCAATCCAAACAAATCTCCGCCGTCGAACTGGCAACCGAATACCTCGCCGCCATTGCTGCGCAGAACTCGGCTATCAACGGCTACATTACCCTCGACCAAGATAAAACCCTCGCCGAAGCCCGTGCTGCCGATGCGCGCATCGCACAAGGTAACGCTACCGCGCTCACCGGAGTACCCATTGCCTACAAAGACATTTTCTGCCAAACAGGCTGGCGCAGTGCATGCAGCTCCAAAATGCTGGACAACTTCGTCTCCCCCTACACTGCCACCGTTGTACAAAACCTGCTCAATGAAGGCATGGTAACGCTCGGCCGTACCAATATGGACGAATTCGCTATGGGTTCGACCAACGAAACCTCATTCTACGGCGCGACCAAAAACCCGTGGAATCCCGAACACGTTCCTGGCGGTTCGTCCGGTGGTTCCGCCGCCGTCGTTGCCGCACGTCTTGCCCCTGCCGCGCTCGGTTCAGACACCGGCGGCTCTATTCGTCAGCCTGCCTCACACTGCGGCATCACCGGCATCAAACCTACCTACGGCACAGTTTCCCGCTTTGGCATGGTTGCCTACGCCTCCAGTTTCGACCAAGCCGGTCCGATGGCGCAAACCGCCGAAGACTGCGCGATTTTGCTCAATGCGATGGCGAGCTTTGACGAGCGCGATTCCACCAGCTTGGAACGCAGCAAAGAAGACTACACCCGCGATTTGGACAAACCGCTCAAAGGCATGAAAATCGGTCTGCCTAAAGAATATTTCGGCGAAGGTGCGGATGCTGATGTGCAGGCTGCTTTGCAAAACGTCATCAACCTTTTAAAAGCACAAGGCGCGGAAACCATTGAAGTTTCCCTGCCGCAAACCGCCCTGTCCATTCCCGCTTACTACGTCCTCGCTTCCGCCGAAGCCAGTACCAACCTTTCCCGCTACGATGGCGTGCGCTACGGCCACCGCGCCACCCAATTCGGCGACCTTGAAGAAATGTACAGCAACACCCGCGCCGAAGGTTTCGGCAGTGAAGTCAAACGCCGCATCATGATCGGTACTTATGTGTTGTCGCACGGCTACTACGATGCCTATTACCTGAAAGCCCAAAAACTGCGCCGCCTCGTTGCCAACGATTTTCAGACGGCCTTCGCGCAATGTGATTTCATCCTTGCCCCGACTGCGCCCACCGCCGCCCCAAAACTCGGCAGCGACATCCACGATCCCGTGCAGATGTACCTTTCCGACATCTACACCATCGCTGTAAATTTGGCAGGTTTGCCCGCCCTGACCTTGCCCGCAGGTTTCAGCAGCAGCGGACTGCCCATCGGCGTGCAATTTATCGGCAACCACTTCTCCGAAGCCAAAATCCTTGGCGCAGCGCATCAAGTGCAGCTGGCGAGCGAGTGGCATACAAAAGCACCGGCGTAAGATTTACAGGTAGTCTTTGAGGTCGTCTGAAAACCGCATGGATGAATGATAAAAACGTGTGAAGTGCCAACCTACCGCCAAGAAATGGTAATCTCATCAAGATATTATCCGGACAAGCGAACAAGTTATTGAAGATGAGAAAAGCAGCCTGCATTTCCCATTCTATAAAGAGCAGGCTACCTGAAACCCAAGACCAAGGACATCCGATGCCCGCCGCAATCCTCGTATACGCCGCGCTCCTGCTTGGTAGCACCTCCGCCGCAGCCTCTGACAATAGCGACATCTTGTTCTATTGCCAAACTGCCAACGGTAAGCAAGTGCATATCCAACAACACGGCGGTAACGTTCGCTACCGCTTTGGCAAAAACCTGGTCCACTCCGAACTGGAATTCACGCAACCCAAAACTCAGGTTTACCATCGGAACTTCACAGTCGATGACAACGGCTACCGCGCCCACGCAAGACAAATGTGGCTGCACAACGGCAATGCGGACTATGTCACCACCGTACTTTACCTTTCAAAAGGAACGGTGTATTCGCTGAGCGTATACCATGACGGCAAATATGCCGAAATTTCCTGCCAGCGACGACACGCCTTTGAAAACATAACGCTCATCGATGCACTGCCTGAGCTTCCTGACGATTTTTAAACTGAATAACTAATTGATTTATTGGAATGATGGTAAGATGGAATGGTGTGTTGTTACCGATTCATTGGAAGATTTTTTTGACTTATTTAATTAAGCATAGTTTGTATGTTCAATCTATTAAAAAAGAATTCCCAAACTGGTACAGTCAATTTGCAAGGGAGCTTATGAACCCCATTCAAGACTTCGATAACCGTTACTCCCCTGAAGAAATCGAAATCCTCTTTACGGCTGCTGACAGCAATATTGTTGAATCTGTGCACCCACGCATTAAAACGCGCTATGCTCGTCAAGATGGGTTGGCATACATTAACTGTACCACTGGGGAATGTATTAATGATTCATGTGATATTAACTGGGCTGGTCCAGAAGCTGAGGTCGTGGTCAAGCTGCGAGAATTTGAAGCCGGACACACCTACCGCCTGCGCGTGCGTCGCCGCAAGCCTGCTACTGCCGAAGCCTTCCCGCACATCGAACCCGAAAGGCTGCCCGAAATCTTCCGCCACAGCTTCATGCTGGTGGACATCCTCGAACGGAACGCCGCTCACTTCGAACTCAACCGCATTGCCGCCGAATACTTACGCCCTGTAACCTACACCGACACACGGGGCTGGATGTGGATGCTGGACAAAAAATATGGCGGCAGACATTTTTTTGCCACCATCCAATGGCAGGGTGAAGAGCTCAACCTAAGCCTTCATACCAACGGTAACACACTTTCCGAACACAACTCTGCCTTGCGGGACTGCCACTCCTTCTTTGACAACTACGAACAACACATAGGCAGTCTGAAAGAATACATCGCCCAAGAAATGCTCAGCACCGCACACGAAATAGAACTGCAACAGGACGAACCGCCTGTTGAGCCGATAACTGCTACCGAGCTTAAACGCCGTGTATCGCTATTCTCCCTGAACTTCTATGGCAATGGTAAATTCCGCGCCACACTTAGCGACGACGGCATCTTTTGGCATCATATTATCGATGTAGACGGTAACTTAGACGGTAGTTATGATGAAGTGGAATTAGACGGCTAGACGACATCTTTAGTTGTATTCGACTGCATTATCACACTCAGATAATATGGCTAAGTAGCGATCATCAACAATGCTTAGTTGTAATTAATCAAATCCAAAGTAGAGAAGTTGTATGAAGTTAAAACTCGTACAAACCCAAAGGCAACATCAAAAAAATGGTCTGCTTTCCAGCAGCTTGGAACTAACAAAATCACAAAAATAATGGAATATTACAATTACTTCTCACCCAAATTTTGGCAACTCTTATGGGGGTTATGGCAGGAAGACGGACTGGAAATATCTACAAGCATTGTGTTATTTCTGCTTTGGTGGCTCGTCCTTTCTGTACTTATTACGTACATTTTGTGGCGTAAACGCCCCAGATCACCACATTTTTGGCGTAAGCATTTGTTACTCAATAGCATTATCTGCCTGCCTTTGAGTCTGTTTATCAACCTCGGTTATATTGTTATACAGTTTATTATGCCGGTTCGCAAGCAAGCGGCATATTATGGGCAATTGACGCTACACCCTCTGGAACAAACATTTGTTACATTATTTAATGTTATTTATTCCTACGAATGGTTGTTTCTAGTGTCTGCTGTGGTTGCTGTGAATGTATTGCTACTGGCTATTTGGCGTAAAAAGATTTTCAAACAATCAACATTATCCTGAATGCAAACGGGTTTCTATGTATTTCAGAAATCCTGCCCAATGAAAAATCAAATATCCCCTATTTAAAACAACCCAAATTCAAAGGAAACTTAAACTATGACTTGGGAAACAGTAATCGGCTTGGAAATCCACGTCCAGCTCAACACCCAATCCAAAATCTTCAGCGGCGCATCGACTGCATTCGGTGCGGAACCCAATGCGCACGCCAGCGTGGTGGAATGCGCGCTGCCGGGCGTACTGCCGGCAATGAACCGTGAAGTCGTTGAAAAAGCCATCAAATTAGGTTTGGCTTTGGATGCGAAAATCAATCAGAAAAACGTGTTCGACCGCAAAAACTACTTCTATCCCGACCTGCCCAAAGGCTATCAAATCAGCCAGTTGGATTTGCCGATTGTCGAACACGGCAAATTGGAAATCGTGGTCGGCGACGATGTGAAAACCATCAACGTAACCCGCGCGCACATGGAAGAAGACGCGGGCAAATCCGTGCATGAGGGCTTGAACGGTGCAACCGGTATCGACCTGAACCGTGCCGGCACGCCGCTGTTGGAAGTCGTATCCGAACCCGAAATGCGCTCCGCCGCCGAAGCCGTTGCCTACGCCAAAGCCTTACACAGCTTGGTAACATGGCTGGACATTTGCGACGGCAATATGGCGGAAGGCTCGTTCCGCGTCGATGCCAACGTATCCGTGCGTCCGAAAGGCCAAGCGGAATTCGGCACGCGCCGCGAGATTAAAAACCTCAATTCCTTCCGCTTCTTAGAGCAGGCGATTAATTACGAAGTGGAAGCGCAAATCGAGATTTTGGAAGACGGCGGCAAAGTACAGCAGGCAACCATGTTGTTCGACCCGGAAAAAGGCGAAACCCGCGTGATGCGTTTGAAAGAAGACGCGCATGACTACCGCTACTTCCCCGACCCTGATTTGCTGCCCGTCATCATTTCAGACGACCGGTTGCAAAAAGCCAAAGCAGAAATGCCCGAACTGCCGAAAGAAATGGCGGCGCGTTTCGTGGCGGATTATGGCGTGAGCGACTACGACGCGCGCCTGCTCACCGCCAGCCGCGTGCAGGCTGCCTATTTTGAAGAGGCCGCCAAAGTCAGCGGGCAAGGCAAGCTGGTGGCCAACTGGATGAACGGCGAACTCGCCGCCGCGCTGAACAAAGCCGAACTGGGGCTACCTGAAAGCCCGATTACCGCCCCGCGCCTCGCCGCGCTGGTGGGCAAAATCGTCGACGGCACATTAAGCAGCAAATTGGCGAAAAAAGCCTTTGAAGCCATGTGGGCGGAGCCCGAAGCCTCTATTGCCGAAATCATTGAAAAACACGGCTTGCAGCAGATGACCGATACCGGCGCGATTGAAGCGATGGTGGACGAAGTGCTGGCAAACAATGCCAAAGCCGTGGAACAGTTCAAATCCGGCAACGAAAAAGCCCTGAATGCGATTGTGGGACAAGTGATGAAAGCCAGCAAAGGCAAAGCGAATCCCGCGCAGGTGCAGGAATTGATTAAAGCGAAGTTGGCTTAAGTAGAGTGCTGCCTGAAAACAGCAATAATGCTGATTCAGGCGGCTTTGATAACCGTGATGAGGAATCCCTATGACTATTCCGAAAAGTCTCAAACATCCACAGTTTGGTATTTTTAAATGGAAATCAGATTGGGATGCCTATACGGGAAGCATTCCGTGGAGCAAAGGCAAAATCACTGTATTAATTTATCGTGATGCCTTTGACCATTCAGATGTGGGAGATATATGGCAAATACTGGAAGATATTGTGTCCCATGTTGAAAGTTGGGATGTTGTAATTCATACAGCATTGAAAGAGCATTTTTATACGACGGCACAAAACTGGTTTGCGCCACACGATGATTACGATGAAACTGATTTTGACAGTCTGATTACTGACATGGCGGAGTACGTTGGCAAAGAAACTGCCGAGCGACTGGTTTTATCAGGGAAAATAGACGAAGACGGCTTTTACCGCCTGATGAAATTGGACAGTATTTCCTTGTCGGAGCAGGGTCTTTTAGATTTCCACTTTGATGATGGTTGGATTTTTGACGGACACAGCATCACACTGACCGCTTCAATTGAACAGGATATTTTGGACGGCTGCCTTGCAGGATAGCCTTGTCTTCCTTGAAAACACAGTAATCTCCACCAGGTTCTCCCTCAGGCAAAACCTCTATGTTTATTCTCCAAACCGTCTCCGTACAATGGACAAAACGCAGCCGCTCCGCGCCACTTGCCACCATACGCAACCGCCTGCCGCGTCTACTGCCCTTGCCTGATACTGTTTTAGAGTGTGAATATGGTTGCCACAACCAACATTATCAGGAATCTTATTCTGACAATGATTCGGTCACTTTTTTAGTCTATGAACCCAAGTTCAGCATAATGCAAACTCTACCCGCAGAGTTGGATAATGGTTTCGGATTTATTAATCAGGACAACTGCCTTACCGTTTACTTCACCGATAAACGCGGTGGACGAAAATCTCGTAGGCGCCTGTTTGTTTTAGCCGACGGGCAAACCGCACAGCTTCGCACAAATGGGCGCGGCTGTGGATTTGATAATACCTATTACACTCAGCATACCTACAATCTTGCCTATGCCAAGCATATCCCACGCGAAATTTTTACCCAGCGTCGATTCGATTACTGCGTATCTCTGGAAAACCGACTATTCTAGTGCTTGCAACATCCTGTAATCACGTTGAATCTGCTTTCTAAGCTCCATTTTAATCTGAGTTACACAAGGATAAAACATGACAGAACAAGAATACCGCGAGACCTTCTCCGAAGACGAATCCGTCGGCTGGGACGCCATCGATGCCGAACTTGAAAAACTCTACGGCGACACCGAACCTCGTCACTACGGCAGTATCGTCAAATACTGGATGGGCGGAGAAGATCCGCTAGACGGCACGAGCATCTACGATTGCGAAGAACAAACACCACACCGCCACATCATCTCCTACGGCATGAGCGAGCTTTACTTTTCTCCGGAGAGTGCTGATGTCGAATTCAGCAAGTGGGGCTTCGAATTTACCTTCCGTATCACACCTTGCAAACTTGACCCGGCTTCCGACAGCGGCACGCCGCACGAACCATTTTGGGCTATCAACCTGATGAATAACTTAGCCCGCTATGTTTTTGAGAGCGAAAAATGGTTCGAACCCTACCACTTTATTCCTACCAACAGTCCCATACGAAGTGATACTGAAACCGCTTTGGTCGGTATCGCTTTTGTCTCTGATCCCAAACTGCCTGCCATTGATACACCGAATGGCAAAGTTGATTTTCTGCAGATGGTTGGACTGACTCAATCCGAACTGGATTGGTTGTGGCAAGAACCTTCAACCGCCCGCTGCAAAGAGCTGATCGACAAAATGCGTGTTGACAATCCCCTTCTGATAACGGATTTGGCGCGTACACGCAGTTATGTATAGCCACCTATACGGTTTTATCAATCAAATTCCCGTTGAAACTGAAATTGCAAAGTGTCTTCTTCGGAGCATTTTCTGAAAATTGCTAAAATCATGGTTTTGTGGGTTGCATTGCTGGGAAGTACATGGGCGTCTGAATTGGATCAGCCGATGCGAGCGACTATGTGCTGCTGAACAAAGAACAGCAATCGATGAACCTGAAAATCATTCATGTATTTTTCAGCCAGTCTTACCGGGTCGTCTGAAAGCAGGGGATAGGTTAAAGCTTAGTTTTCAGACGACCTTAAAGCCATTACAAATCAAGGAATAAGATGAAAATAATATTACCTGCAGTACTATTACTGGTAACAACTTCCTCATTTGCAAAAAATTACGCCGATCAGCCTCAGCCTTTTACTCCTCAAACAGTACAGGATGTATTGCGTTGCAAGGTGTCATCTTTGGATTTTTCGTTTTGGATTCCGGAAAATTTTACCGGTTACCCTGGTTCAGATGAGCGTGCGGAAGAAGAAAATGTGGGACGTTTTGTCAATAAGATCGACAATATGACTTACCGTTACCGCTTGCCGTTTAAGGTGCATCTTGCCAATCCCTTAGATGGAAAAGAAGTAGAAGGGCAGTATGTCGCTATTCGCAACAATGCTGTCTATTTGGAAATTGATTGGGCACGATATCCCAAATTGCATTCACTATACCGTCAGAAATATCAGGAAGACCTTTATGAGCTGACGCAACAGCTAAGGGGACAAAATATCACATCCAAAACGACACCTAAAAAACTGGATACATTGGGTTATAGTGTGCCTGCTGTCGAAAAATCGATAACAGACCCCAATAAAAAATTGAAGATATGGAAATATTTTGGCTTTCCTGCTGTCTTTAAAGCAGATGTAATAAGGGGTGATTCAGATAAGGGCTATATCGGCTGCCGTTATCCGTTGTAGACTGTCTTCCGAAAACGGAGGTCGTCTGAAAGCTGATTTTTCAGACGACCTTTTAACTCAATCTATTCAAACCACACCAAACCATGACCCACACCATTACCCTACCCGACCAAACCGCCTTTACCGCCAACGACGGCGAAACCGTTTTAGCCGCTGCCGCCCGTCAAAACCTCAATCTGCCCCATTCCTGCAAAAGCGGTGCCTGCGGGCAATGTAAAGCCGAACTGGTCAGCGGCGATATTCAAATGGAAGAACACTCGGAACAGGCTTTGTCCGAAGCAGAAAAAGCGCAAGGCAAGATTTTGATGTGCTGCACCACCGCGCAAAGCGACATCAGCATCAACATCCCCGGTTACAACGCAAACGCCCTCCCCGTCCGCACCCTGCCCGCCCGTATCGAAAGCATGGTTTTCAAACACGATGTCGCCCTCCTGAAACTCGCCCTGCCCAAAGCTCCACCGTTTGCTTTCTACGCCGGGCAATACATTGATTTACTACTGCCGGGCAACGTCAGCCGCAGCTACTCCATCGCCAATTCGCCCGACCAAGAAGGCATTTTGGAACTGCACATCCGCAGGCGCGAAAATGGCGTCTGTTCGGAAATGATTTTCGGCAACGAACCCAAAGTCAAAGAAAAAGGCATTGTTCGCATCAAAGGCCCGCTCGGTTCGTTTACCTTGCAAGAAGACAGCGGCAAACCGATCATCCTGCTAGCAACCGGTACAGGCTATGCCCCCATCCGCAGCATCCTGCTCGACCTTATCCGCCAAGACAGCAGCCGCGCTATCCATCTCTATTGGGGCGCACGTCATCAAGATGATTTGTACGCACTCGAAGAAGCGCAAGAGCTGACAGGTCGTCTGAAAAACGCCCGCTTCACTCCCGTCCTTTCAAAAGCCGATGAGGGCTGGCAAGGCGAAAAAGGATACGTCCAAACCGCAGCCGCTAACGATTATCCCGATTTAAGCAGTTACGAAGTCTATGCCTGCGGCTCCGTCGCCATGATCGAAAGCGCGAAATCCGTATTGACCGCGCAATGCAGCCTACCGGAGACAGCCTTCTATTCGGACGCATTCTCGCCGGCGCAATAGATATACCCGCGCCAACCTAATCCTGCCGCAACCGCAAAAGTCTTGGAAACAGAGTTGTCTTAAAAAAATAATGTGCCGATGTCGTCGAACAAGTTTTCAGACGACCTCGGCACATTATTTCGTAAAAGGTCGTCTGAAAACTAATTTAGCAAGGGTTTGCTCAGGTTTTCAGACGACCTTTCGATTATTTGGTTTATCCCTATTCCGTTACCGTTTTACGGATCAGTTTTTCCGCGTTGGCGAGAGTGTTTTCGACTTCGGCAAACTCGATTTTGCTGCCCGACACCAGCGCGCGCGTATCGTTGAATACGACTTGAACTGCGCCGTCGGTTTCAGTGACGAGGACGCGCAACGGCAGTTGCAGGGCGAAGGCAGGGTCTTTTTGCATCAGCGGTGTGCCGGCTTTGGGCGTGCCGAAAACGATGACTTTGGCGGGCTGCATATCCAAACCGCTTTGTCGCGCGGCGGCCTGGTGGTCGATGACGGCGAACACGGTCATGCCTTTTTCTTTGACGGCGGTTTCCAAACGGCGGACGGTATCGTCAAAACTGTATTTGCTGATGGCGGTATGGGTTTGATTCATGGCTGAACTTTGTCGGGAATCGGGTTGTCGGGCGGCATCGCCGCTATGTGAAGCGCAGGCGGTCAGGGCGGCGAGGATGGTGGCTGCGGCGAAGGTGCGTATCGGTTTCATGTTTTTCCTTGGATAAAAGGTCGTCTGAAACGTTTCAGACGACCTTGTTGCTGGTTATTTCAAACCTTTTTTCACCAAGTCTTCGTAACCGCCGTGGTTGGTTACGTTGGTGTAGCCTGCTTTTTTCAACTCAGCAAGCGCGACTTCGGCACGGCGGCCGCTGCGGCAGTAGAGGTTGACGGGCGCGTTTTTGTCGG
The DNA here is from genome assembly GCA_001809325.1 of Neisseria sp. HMSC077D05. Classification (GTDB taxonomy): domain Bacteria; phylum Pseudomonadota; class Gammaproteobacteria; order Burkholderiales; family Neisseriaceae; genus Neisseria. The sequence continues at coordinate 8,279 of KV796940.1, read as the reverse complement.
GGCTGACGCTTTTAATGCGTTCGACGATTTGGTCGTGCGGAATGTTGACCGAACCTTGCAGGTGGCCGGATTTGAATTCTTCTTCGGAACGTACGTCAATCCATACACCTTTTGCTTTGGCAGGTTGCACGCTGGCGGCTTTGGCGGCGGGCGCGGCATAGGATACGGCGGCAGGAAGGACGAGTGCAGCGGCAGTCAGCGCGGCAGTCAGCAATTTTTTCATGGTTGTTTCTCCAAACGGTTGAACAAAGACATCAATCTAAACGGTTCGGCGGCAAAAAGCAATGCCCGTCAGCAGAAGGGTCGTCTGAAACGGGAGTTTTTTCAGACGACCCTTTGAGACAAAATCAACGCTGCGCGTCAACCGCTTCCAAAGCACGCAGGGCATAAGTGTAGGCTGCGCCTGCGTTCAAGGAAATGGCGGTCGCCAGCGCGCCGGCGATTTCGCTTTCAGTCGCGCCCGCTTTGGCGGCTGCGGCGGCGTGTACGCTGATGCAGCTTTCGCAACGGGTAGTGATGGCGACGGCGAGGGCAATCAGCTCGCGGGTTTTCGCATCCAATGCTTCGGCTGCGGCGGCTTGTTCCAGCGCGCCGTAAGCTTGCAGCATTTTCGGGTGGTTTTTACCCAGCTCGCCGAATGATTTTTTAACGTGTGCGGTGTGTTCGGGCCAATTTTGAAACATTTTGATTTCCTTTCCAATGTGTTTGATATGAAGGATGCTGCTCTTTCATGGCAAATTTCAATTTAATTCACCATCTTTACATCCGATGAATGGCATTATTGCAATAATTTGACTATTATAATCGTCAAATCATCTCATTCACTTGCAAAAAACACTTATGGACACTTTGGACAAACTCATCGAACTGGCGCAAATTACCGGCAGCGTGGACATACAATGCCTGTTCCGCGACAAATGGTACGCACCGCACGGACGCAGGCGCGCGCACGGCATCGCGCACCTTGTCGTCGCCGGAGAAAGCTACATCAAAATCGAAGGCGAACCCGAAGCGCGGCTCTTGCAAACCGGCGACCTTATCTTTTTCCCGCGCGGCGCGGAACACATCATCAGCAGCGAAGCAGACTGCAACAACTGCGGCGATACACCGCATATCGGCAACAGCGGCGCATTCACAGTCGCTTCATCCCGTAGCGGCGGCGAAAAAAGCCTCGATTTGTTCTGCGCCCGCTTCGAATACGACGAACACGCCGACATCATGCACGACCTACCCGAAACCGTCCTTATCAAGATGGACCATCCCTCGCTGCAATGCCTGATCTCCATGTTGCAATACGAAAGCGCACACACGCTTTCCGGCTCGCGCGCCATCGTCAACGCCCTTTCCTCCGTCCTCCTCGTCCTCATCGTCCGCGCCCATCTCGAACAAGGCGGAGAAGCACCTTTGGGCGGCATACTCAACGGCCTGCGCGACAAACGCCTGCGCCAGCTCATCCAAACCGTCGTCAGCCGCCCAGAAGACGAATGGAACATCGAAAAAATGACCGCGCTTGCCAACCTCTCCCGCGCCCAGCTCATGCGCCTGTTCAAACAGCAAACCGGCATCAGCCCCCACGCCTTCGTCAACCTCATCCGCCTGCGCCAAGCCGCCGTATTGCTGCGGCAAACCGCCGATTCCGTCCTGTCCGTCGCCCTGAACGTCGGCTTCCAATCCGAAACACACTTTGGCAAAGCGTTTAAAAAACAATACGGGATTTCGCCGGGACAATATCGGAAAAATGAAACGGTAGATGAAGAACAAAGCCAGCCGCTTGAAGGCATTTGAACCCGAAAGGTCGTCTGAAAACGGCTAAGTCAAATGCGTCATAAACTTTTGATTTATCGTTCAGCCATTGTGATACTGCGGGAAAGCCTGTTTGGATACACTGTTTATTTGCCTATATAATCCATTTTTCCCTTTTCAGACGACCTCTTATGCTCAGCTACCGCCACGCCTTCCATGCCGGCAACCATGCCGATATGATCAAGCATTTCATCCTTTTCCTGACGCTTGATTACTTCAATCAAAAAGATAAGCCCTATTGGTATATCGATACCCACAGCGGCGCGGGTTTATATGACTTGAGCGGCAGCGAGGCACAAAAAGTCGGCGAATACAAACAAGGCATCCGGTTGCTCCGAGATGCGGAACATCTGCCGCCCGAGCTGTCTGCCTTCATCACCCGCCTGAATGCCATACTCCCACAAGAGCAACTCTATTGCGGTTCGCCGTGGCTTGCCCAAGCCCTGACGCGCGACAGCGACAAACTGCGTTTGTTTGAGCTGCATCCTGCCGATTTCCAACATTTAAAAAACAATATGGAAGAGGCGCGCTTGGGCAGGCGTGGGCAAATAATGCAGGCAGACGGTTTCCGCGGTTTGATTTCGCTGCTGCCCCCGCCGCCGCGCCGCGCTGTTGTCCTGATAGACCCTCCGTATGAAGAAAAACAAGACTATCAGCGCGTTGTCCAAACTTTAAAAGACGCGCTCAAACGCTTTGAGCAGGGTTGTTATATGGTTTGGTATCCCTGCTTGAGCCGAGAAGAAAGCCGCAAGCTGCCCGAGCAACTGCAAAAGCTGATGCCCGACAGCTACCTGCACGCCGAGTTACACGTCCACACCCCGCATCCGGACGGATTCGGGATGCACGGCAGCGGCATGTTTATCATCAACCCGCCCTACCTGCTGCCGGAGCTGCTGAAAAACAACCTTCCCGCGTTGACCGACATACTGGCACAAGACGACGGCGCGCGCTTCGTCTTAAACAGCTGCATAAAATAATCAGCCTTCCCCAGCCCGCCAAACGAAGACACCGGCGGGAAATCCTATGGCAGAGGCCTCCGATTTAAACTACAATTCACTACATTGTTTTTACGCTTTCAAATTATGACTATCAGACATCCCGCTTCATTGCTTTTGGCTCCCCTTTGCGCGCTTCTTCTATGCTCGTGCGAACGCTCAGTCCAAGATACGGTGCAAGAAACCTTCGGCGAAGAATTGCGCGGCCACTTCATCAGCAGCGCGACAGCCATCTGCGTGGAAAAAGCGCCGAAAAGCAGCGCGATACCGTCTGATACCGTACAGCAAATCTGTTCGTGCGCTTCGGAAAAAACCGCAGACCAGATATCCATCGACGATATGTCGAAACTGATCGGCGGCGAAGTCGGCGGCGAGCTGAAAACCAAAATCAAACAAAGCGCGGTCGAATGCGCCAAAGAAATGATAGGCGGCACCGCCTCCGCCCCTTCAAGCAAAAAATAAATACCGACCTCGTCTGAAAACCATAGTGGATTAACATAAATCAGGACAAGGCGACGAAGCCGCAGACAGTACAGATAGTACGGCAAGGCAACGCCGTACTGGTTTAAAGTTAATCCACTATATTTTCAGACGACCTTTTCTTTTTTATAGCCAGAAACCGAGTCCGATATGAAAACATTAGCGCAATTCCTACCGCAGCATTTACAGCAAAACAGCATTCCTGCCGAATTGGGCAGCGTCCTCGAATCCATTGTCGCCGCCTGCTCCGACATCAGCGGCAAAGTCCGCTTGGGCGCACTCGCCGGCGTGTTGGGCATGGCGGGTACGGGCAATGTTCAGGGCGAAGATCAAAAAAAGCTGGATGTGATTGCCAACGATATCCTGATTGACGTCTTGAAAAACAACGCCTACGTCGCCGGTTTGGCAAGCGAGGAAGAGGATACTTTTGTGGCAGCCAACGAAAACGGCGGCTATCTCGTCTTGTTCGACCCTCTGGACGGTTCGTCCAATATCGACGTCAATATTTCCGTCGGCACGATTTTTTCCGTACTCGCCAAGCCCGAAGGTCGTCTGAATACCGAATCCTTCCTGCAAAAAGGCAGTGACCAAGTGGCGGCAGGTTATGTTTTGTACGGCCCGCAAACCCAATTGGTGTTCACTTTAAAACACGGCGTTTTCGTGTTCACACTCAATGAAAACAACGACTTCGTCCTGACCAAAGAAAATCCGCAAGTTCCGGCATCGACCAAAGAGTTTGCCATCAATATGTCCAACGCCCGCCACTGGCAAGCCCCTATGCAGCAATATATTAACGAGCTGCTGGCAGGCGATACGGGCGTTCGCGGTAAAAATTACAATATGCGCTGGGTGGCGAGCATGGTCGCAGAAATCCACCGCATCCTGATGCGCGGCGGCGTATTTATGTATCCTCAAGACAAACGCGATCCGTCCAAACCCGGCAAGCTGCGCCTGATGTACGAAGCCAACCCGATGAGCCTGATTTTGGAACAGGCAGGCGCGGCGGCAAGCAATGCTTTGGAAAACATGCTCGACATTGTGCCTACCGGCCTGCACCAACGTGTAGCCGTCGTCATGGGCAGCCGTGAGGAAGTTGAGTATGTCGGCAAGCTGCATCAAAAATAAGATGTTGAGTTTGTAGGCTATCCTGCCATAAAAAGGTCGTCTGAAAATCCGTTTCAGCATTCCCTATGAACGTTGAAACAGGTTTTCAGACGACCTTTTGTGTATTTAGTATTCGGGCATTTACAAGGCCTGCTGTTTGGCAAGCCTTGAATCATCTGCGGGCCGTTATGGCCTTTCGCCCAAAATCATCGAGCCTATGCCCGCATCGGTGAAAATTTCCAGCAAAAGCGCGTTGGGCAGGCGGCCGTCGATGATGTGGGTCGCTTTGACGCCGTTGCTTGCCGCTTCGACGGCGGAGCTGATTTTGGGCAACATACCGCCGTAGAGCGTGCCGTCTGCGATTAATTCGCCGATACGGCTTGGCGTGAGGTTGGTCAGCAGGTTGCCTTCTTTGTCCATCACGCCGGCGATATTGGTCATCATCAGCAGTTTTTCCGCATTCAACTCTTCCGCCAGTTTGCCTGCGACCAAATCTGCGTTGATGTTGAAGGCTTCGCCTTTTGCGCCGACGCCGATGGGCGCGACGACGGGGATGCAGCCGCGTTCGATCAAGCCTTCAATCAGGCGCACGTCTATGCTTTCGACCGTGCCGACTTGTCCGATGTCCACGCCTGCCCGTTCGGGCGTATCGACCAGCAGTTTTTTCGCTTTGATGAAATGGTTGTCGCGTCCGGTGACGCCGACTGCGCGTCCGCCCTGCAAATTAATCAGTGAGACGATTTCTTTATTGACATGACCGCCCAACACCATTTCGACGATGTCCATCGTTTCGCCGTCGGTCACGCGCATGCCTTGCACGAATTCGCCTTTTTTACCGATTTTTTCCAACATTTCGTTAATTTGCGGGCCGCCGCCGTGAACGATGACGGGGTGGATGCCCACCAATTTGAGCAAAACGACATCGCGGGCAAAGCCTTCTTTCAAAGCAGGCTCGGTCATGGCGTTGCCGCCGTATTTGATGACGATGACGGAGCCGGAAAAACGGCGGATATACGGCAGGGCTTCGGCTAAAATGCGCGCTTTGTCGGCTGCGGAAATGGGGTGGGATTCGCTCATAATCGTATCTCATTATTAACAATTTAATCATTATAGCGGATTCGCTTTGAATCGGTACAAACCGGCTCCGCCACTCTTTGCAGCTTTGCCGTCTTGTCCTGATTTAAAGTGAATCTGCCCTATCTTAACGTCAAAGGTCGTCTGAAACAACATTCCCCGCCCCTTATCGGTTGAGGACGCGCCCGTCGGAATGGTAGAATCGAAGGATTCGGGCATATCGGTTTGCCGTCGCCGACGGATATGGTATCGCCCACACATTTTCTCAAACAACGGTTATCCGGTTTGCCCGATATACCGAGGACTTTCCCATGATTAAAATCAGCACTCAATTTGACGCCGGCTCCGTCGTCGTCAAAGACCTGACCGACCCCGCCAATATCCGCTTGGAGTTGCGTCCGGACAATGCTTCCGATTTCGCCCAATGGTTTTATTTCCGCCTACAAGGAGCGGCGTATCAGAATTGCGTGATGCACTTTGAAAACGCGGCGGATTCGGCTTATCCCGAAGGCTGGGAAGATTATCAGGCGTGCGCCTCTTACGACCGCCAAAATTGGTTCCGCGTCCCGACCGAATACGAAAACGGCGTGCTGACCATCAATCATACGCCTTTGTCCAACAGCGTTTACTACGCCTATTTCGAACCCTATTCCCACGAACAGCATTTAAACCTCTTGGGCGATGCGCAAGGCAGCGGGCTTTGCCGCATCGACGACTTGGGCAGCACCGTGCAAGGCCGTGACATCAACCTGCTGACCGTCGGCAACCAAGTCGAAAGCGACATGAAAATCTGGATTATCGCCCGCCAACACCCGGGCGAAACGATGGCGGAATGGTTTATCGAAGGGCTGCTCGGCCGCCTGCTCGATCCGCAAGACCCGACCGCGCGCACCCTGCTCGACCGCGCCACGTTCTACATCGTGCCGAACATGAACCCCGACGGCTCGGTATTGGGCAACCTGCGCACGAATGCCGCAGGCGCAAACCTCAACCGCGAATGGGAAAATCCGACTTTGGAAAAAAGCCCGGAAGTCTTCCTCGTGCGCGAAAAAATGCTGGAAACCGGTGTGGATTTGTTCTTAGACATTCACGGCGACGAAGCATTGCCGTTTGTCTTTGTCGCCGGTACGGAAGGCGTGCCGAACTACAATCTGCGTATCGCCGCACTGGAAACGCAGTTCAAAACCGCCCTGCTCTCTGCCAGCCCCGACTTCCAAGACGAATACGGCTATGAAAAAGACGCGCCCGGTCAGGCAAACATGACACTCGCGACCAACTGGGTGGGCAATCATTTCGACTGCCTCGCCTATACGCTGGAAATGCCGTTTAAAGACAACGCCAACCTGCCCGACGACGACTTCGGCTGGAACGGTCAACGCTCCCTGCGCTTGGGCGAAGCCATGTTGTCGGCTGTCTTGAACATTGTCGATGATTTGCGATAATTCTTTTCCCCCATCACACAAAAGATCGTCTGAAATCCCAATCGGGATTTTCAGACGACCTTTGTCGGGCTAAAAACACATAAACCGCCCTTCTCATAAGGAACACCATCATGATGATACATCCGCAGTTTAATCCTGTTGCAATCAGTATCGGACCAGTCGCCATCCGCTGGTATGCCCTCAGCTATATCGTCGGCTTTATTCTTTTCCTATGGCTGGGACGCCGCCGCATCAAGCAAGGCAACACCGCCTTTACCAAAGAAATGCTCGACGACTTCCTGACCTGGGGCGTGTTAGGCGTCATCCTCGGCGGACGGCTCGGCTATATCCTGTTTTACAAATTCTCATACTACCTCGACCATCCGCTCGAAATGCTCAAAGTTTGGGAAGGCGGCATGTCGTTTCACGGCGGCTTCTTGGGCGTCGTCATTGCCATGTGGCTGTTCAGCCGCAAACACAAAATCAGCACCTTGAAAACCATGGATTTCGTCGCACCGCTCGTGCCGCTGGGTTTGGCTTCCGGCCGGATCGGCAACTTCATCAACGGTGAACTCTGGGGCCGCATTACCGATATCAACGCCTTTTGGGCAATGGGCTTCCCGCAAGCGCGCGCAGAAGACCTCAACGCCGCCGTGCGCAACCCGCTTTGGGCAGAATGGATGCAGCAATACCATGTGCTGCCGCGCCACCCTTCGCAACTCTACCAATTCGCACTTGAAGGCATCTGCCTCTTCATCGTCGTATGGATTTTCTCCAAAAAACCGCGCCCGACGGGACAAGTCGCCTCCCTCTTCCTCGGCGGCTACGGCTTCTTCCGCTTCATCGCCGAATACGCCCGCCAGCCCGACGACTATCTCGGCCTGCTCACCTTGGGCTTGTCGATGGGACAATGGTTGAGCGTGCCGATGATTGTTTTGGGCGCCATCGGCTTCGTTTGGTTCGGTAAGAAAAACCGCCTGAACTGATGCCCAAAGGTCGTCTGAAAACCCAAACGGGACGCGATAACCAGCATCCCGTCATCACGTCAGCTATTCCAAACCGGCACGATTTGCGATTCATCAAACCGAATCGCAAAAAATCTTAAATCCGACTTGGTTTATCCGCCGCCCGATGGTATCGTGGCACACCTTTCCACCTTTTTTAAAGAGAGCCCAAAATGTCAGAAGAAAACAAAATCAAAGTCAACGACCTGCCCGAAGACAAAAAAGAACAGTCTGAAGAAGTCGAGCTGCCCGTAGTCAACAACGAAGAAAAACGCGGAGGCCACAGCGAAGGCGGCTGCTGCGGCGCATGCGGCGGCTGATTCCGTTTTGAAAAACAAAGGTCGTCTGAAAACTGAACTGGCCCCAAAATCTTGGACACTCATAAAAGCCTATTCAGG
>KV796939.1 GCA_001809325.1 Neisseria sp. HMSC077D05 | reverse complement strand
CCAAACCGCAGCGACGTTTAACTTGTCAAGAAACACGCTTTACCTGTGGATTCGCCTTAAAAAACAAACAGGCAGCCTAAAACATCAAGTTACCGGTCTAAATGCCGTCAAATTGGATAGGCAAAAACCGGCTCAATATGTTGGGCAACACCCGGATGCCTATCTGCATGAAATCGCCAAACATTTTGATTGTACGGCAGCCGCCGTTTGCTATGCACTCAAACAGATGGGGATGACGCGCAAAAAAAGACCACCACTTACAAAGAACAAGACCCGGCCAAAGTAACGCATTATTTGACACAGCCGGCCGAATTTTCCGACTACCAACGTGTTTATTTGGATGAAACAGGATTTGACCGCTACCTGTTCCGCCCCTATGCCCGCAGCC
>KV796938.1 GCA_001809325.1 Neisseria sp. HMSC077D05 | reverse complement strand
AATGGTTCAGACGACCTCAAAGAAGATAGTGAAGTCGTCTGAAAAAACAGAAAACGCGTGCGTGCGTACCGCACACACCCTACGTCGGGACTGAAGGTTTTGTGCGGGCTACGGCTTGCTAATTCAGGATTGAAGGTTTCAGGCGGACCATAGCTTGCTATTCATTCCACCAATTCAATAAAGTCTCATCAGACGGATTATCTATATTTTTATATATATTGGCATAATACCACTCCGCTTGGGTTTCTTCTTTGAGTTTATTGAAATAATGATTAATTTTATCCATTCCATTACTTGATGGAATACTGAAAGAATAGACATCTTCATTAGCACCATCCAGCGTCCCATTGAGTTTTAATTTAATATCTAGGCTTAATTTATTAAGATCAATTTTTCTTGGAAAATACATCTGAATACAAAAATTCCCCCCTCTTGAAATAACAATTGGATGTTCAGCCTTACCATTAATTTCAATTACATCTCCTTTCGCAAGATTTTGTGCCAAACCAGGCGATTTAAGTATTTTGTATTGGTTTGCTTTAATAAATTGAGCAGGTATTTCTTCAAAGACAGCTCCATTCTTACCATGACCTGCATAAACATAAATTAATTCAAAATTATCTTCCATATGGTACCTCTTTCAATACATGACATACCTTCTTTAACATATCCACTACTACCAGCACTTAAATTACAAGATGCGCCTTCACGAGCTATATTTACATCATCTAAGTTCCCAGTTTTCGTCGAAACCGTACACTTCTGTCCCAA
>KV796937.1:17254-46778 GCA_001809325.1 Neisseria sp. HMSC077D05 | reverse complement strand
TATTGTCTGATTACGCCCGATTTGACGATGCGCTACTGTCCTATTTTGATTTTAATTTAATATATATTTGACGCACAAATCCCGACTATCAAATTGAATAAATAAAAACCGGGCAGATATCCAAAAGACATCTACCCGGTTTTATTGCATCACTTAATAACGCAAATTACTACCCACACCATCCATAATGCGAGGCGTTATGAAAATCAACAATTCGCGTCGTTCTTCTTTCTTGGCTCGTGATTTAAACAAGTTTCCTACTACAGGAATATCACCAAGCAATGGAACTTTATTAATGGTATCGCTATTGTCCTCTTCATAGATACCACCAACGATCAAAGTACCACCATCTTCGACCATAGCCTGAGTATTCAAGTTCTTAGTCTGAATACACTTGGTTATCAAAGAATCTACAGTACAGTCGACCGGAGTATCTTTAGTGATCTTAACGGTCATAATGATTTGACCATCCGGAGTTACATTAGGAGTAACTGTCAGACCCAAAACCGCTTTTTTGAATGAAACCGAAGTCGCACCGCTTGAAGAAGCTTCTTGGTAAGGAATTTCGGTACCGGATTCAATCGTAGCTTCTCGACGATCCTGAGTCAGAACGCGAGGATTAGAAATGGTTTTGCTCTTACCAGTTGCTTCAGAAGCAGAGATTTCCAAACCTAATGCACCAGATGACAAGGCTCGTACTAAAGCGATACTGTTCGTCGCCGCTGTAGCAGGCAAACTTACGTTAGGCTGCAAAGACCAAGTTGGATAAGCAGACTCTCCGCGGAACACTGAGGCGTTAGTATTGTGGTTATTCTGAGCAGCTGACCAATCATTGCCCCAAGAGTTTCTTCCTCTTGCACCAGCAGCACCAAACTTAACGCCCAAATCGCGCGAGAATCCATCTTTTGCTTCTACAATGCGCGCTTCAACCATAACTTGGCGTGTAGGAACATCCAACTCATCAATCAATTTACGGAATTTCTCGATGACGTTCCGATTATCTGTAACAATCAAGGTATTCGTTGCGGGGTCAATCAAAGCACTGCCTCGGCCGCTCAACAAGGTATTGCGACCATTGGAATTGCTACTTCCATTATCTTCCAAACGAAGGATTTTGCGGAACTCCTCCACATTTTTATATTTCAATTGGAAGGTTTGCGAATACAAAGGGCCAAGCTCTGCAATTTCTTTTTCTGCTTGCAAGAAGGCCTTATCCTTCGCCAACAATTCATCACGTGGAGCAATATTGATGATATTGCCTTGACGACGCATATCCAAATTACGGGCTTGCATTACCAAGTCCAATGCCTGATCCCAAGGCACATCCTTGAGGGATAAAGTCATCTTACCATTTACCGTATCGCTAGCCACAATATTGACGCCGGACTCTTTTGCAAGAATCTGCAAAATAGTACGAACTTCAACATCTTGGAAATCTAGAGAAATTTTACGACCATTGAAAGATTTATTTGCATTACCACCATTCAAACCACGTGACTCCGTATCAGCGGCTTTAGGTAAAATTTCAAAAGTAAAATGCCCTGCTGCCGGCTTAGTACGAACTTCCCAGTTTAAACTATTTCGAATGATCAGCTGAGTATCATTACCGATTCGTTTTAAAGTTATATTTTTTACAGGTGTATTGAAATCGCCTACATCCAAACTACGTTGTGCTTGTGTTGGCAACGGATAGTTTTTCAATGTAATGATGACACGATCACGCTGTTGTTTAATATCAGGCTGTCCAGTAAAAGCCGGAACGCTTAATTCAACAATACCTGAATTGCGCGATCCTTTACGGAAGTCGATATTAGCGGAATTAGCGACTTGCTTTGTTTTTTCTGACGGAACAGAATCCTGCATAGAAGGTTTATTATTTGATACAGACATTGCAGAATTTCGGTCAGCTGACTCGCTAACAAAAACCCAAACTTCATTACCATGAATTTCAGTATTATATTGGGCAGTTTTATTCAAACCCAACACAATACGGGAACGGTCATTATTTTGTGCCGCCGTAATCTGATTTAATAACGGATCAGCATACTCCAATACTGATTGAGGCAATCGAATAGTAGTGTTAGCAAAATCAAGCGCAATTCTAGCTGGAGCCGAAGTAACAAAACCGCTCGGACTGGTTACATCACGATCAAAACGGATTTTGATAATTTTTTGACTATCAGGAAGAGTAGATACATTAATATCAGTAATATTACCTGCAAAAGCAGTTTGCACAGCCATAGCTACGCCGATACTGGCAAAAAATTTTGTCATGTGCTTAGTTTTCATAAAGTGAGACCCCTTAATTAATTTGGAATTGCGGCAGATTCGCTTCGAGATTCAGCTGTCGAAGCACCACTTGAACCTTCATCTGACTGTGTACTTAACGGCAATTCAGCCTTTCGATATATCCAGTTACCAGAACTGTCTTCTATTAATTCAGTCAAAGTAATTTTATCCTCAGTAATCGTTTGGATTTTACCGTAATTTTGACCGATATAGTTGCCCGGCATAACGGTATAAACATGCCCATTTACATCGATAAAGCCAGATGTCTTGTTATTACCACGCAGAATACCGACATAACGCATATTTTCCAAACTAAATGCTTCCAATGTTTCTTTCTGACGATTCAAATTAGGAGCATTATTCCCCTTGGGTGCATTTTCCAAACGTCGATAGTCAAACGCATTCAACCCATTATATGCTGGAGGAGTATATGCAACTGGCGGAGTAATCGTCGGTGCTTGAAATGGAGTAACCTTAACTTTAGCTTCATCTTGCGTCTGTTTTATCCACATATTTAAATCATCATGAGTGGGGGAACATGCTGCTAAAGACAAAACACCTACGAGTAAGATAGTATTTTTCATGATTTCCCTAATAACTTTTATTTATTGTCAACTTCAGCACCATTCTGCGCATCACTTCCGTTAGCCTGTGCCTCCTTCTGTTTGGCTGCAAGCTCGGCAGCAACTTCTTCTGCAGGACGAGCCTTATAAGTTGTTGCAGTGGCACTCAGTGTCAAAATATCACTTTTGCCCTCTTTACCACTTTTTCCGTCTGCTGCTTGGGAGAGCTTCAGAGATTCCAAAGTAATGATTCGCGACAAACCTCCGACATCACGAGCAAACTGGCTAATCTGATTATGCTTACCCGTAATGGAAATTTCATAGGGTAACTTTTGGATTGGACCATCATTAACCGGAGCTTGAGGCACAACACTATCCAAACGCAAACCATTAGCGGATCCAGCCTGATGCAATTCTTGGATTAAATTAGGAATTTCAGCATCTGTCGGCAGTTGTTTCAACAAAACATCAAAAGCTGAACGGATAGATGCCAATTCCGCCTGAAGGTTATGCAAATTAACAGCCTCTATACTTTTTTTCGTATATGTTTCCTTTAGTTCGGCTTCTTTAGCCTCCTGCGTAGAAAGTGTTTCGAGTTGTTCTTTGAAAATACCAACATATCCTATTGCCAAGACCCCCGCTATTGCCAACCCTGCGATAAATAACTTAGCAGGCATATTTAACAAATAGAGGTTTTGGATATCAATATTTTTTGCTTTACTTACAGACATTTATTTTACCTCTTGCTTCTGTTCGCCAGTTTCAGTCGTGTTCGCTGCTGGATTTTGTACGGGTACTGATGGATGACCTGAATTATTCAACAAAACCTTCAGAGTAAATTCTTGATAATTATCAATTTTCTTAATACTCAGAAGTTCTGGCTGAGCAAAAACCCCGGTGCTTGGTAAAGAACGCATAAACATTGCGATCTTATTATCACTACTTGCTCGACCCGTAATTTTGTAAGATGTCGAACTTTCTGCTTCCAACGCTGTCAGATAAGAGTTATCGGGAGTAACTACATTTAAGCTGTCGATGATATAGGCAGCCTGTGAACGTTTTTCCTGTAACTCTTCTACTTTTTGTTTTTTTGATAGGAAATTTTCTTTTTCTTGCTGCAGTTTTAGAATTTCTCCCAAAGCTTTATCCAGCTTTTCAATTTCCTTCCCTAGAAGGGCATTACGGTCTTCCTGTCTGCTGATTGCATTATTAATTGTCAAATATGTCAACACAAGCAGACCTGCACCTATCAATAACGCCGAAAGCATTAACACTTTAAATTGTTGCTTTTTGCGCTGTTTGATTTCTTCCCTATAAGGAAGAAGGTTAATTTTAACAAATTCAATCATATTACAGTCCCCTTAATGCTAATCCGAATGCTAATGTTAAAGACGGCGCATCAATTTGCAGCTGTGGCAAATCAATTTTACTGTTTCGTTCAGCATATAAAACCGGGTGAATACACTGTGTCGCAGTATTGGTTTGAGAAAAAATACTTTCCGCCAATCCAGCCTGTTGCGATGCAAACCCAGTTAATAAAATATGTTTAATGTTTGAGAAGGTCTCTGTTGTCTGCGTAGTGTAGTAAAACTGCAATACACGTTGGATTTCTTGCGCCACCTGAACGTTAAAGCGATCTGCGACTTGGGTCTGATAATCAGATGGTTTGCTGGATGAAGCTATCATCTGCGCCGCTTTTTCTTCTGTCACTTGATAAGTACGCTGAATCAGTTGATTCAACTGCTCCGTACTGACAGGAGTCTCTTGTTTATACAAAATCTGTCCGTTTTGCATCACCAATGCGTACATTTGGGTAGCATGAATACCAAATACAGCAACTTTTTCATTAGTCAATTCAGGTGCATGATTATTAATCCAAAAAACATAGGCATTTCTCTGAGCCAAAAGATCCAAATCTAAGGCAGACAGATCAAGCCCTGCATTTTCAAACATTTCAATAACAGGCTCAATATCGTCTTTTCTAGCTGCTACGGTTGTAATCTGCTGCCCCGCCGGGGAAACGGATACGCCGGTCACCTGATAGTCATAACTCATCTCATCAATAGGACCGATTGCTGAAATTTCAGATTCAGCAAACTCGTCCAAATCAAGTTCGGTATCGCGAGGGTTGTAAGTTATGTTCTCTATTGTTGCCAAGCTTTGTGGTACAGATGCAACAAAGTTCTTACAAGAACTGCGCAATTGCGTATAAGTATGTTGCAAATAGGTGACAAGTTGGTCGTAATCTTGGATTTTGTTACCTTTTACAATATTTTTAGGTAATTTGGTAATAACGTATTTTTCTAGCTGAATTTGGTTTAAACTACGGCCTGTCAGCTGAACCATCTTAATGGCATGCTGGCTGATGTCGATGCCGATAGCGGCTCGGTTGCTTAACCCTCCGGAAGCTTTACTTGCCTTGCTGGTTTTGCTTTTAGGGCTTTTTGATAAGCTAATCATATAATTTCCCTGTATTGTTAGGAGTGAGTAACTGTTTCGATATCCGTAAAGGATTTCTTTTTCTTTGCACAGTAAATACTGTGTTTCACAGAAATCGGTTTCTATTTTACTTTATTTAATGCCAGTGATGGCAAAAATTATTACTTAGTCATGATTAAAAAGATTATAACGACCTGTCTTGGTTTGATATTAGGATTGGCACTCTTCGGTGTCGGCTTGCTCGCTATTGCGATTTTGGTCACATACCCCAAGTTGCCTGCTCTTGATTCTTTACAACACTACCAACCCAAAATGCCCCTCACAGTATATTCTGCCGACGGTCAGATTATTGGGGTTTACGGTGAACAGCGCCGGGAGTTTACAAAAATTGGAGATTTTCCAAAGGTTTTGAAAGACGCTGTTATTGCCGCAGAAGATAAACGTTTCTATGAGCACTGGGGCGTAGACGTAGTAGGCATTGCCCGTGCCGCTATCGGCAACGTAGTCGCCGGCGGTTTGCAATCAGGTGCCAGCACCATTACTCAACAGGTAGCAAAGAACTTCTACTTGAGTAACGAGCGTACATTTACCCGTAAATTCAATGAAGCCCTATTGGCCTATAAAATCGAACAGACGCTTAGTAAGGATCAGATTTTAGAACTGTATTTCAACCAAATCTATTTGGGTCAAAGGGCATACGGTTTTGCCTCTGCCGCTCAAATCTATTTCAACAAAAACGTGAAAGATTTGACTTTGGCTGAAGCATCCATGCTGGCAGGCCTACCTAAAGCGCCTTCAGCGTATAACCCCATCGTTAACCCCGAGCGCGCCAAACAGCGCCAAGCCTACATCCTGCGAAACATGCAGGAAGAAAATATGATTACTGCACAACAACGCGATCAAGCTTTGAAAGAAGAGCTGCATTATGAACGTTTTGTGCAAAACATCGACCAAAACGCTTTGTATGTTGCTGAAATGGCACGCCAAGAGTTGTATGAAAAATATGGCGAGGACGCATACACCCAAGGCTTTAAGGTCTACACAACCGTCAATACTGCCAACCAACGTGTTGCTACTGAAGCCCTTAGAAAAGCGTTGCGTAATTTCGACAGAGGCAGCAGTTATCGCGGCGCAGAGAACTACATCGACCTCAGCAAAACTGATGACGTAGAAGAAACGATCAGCCAATATCTTTCTACTTTATATACGGTTGACAAAATGGTTCCGGCCGTTGTCTTGGAGGCCTCTAAAAAAGGAGTTCTGATTCAACTACCTAGCGGAAAAAGATTCAATCTGAACAGCTACGCGCTCGGCTTTGCAGCCCGTGCAGTCAACAACGAAAAAATGGGCGACGACCGTATTCGTCGCGGTTCCGTTATCCGTGTCAAAGGCGGCGGCAACAATTGGTCTGTCGTTCAAGAACCCCTATTGCAAGGTGCTCTGGTTTCATTAGACGCGAAAACAGGTGCCGTGCGTGCATTGGTCGGCGGTTATGACTTCCACAGCAAGACATTTAACCGAGCCACCCAAGCCATGCGCCAACCAGGTTCTACCTTTAAGCCTTTCGTATACTCTGCGGCACTCGCCAAAGGCATGACAGCATCCACCATGATTAATGACGCACCACTCTCCCTGCCGGGTAAAGGTGCCAATGGTTCTGCTTGGAATCCTAAAAACTCAGACGGCCGTTATGCAGGCTATATCACCCTGCGCCAAGCATTGACCGCCTCTAAAAACATGGTTTCCATCCGAATCTTGATGTCCATCGGTATCGGATACGCGCAACAATACATCCAACGTTTCGGCTTCAAACCGTCCGAAATCCCTGCCAGCCTGTCTATGGCGCTTGGTACCGGTGAAACAACACCATTGCGTGTCGCTGAAGCATATAGCGTCTTTGCCAATGGCGGTTACAAAATTTCCGCATACGTCATCGACAAGATTTATGACAGCGAAGGTCGTCTGAAAGCACAAATGCAACCTCTTGTTGCAGGCGAAAACGCTCCTCAAGCCATCGACCCGCGTAACGCATACATCATGTACAAAATCATGCAGGACGTTGTCCGTGTCGGTACTGCAAGAGGCGCCTCCGCACTTGGCCGTTCCGATATCGCCGGTAAAACCGGTACGACGAACGACAATAAAGATGCATGGTTCGTCGGCTTCAACCCAAGTATTGTCACTGCCGTATACATCGGCTTCGACAAACCGCGCAGCATGGGCCGCGCAGGTTACGGCGGCACGATTGCCGTTCCAGTCTGGGTCGATTACATGCGCTTCGCACTCAAAGGCGTAGAAAACAAAGGCATGAAAGCACCGGCAGGTATCGTGAACAGCGGCGGCGAATACTATATGAAAGAACGTATGACCACCAGCTCCGATATCACTCTGGACAATAGTGGTACCGTTCCACGCCCTGCACAACAACCTTCCCGACAACAACGCCCGGCCAATGCCAACACTGCCGCAACGCCTGATAGCGATCGGGATGGCGGAGACCGCGGTCGCGGTGATTTGCAAGAAACGCCGGTACAGCCAAGCAATGTTAACAACCGACAATTAGACTCGCTGTTCTAATTACACCGGTCCAAAGGTCGTCTGAAACCCGAATCAGGAATTTCAGACGACCTTTTTATATGTGGAAGCGCAATCTCGATTCACTGCTATGTAAAACAAAATAGAAAAATTCACTTTAAACCGGCATGGCATTGCCTCATCCGAGTTCAAAGCGGAGAGTCTTTTCAAATGCTGAAAATCAGTTTCATACCATCTACACTACTCATCAAACTCACCCCCTACCCCTTGATTTCAAACTATCTCACCACGCTAAAATCTACCCCTTCCACTCACTCCATAAATCAAACCATAGATTGTAAAAACGACAAGGTCGTCTGAAACATGATCCAACATTTCAGACGACCTTTCGGGTTTATCTATTTCAAAGCGACATACACGACAATAAAACGATTTTTGCTTACCCGCCCCACCGTACAACGAACGGATTTGCGTCCCGTCAATACGGAGCATACTACGACCGATTACAATAACTCGGAATTTTCCGGATTTCCGATATTCAAGTTGTCCATTTCTTCTTGATGCGTAGCAAACCATCCGCCGACGACTTGGTTGACTTCTTCTATGCCTTGCTTTTTAAGGCTGGAAAATAGTTGTACGCTGATGCGTTGACGGGTCATATAGGGCTTGAGCGTTTTTTTGACTGCGCCTAAAGTTTTGATTTGCTCGTTTTTCGACAGCTTGTCGGCTTTCGACAACAAAATATGCACAGGGCGGCCGGTGATATGGAAAAAGTCCAGCATCCGCAAATCTAGCTCTTTCAATGGGTGGCGCGCATCCATAATCAACACCAAGCCGATGAGCTGGCGTCGTTGTTGGAGATAGTCGCCCAAGAGTTTGACCCAATGCGTACGGATGGCTTCGGGAACTTGCGCATAACCGTAGCCAGGCAAATCCACCATGAAGCTGCCGTTGCTCAATTCGAAGAAATTGATGTGTTGGGTTCGACCTGGCGTTTTGGAGACGTAAGCGAGCCGGACATGATTGGTCAGGGTATTAATCGCGCTGGATTTGCCTGCGTTGCTTCGTCCGACAAATGCGATTTCTGCGGGCGTGTCGGGCAGGTCTTTGAGATGGTTGACGGTGGTGAAGAATTTGGCGTTCTGAAAGAGGTTCATCCGTATTTCCTTGTTCCCTGAGACGGAGTGGCGGAATTTGCCGTGTCCATGTTGCGAAACATGGTAGTAATTTAATGTAAATCTAGTATAGAATAGCACGTTTATAGAATTATCGGTTTTTATCGGGTAAAATTTATCCGGCGTTTTGAGTATAAAAAAGGCATTGTCGCGGTATGCAATGCTGTAATCAGGAGCACTCCATGAAACGATTGACTTTAGCGGCCTTGGTTTTGGCTGCCGGCGCGGCTGTCGCTGCCCCGAAAGCGGATATTGCAAAAGGCAAAGAAGTGGCTACTACCATTTGTGCGGCGTGTCATGCGGCGGACGGCAACAGCGGCATCGCCATGTATCCAAAGCTCGCCGCGCAACACAGTGCCTATATCTACCGTCAAACCTTGGACATTAAAGAAGGCAAACGTACAAACGGTTCCGCCGCTGTGATGAAACCTATGGTGATGAACCTGTCCGAGCAAGACATCCTGAATGTATCCGCATTCTATGCCAAACAACAGGCCAAATCCGGCGAGGCTAACCCGAAACAAAATGATCCTGTTTTGGGCGGCAAAATCTACCGAGGCGGTTTGGTGGATAAAAAAGTTCCTGCCTGTATGTCCTGCCACGGTCCCAGCGGCGCGGGCATTCCGGGCGGCGGTACCGAAATCGGCGCATATCCGCGCTTAGGCGGCCAACATATGTCTTATGTGGTCGATCAAATGAAGGCATATAAATCCGGACAACGCAAAAACGCGATTATGGAAGATATTGCCAAACGCCTGACCGAAGAAGAGTTGAATGCGGTTTCCAACTTCATCCAAGGTCTGCATTGATTCCTATCAATCCGTCTGTTTGCGGATGATGTGAATATCAAGGTCGTCTGAAAACGCTTGCCCTTGGGTAGTTGTTTTCAGACGACCTTGTGCGATGGTATGCCGCCGCTTTTGAGGCAATAAGTATTTTCAAATGGCAGCCTTTGGCTTTTTGCCCCATCATGTCTATTTTTCGTGCCGTTCGATAATCGGGTCTCTTCCGAATCCCGACCATCCCCGTATTCTTTATCAAATCAAACCGCTATGAGCAAATCCCCTTCATCCGCCCCCCTTATTCGCAAACCTTGGTTCGCTTTTTTAAGCTCCATGCGTTTTGCCGTTGCCCTGCTCAGTCTTCTGGGCGTCGCTTCGGTTATCGGGACGGTGTTGCAGCAAAACCAGCCGCAGGTCAATTATGTTGTGAAATTCGGTCCGTTTTGGTCGCAGATTTTCAACTTTTTAGGCTTGTACGATGTTTATGCGTCCGCTTGGTTTGTGGTCATCATGATGTTTTTGGTGATATCGACCAGCTTGTGCCTGATTCGCAATGTTCCGCCTTTTCTTCGCGAAATCAAATCGTTCCGTGAAAACGCTAAAGAAAAATCATTAGCGGCGATGCGCCATTCGACTGTGTTGGAAGGCAAGATGTCGTCTGAAATCGCCCGGCGTTATCTCGAAGTACAAGGCTTCAGCTGCAAAACCGTAACGCGCGAAGACGGATCGGTTTTGGTTGCCGCCAAAAAAGGGGCGATGAACAAGTGGGGCTATATTTTTGCCCATACCGCGCTGATTGTGATTTGCTTGGGCGGCTTGATAGACAGCAACCTCCTGCTGAAAATCGGTATGCTGACCGGACGCGTCGTGCCGGACAACCATTCCGTCTATGCCAAAGACTTCAAACCGGAAAGCATTTTGGGTACGTCAAACCTGTCGTTCCGCGGCAATGTAAACATTACCGAAGGGCAAAGCGCGGACGTGGTCTTCCTCAATGCCGACAACGGGATGCTGGTTCAGGATTTGCCGTTTGAAGTGAAGCTGAAGAAATTCCACATCGACTTTTACAATACCGGGATGCCGCGTGATTTTGCCAGCGATTTGGAAATTACCGACAAGGAAAGCGGCAAAAAATCCGAACACACCATCCGCGTCAACCATCCGCTGACGCTGCACGGCATCACCATCTATCAAGCGAGCTTTGCCGACGGCGGCTCCGATTTGAAGTTCAAAGCCTGGAATTTGGGCAACCCAAGCCGCGAGCCGGTTACGCTCAGGGCGACATCTATGCGCGACTTCCCGCTCGACATCGGCAATACGTCCTACAAACTGGAGTTTGACCAATTCACGTCCATGAACGTGGAAGACATGAGCAAGTCGTCTGAAAAAGAGCAAACCCTGCAATCAGCAATTAACGACGTGCGCGCCGTCTCTCAAGAAAACAAAAAATACACCAACATCGGCCCGTCCGTTGTTTACCGAATCCGCGACAAAGCGGGTCAGGCTGTCGAATATAAAAACTACATGCTGCCCGTTAAGCAGGAACAGGATTATTTCTTCATTACCGGTACGCGCACAGGTCTGGAACAGCAATACCGTTGGCTGCGCATTCCTGCCGATAAGACTTTCAAACCCGATACCTTCATGGCGATGCGCGAACTCTTGAAAGACGAAGCCGCACGCAAAACCGTCATCCGCAACGCAACCTTGAACGCGCCCGAAAACATCCGTGAGCAATTCACCCTTGCCGCCGAAAACACCTTGGGCATTTTTGCGAAAGGCGGCTATTTGGCGCTTGACGAATTTATCACCAAAAACATCCCCAAAGAGCAGCAGGAAAAAATGCAGGGATATTTTTACGAAATGCTATTCGGCGTCATGAACGCCGTATTGGAAGAAACCATCCAAAAATACAAACTGACCGAGTGGCCTCAAGACGAAGCGCGCAACCGCTTCCTGCTGCACAGTATGGACGCCTATACCGGCCTGACCGAATATCCCGCACCCATGCTCCTGCAACTGGACGGCTTTGAAGAAGTCCGCTCTTCCGGCTTGCAAATGACCCGTTCGCCCGGTGCATTTTTAGTCTATTTAGGCTCTGTTTTGCTGGTTCTCGGCACGATATTTATGTTCTACATCCGCGAGAAACGTGCGTGGGTTTTGTTTTCAGACGACCGCATCCGCTTTGCCATGTCTTCCAGCCGCAACGAGCGCGACCTGCAAAAAGAGTTTCCGCAACATACACAAAGCCTGCAACGACTGGCGAAAGATTTGAACCATGACGCATAACCATAACCCCCTACCCGAACACGAACTGCTGACGCACAAATCGTTCCTCAAGTCCCTGAATACGGTCGACTGCATATTCGCCCTCTTGACCGCAGCCGGCGCATTCTTCGCCCAAACCCGCATCCAGCACACCATGGACATCTACGAAATGGTGATTTTGTGGGCAAGCGCGGGCATTACCGTCTTTTTAGGCTGGTTTTTCAAACCCATGCGCTGGTTTGTACCTTTGTGTGCCGTCCTCGCATACGGCGCAGTCATGCTCTACGATGGCGAAATCAAACACGCCGACGACTTCCTGCTCAAATACTTCCTCAGCAGCCAGTCCGCGATTATGTGGCAATGCGCCTTCATCTTCTTCGCACTCTTCGCCTACATCACCGGCGCCGTGTTGGCACAACGCAAAAATGTCGCCACCAACACCCTGCTCGGCATGGGTTCCGTATTCGCCTGGGTGTCCGCCGTCGCAGGCTTTACCGGACTTTTAGTGCGCTGGCACGAAAGCTACCTCCTGCGCCCTGACGCAGGACACATCCCCGTTTCCAACCTTTACGAAGTCTTCATCCTCTTCCTCGTCATCACCGCCCTGATGTACCTCTACTACGAAGCCCGTTTCGCCGTACAAAAACTCGGCGGCTTCGTCTTCAGCTTCATGGCGATCGTCGTCGGCTTCGTCCTTTGGTACAGCTTTTCCCGCGAAGCACACACCATCCAACCCCTGATTCCCGCCCTGCAATCATGGTGGATGAAAATCCACGTCCCCGCCAACTTTATCGGCTACGGCGCATTCTGTATCGCCGCCATGCTCGGCATCGCCGAACTTTGGGCATTGAGAACCGAAAACGCCGGCAAAAAATCATGGCTGCCGCATTCGCAAGTCATCGAAGAAGTCATGTATAAAGCCATCGCCGTCGGCTTTCTGTTCTTCACCATCGCCACCATCCTCGGCGCACTGTGGGCTGCCGACGCATGGGGACGCTACTGGAGCTGGGACCCGAAAGAAACTTGGGCATTCATCGTCTGGCTCAACTACGCCATCTGGCTGCACCTGCGCCTCGTCGCAGGCTGGCGCGGCAAAATCCTCGCATGGTGGGCAGTCATCGGATTGTTCGTTACCGCCTTCGCCTTTATCGGCGTCAACATGTTCCTGAGCGGCCTGCACTCTTACGGCACCTTGTAAGCATCAAAGCACAATATCGAAAGGTCGTCTGAAACGCCCATACGGTTTTCAGACGACCTTTTTTAAATACCGATCATGTTTGTATCCCTTTTATCTTGATGGCTTCCGTTTAAAACAAAGGCAGCTCACGCAATAAAGAACGAAGCATCTTCCTTAAACAAAGGTCGTCTGAAAACAGTTTCCCATTTTCAGACGACCTTTCCGCACCATCAGACGCAGCAAAAGACAATCACACCGAATTTACCCCCAATATCCCTCCCCTTCCTATTGAAACACCCCTTCCGATAGACCATAATCCCATCTATCACGCAAAACACTTATACATTGCGCCGATTTACCCCTGTTTTGCCCCAATCCCCACATCAAAATAACAAAGGTCAACATCATGTGCCAACTACTCGGCATGAACTGCAACACCCCCACAGACATCGTCTTTTCCTTTGAAGGCTTCCGCCGTCGCGGCGGCATTACCGACCACCATGCGGACGGTTTCGGCATCGGCTTTTTCGAAGGCAAAGGCGTACGCCTGTTCCACGACGACAAACCCAGCGCCGCCTCGCCCGTCGCCGACCTCGTCCGCGCCTACCAAATCAAATCCGAAAACGTCATCGCCCACATCCGCAAAGCCTCGCAAGGACAAACCTCACTGGCAAACACCCACCCCTTCATGCGCGAAATGTGGGGCGAATACTGGCTGTTTGCACACAACGGACATTTAATCGATTTCTACCCCGAACAAGGCGAGTATTACCATGCCGTCGGCACCACCGACTCCGAACGCGCCTTCTGCTACATCCTCAACCGCCTGCGCAGCCGCTTCGCCACCAAGCCCGACCCGGACACCCTATTCGACGCCCTCGCCGCACTGACCCATGAAATCCGCCACTTCGGCCTGTTCAACTTCGTCATGTCCAACGGCGACAACCTGTTTGCCCACGCCAGCACGCTTTTGCACTACATCGTACGCAAAGCCCCGTTCGGCAAAGCACGGCTTTTGGACGACGACGTCATGGTCGATTTTTCCGAAGTCACCACCCCCAACGACAAAGTCGCCGTCATTGCCACATTACCGCTGACTCGCGACGAAACCTGGTCGCAATTGGCAGTGGACGAACTGGTCATGTTCCGACAAGGCGACATCGTCCGCAACGACCGCCCCGAAAACCCCGTCTACATGAGCGCAGAAGAAGGTCTGGCAATCGCCCGCGCCGTCGGCGTATCCGTTTAAAACAAAGAGGTCGTCTGAAAAACAGAAAACGGCTTTCAGACGACCTCTTTAACCCATAATAAACCCACCGACTATACGGGAATAGCTCAATCGGCTACAATTCCGTTTCACAAACAAATAAATTCAAAAACTTATGAAATGTCCGTTTTGTCAGCATCCCAATACTCAAGTCACCGATTCGCGGCTCTTGGAAGAGACGAACAGCATCCGCCGCCGCCGCCGTTGCGTGGAGTGCGGGCAGCGGTTCAGTACGTTTGAAACAGTCGAAATGCGGATGCCGCAGGTGATTAAATCCAACGGTACGCGCGTGGCGTTTAATCCGCACAAGCTGAAAACCAGTTTGGAACGGGCTTTGCACAAACGTCCGATTGCGCAGGAAAAAATCGATGAAACGGTCGCGCTGATTGAGCAGCGTCTGTATCAGTCGGGCAAAAAGGAAGTGCCGTCGCGCATGGTGGGCGAAATGGCGATGGAGGAATTGGCAAGAATCGATCAGGTCGCTTATGTCCGTTTTGCTTCCGTTTATAAAAGTTTCAACGACGTGTCCGAGTTTACTCAGGCAATCGCCACGCTGGTGCAGACCGACGGGAAATAGGTCGTCTGAAAGCGGTATGTTGATGATGAAGAGGATGTTTATGAAAAGAGTTTTATCCGTAGCCGCCGCACTATTCTGCCTTGCCGCGTGCAGCCCCGAACAGGGCGATGCGGTATCGAAGTCCGCCTCTGATACGGTTCAAACGCTGACGAGCATGGACGGCAAAATTTCCATCTCCGTTCACAACAGCCACTTCACCGACATCATCGCCGATTCCGCCCGCCATCCGAAAAACGTTCCCGCCTCCAGCCTGATTTTGCTCCAACACGACCCTGAAGCGCGCATTACGATTTATGCGGCGAACAACGGTCCTGCCCAAACGGATGCCAAAGCCTATTTCGCCGAACTCAAAACCGCGCTGCAATCGGACGAGACTCAAAATGTCCGCGTCGGCATCGCCACCGATAACCGCATGAATTACCAAACCGACCGCGAAGACCGGCAAGGTACGCTCCACCAATACTGCATCGCCATTCACGAAGCCAATATCTATACCGTTTGCGCGTACAGCCATCACGCGGGTCAGAAAGAATTGTCGGAAGTATTGAAAGAATTAAGCTTGTCGCGTTAATGCTTTGACGAACGGAATACGGCGAAAGAAAAGGTCGTCTGAAAACGGAAAACTTTAAGAAACCCACATTATGTTTGATTGTATTGATACCCAAATGATGCAAAACGCCCTTGCCCTTGCGCGGCTCGGGCGTTTTTCCACTTCACCCAACCCGCGCGTCGGCTGCGTGATTGCACACGGCAGCCAAATCGTCGGACAGGGGTTTCATGTCAAAGCGGGCGAACCGCATGCCGAAGTGCATGCGCTACGGCAGGCGGGCAAAATGGCGCGCGGGGCGACGGCTTATGTGACGCTTGAACCGTGCAGCCATTATGGCCGTACACCGCCCTGCGCCGAAGCCCTAATCGGCTCAGGCGTGTCGCGCGTGGTCGCCGCCATGACCGACCCCAATCCGCTGGTGGCAGGCAAAGGTTTGGCAATGCTGGAAGCCGCAGGCATCCGCACCGAAAGCGGTTTGTTGGAAACCGAAGCACGCGAACTCAACCGCGGCTTCCTCTCCCGTATCGAACGCGGCCGCCCGTTTGTCCGCGTCAAATGCGCCGCCAGCTTGGACGGCAAAACCGCGCTCGCCGACGGACGCAGCTACTGGATTACTGGTGAAGCCGCAAGGGCGGACGTACAAACCTTACGTGCAGAAAGCTGCGCCGTCTTAACCGGCATCGGCACGGTGCTTGCCGACAACCCGCGCCTCAACGTCCGCGCCTTCCCGACCCTGCGCCAGCCCGCGCGTATCGTGTTGGACAGCAAACTGCAAACGCCGTTGGGCAGCCACATGGTTTCAGACGACCTCAGCCCCACCATCATCGTAACCGCCGTCGATGATGAAGAACGCCTCAAGCCATACCGCGCGTTCAATCATATCCGCATCTTGAGGTCGTCTGAAAACGCCGCCGGACGTATAGACCTTGCCGCACTGCTGCCCCAATTGGCAGAACTGGGTTACGGCGAGATTATGGTCGAAGCGGGCGCGACGCTGACCTCCGCCTTTATCGAATCAGGCTTGGCAGACGAAATCGTGTTGTACCAAGCGCCGAAAATCTTAGGCGAAGGCAGAAACCTGCTCACCCTCCCCGCCAACCCCGCCGTTTTGACTTCGGAAGGCGAGTGGGAAAGCCGTTTGGTAGAGCTGATCGGGCAGGACGTAAAATGGGTTTTGCGTAAAAAATAGGCTGCCTCGTAAACCAGAAAGGTCGTCTGAAAACTGATTTTGGGTTTTCAGACGACCTTTTTGTCAGAAGCAACGGTTTTTTATAGTGGATTAAAATAAAAATGAGACAAGGCGGCAACGCCCGCCGTGTACGGGTAGTACATAAGGGCGTTGGCAACGCCGTATCATTGCAATTTTAATCCACTATACTGCATCGCCTGATTTGCTTGACAGAGTTACAAATACCGCTTCAACATATACTGAAGTAATATTAATTTTAGGTTAAATTACGCAAATATATTAATACTAATTTTTATTAATTATTTGTATTTCCGATATTATATTTAGTCACTAACGGTATAGTCATTACTAAAAATAATACAATTCAAAATCTTACCGCCCAGCTTGATTATAATATTTGCATAAACATTTCCCAACACTCCATTATCGTCGGGCAATGCTGCATTTGCACATGCAAAACTTTTACGTCCAAAACCAATCTTAGGGAAAGATTTATTTTCGACACCGACAAAACGGATTCCGACCCTGCTGTTTTTATGACTGCCGGCCGGGGTTCTGCTGCGGCATTTTGCACTGTGCGGCACGCCCTTTTCCATCACATGAGACTTGTCATGAAAAATATTACCATTCAGAAATTTGCAGATAAAACCGCCAAAATCGGCATCGTCGGCCTGGGCTATGTCGGCCTGCCGCTGATGCTCCGTTATGTGGACATCGGTTATCAGGTTTTGGGCTTCGACATCGACAAAACCAAAGTCGACAAACTCAACAAAGGCGAGACCTACATCGAGCATATTCCTGCCGAGAAAATCGCCGCCGCTTCAAACAGCCTGTTTGAAGCCACCACCGACTTCTCCCGCATCGGTGAAGTGGAAGCCGTGATTTTGTGCGTACCGACTCCGTTGAACAAATACCGCGAGCCGGACATGAGCTTCGTTATCGACACCACCGATGCGGTGAAACCTTACCTGCGCGCAGGTCAAGTGCTGTCTTTGGAGTCCACCACCTACCCTGGTACAACCGAAGAAGAATTGCTGCCGCGTGTTGAAGAAGGCGGCTTGAAAGTCGGTAAAGACGTGTTCTTGGTGTACTCTCCGGAACGTGAAGACCCGGGCAACCCGAATTTTGAAACCCGCACCATCCCGAAAGTCATCGGCGGTCATACCCCTGCTTGTTTGGAAGTCGGTATCGCGCTGTATCAGCCTGCCATCGACAAAGTCGTACCGGTCAGCTCCACCAAAGCCGCCGAGCTGACCAAACTTCTGGAAAACATCCACCGCGCCGTGAACATCGGTTTGGTGAACGAGATGAAAATCGTCGCCGACAAAATGGATGTCGATATTCACGAAGTCATCGCCGCCGCGGCAACCAAACCGTTCGGCTTCGTTGCCTACTATCCCGGTCCGGGCTTGGGCGGTCACTGCATCCCCATCGACCCGTTCTACCTGACTTGGAAAGCGCGCGAATACGGCGTGAACACCCGCTTCATCGAGTTGGCAGGCGAAGTGAACTCCCATATGCCCGACTACGTCATCAGCAAAGTGGGCCTGGCTTTGAACGAACACAACCGTTCCATCAAAGACAGCAAAATCTTGGTTTTGGGTATCGCCTACAAGAAAAATGTGGACGACATGCGCGAAAGCCCGTCTGTGGAAGTGATGGACCGCCTGCACAAATTGGGTGCAAACATTTCCTACTCTGACCCGCACGTGCTTGAGTTCCCGTACATCCCCGGCCACCACTACTTCGACCTGAAGAGCGAGCCGCTGACGCCGGAAACCGTAGCGAAATACGACTGCGTGGTCCTGACCACCGACCACGATAAGTTTGACTACGACATGATTGCCGAACACGCCAAACTGATTGTCGATACGCGCGGCAAGTTCCCTGCGAAAAACCCGAAAGTCGTGAAAGCGTAACACCTTTGACGATTGAGGCAGACTGCCTGCCGACGGGTTTCGGCAGGCAGTCGGCTTTCTTAGACCGTTTGTTTTCAGACGACCTAAGAAAGCCCTTATTTATATGATGCTGCTGCGTTTTCAGGTCGTCTGAAAATCTTGGCGGCAACAAATCCCTCCTATTTATGAATATAAGAAAAATACTCGGCTATGCTTTGGGTCCGATAGGCAGTGCGGCTTTCGGCATCCTCTCGCTTCCGCTGATTTCATGGTACTACCCTACGGAAGACATCGGCCGTATCGTCTTGCTGCAAACCATATCCGCTCTGACCATCCTGATTTTGGGGCTGGGCTTGGATCAGGCGTATATCCGCGAATACTACGTCAGCGAAGACAAAGCCGCGCTGTTCAAATCCTTCAGCCTGTCCCCGTTTGTTTTGAGCATTTCCGGGGTATTGCTGATACTTTTGTGGAATCCCTCTTGGCCGTCTGAAATCATTTTTGACTTGAACAATGCCAAACTGGGTATTCTGTTTTTGGTCTTCTTACTGACCACCCTGTTTACCCGCTTTTTCTCACTCATCTTACGGATGCAGGAAAAGGCAATTGCTTTCTCGCTCAGCCAGCTGACACCGAAATTCCTGATTTTGGTTTTGGTTTTGCTCTTCATCCTAATCGGCATCCCCACCCACACCACCAGCTTGGTCTTTGCCTATACCGTTGCCCAAATACTGACCGTCGCTGTCTTGATCTACCAAACCCGAACCGATTTGGCCGCCGCCATCCGTTCGCCTTGGTCGGCAAAGCTGCACAAAATGGGGCTGCAATACGGACTACCTTTAGCCTTCGGCAATCTCGCCTACTGGGGACTGACTTCTATCGACCGTTTTGTTTTGAAAGAAATGGCAAGTTTGGAGCAACTGGGTATTTACTCGATGGCGGTCAGCTTCGGCGCTGTCGCCCTGATTTTCCAAAGCGTGTTCTCGACCATATGGGCGCCATTGGTGTTCAAATGGGTTGAAGACAACACCAACCTCGACAAAATCGGCGGCATTACCCTGTCAATGACTGCGCTCATCAGCGCGATGGTTTGCTTTATCGGTATTTTTTCGCCGGTGGTCACTTGGATTCTCCCTGGGAAATATGCATCGGTACAGTTTATTTTACTGTCGTGCATGATGTTTCCTTTGTTTTATACGCTGACGGAAGTGACCGGCATCGGTTTGAACGTCGTCAAAAAAACCTGGCTGATTACCGCAGTCAATATTGCGGCATTCATGCTGAACTTCGGTCTGCTGTATTGGCTGGTTCCGCTCTTGGGCGCACGGGGCGCCGCAATGGCGAGCGCGACTTCTTTTTGGGTGTTTATGCTCATTAAGACCGAATTGTCTTCAAGGATGTGGCAAAAGCTGCCCTGCCGGAAAATTTATACTCACACCGCACTCTGCCTGATTTTGTGCCTGAGCTATACCTACTTCGGCAACACCGGCAACTATTACATTTTTGCTTTAATCTGGCTGGCAGGTTTGATTGCCCTAACTTTGAAATACAAAACGCAACTTTCTTCAGCTTTATCGGCAGTGAAAGGTCGTCTGAATAAAAAACATCAAACACAATAACAACCATATCGCGCACAGTTTTGATTCTGCCGCCACAAAACACTTACTCACCGAGAATCTTTGATTTTTTGCCCTGTCCGCAACCCATGCGGCTTGTACGCTGACACATCCGACACAGGTATTATCATGCATACATTAATCATTCCTTCTTGGTATCCATCCACTCCGGACGACGTCAACGGAATCTTTTTCCGCCTGCAAGCACAAGCCTTGCAACGCTCCGGAGTCAAAGTAGGGGTCGTCGCACCGATATTCCGTTCGTTCAGAACCCAGGCGAAAACTGCGTTCAACCCGAAAAATTACGGAATAAGGACCTACATCGACAAAGACGTACAGACTTATGTGTACGACAGCATGTTTTTCTTCCCGCGCATTCCGTATATCGACCGTAAACGGGAAATCGCCGCCAGTATGAAACTGTTCCGCCGATACGTTGCAGACCACGGCATGCCCGACGTCCTGCACGCACACTGCGTCAACAGCGGCGGCATTATTGCTTACGAGATCCACAAAGCAACCGGCATCCCGTATGTCATCACCGAACACAGCACCACCTACGCCCGCAAACTTATCCGCGACTGGCAGCGCCCGCTGATGTATGCCGCCGCCCAAAACGCCGCCGGCCGCTTGGCCGTCAGCCGCGACTTTGCCGAACTGCTGAAAGAAGAATATCAAGGATTGGAATGGCAATATGTTCCCAATATCCTGTCCGCCAGCTTTGAAGCGCCGATAGACCTTGCTAACAAACCCGCCAACGAAGACTTTACCTTCTGTTCGGTCGCGCACCTGCAACATAAAAAAGGCTACGACATCCTGCTGCCCGCCTTTGCCGAAGCAGTCAAAGCCTATCCGAACCTAAAACTGAAAATCGGCGGCGGCGGCTACGAAGAATTCAAGCTGCACCGTCTGGCAAAAGATTTGGGCTTGGAAGACAACGTTATCTTTGAAGGTCGTCTGAAAAACGAAGAAGTCTTGGATTTGATGCATCACAGCGATGCTTTCGTATTGGCCAGCCGCCACGAAACTTTCGGCGTCGTGTTCATCGAGGCTTTGGCGCAAGGATTGCCCGTTATCGCGACGCGCTGTGGCGGTCCCGAGACTATCGTCAATCCATCCAATGGGCTTTTGGTTGACGTCGAAGACCAAAAATCGCTGACAGAGGCGCTTATCTCCCTCTATCGAAACCGAAAAAAATACCTCCCGCGCCTGTTGCGCGAAAACTGTCTGAAAGAATTTGGAGAACGTCCTGTTACCGAACAAATCATTTCTGCATATAATAAAGCTCTTGGAACGACCTAAATTTCAGGAAGCAACGTGAAAATTAAAAAACAAAATATATACATTACTATGCTTTATACGATGGTTACCGCCTACATGCTGGGGCCGATGCTGTCGTATAAACTGGGGATTCCGCGTATCGACAATCCGCTGACCCTTTTGCTGGCGCCTGCCACCCTGCTGATTTTTTTCATAGAAAACAAAACATTCAACAGCAAGGCAGGACTCATGCTGATGGCGCTCGGGCTGATGACCGGCTGGAGCGCAATCCATCTGTTCATCACGCCCTTGGATTCGGTCAGGGTCATGGATACCTTTTTCTTCCTGTCGGTCGCCGGTTTGTTTTACCTGCTGTATCTGATTTTGAGCCGACACGAAAACCCCTTGCGCTTCGTACGCAGGCTGTTGGTTTACTTTTGCGCCTTTATCATTATTCCACCCGTTATCGAGGTGTTGACCGGCATCCAGTTTGTCAAATCAGACGAAATTTTGGCGATTGAAGCCGGCGTTATTAAAGGCTTTTTCTTCAACCCCAACAACTTGGGCACAACCGCCCTCTGCTTCGCCCCTGCCGTTTTGATATTTTTCAATATCGGTGTCAGCAAAAGAGAATATTTGTTCGGTTGGCTTCTGTTTTTGAGTTTGGGCGCGATTATTTTCGCCAGCGCATCGCGTACGGCGACGATGAGTTACATCATTTTGTTTATCCTGAACTTGATTTACCGTAACAACGGGCTGTTTACGCTGATGACCATAGGCGTTACAGGCGCAGGCTTGTCGATGATTCCGAAACAGTACATTGCCGATTTCCTGCTCTCGATGCACGGCAATGCCTTTTTGGAAAACATTTCTTCCCGCCTGTATTTGTTCCTGTTCAATTTGGAGAGTGACAACTCGGTCGGCTACCGCCAAGAAATTTACAACTACTTCTGGAGCAATCCGCCGCTTTTGCTTTACGGTTACGGCCCTAAAAACTTTCAGGAATACTTCGGCGGGCATTTGAGCGACAGCCTCGGTTTTGAAAACCCGCACAGTTTCATCATCGAACTGTATTTGGGCTTCGGCATGATTTCCTTAATCGGCTTCATCTGTTACATCATTTGGTATGCAGTGAACGTCTTTTTAAGCCAAAACCTGCGGAACAAACAAAAAGCCATCGGCTTGGCGGCAATCGGCCTGTTTATTTTGGGTGGCTTCATTCCGTCCACCATTTTGCGCATGCCCTTCCTCTGGCTGCCCTGCTTTTTGATTTTCTTGTACAGCGTCCTGCCGCAGCGCGATACGGCGTATAACGCGTACCGATACACCCCTTGATAGAAAACACGATATGAAAAAAATTGTTTTGACTACTTCCATGTCCGGCCTCGGCGGCACTGAAAACGCGACCTTCCGCTTAGGACGGTTGCTCAGGCAACGCGGCCACGAGGTCGTCCTTGCCTCTTCCGATGGCCCGCTCATCAAAGAAGCCCAAGCCTTGGGCATCCAATGGCGTCCGATTGATTTTTATCAGGGCGGCATCTTGGGCTACATCAAAGGCATGTTCGCCTACATGAAGATGTTGAAACAAGAAAAACCCGACATCATCCACTGCCAAATGGCGCGTATCGTTCCCGCCTGTGCCATCGCGGCGAAAATCTCTTCGCCGAAAACCAAAGTGTTCTACCACGCGCGCGGTTTGGATGCCGAAACTTATCCGAAAATCGCCAAACTTTTCGACAAACTTGGTGTATACATCATCGGCAACTGCAGACACGAACAGGAAAAACTCATCCGCCACGGTTTCCCTGCCAACCGCATCACCTACACCTACAACGCCCTGCACAAAGCCGATTACGTTCCTGAAAAAACCGCCAAAGACTACGTCATGCTCGGCACGCTGTCGCGCTTGGATACCGTCCGCGCCGTGCATGTGATGCTGGACATCTTTAAGAAAATGGTCGACCGCAATATGCCCGTGCGCCTGAACGTAGCAGGCATAGGCGAAGAAATGGACAATCTGAAAGCGCAAGCGAAACGCCTGGGCATAGACGACAAAGTCACCTTTCTCGGCGGCGTGCGCGATTTGACCGGCTATTTCAAAGACGTCGATATTTTGGTGAACACGCCGCACTGCATCGGCGACCACGGAGCAGGCGTCGGCAACAACATCCTTGAAGCCGGCCTCTACGACACGCCCGTCGTGACCTACAACATGGGCGGCATTTCCGAAATGGTCATTACCGGCGAAACCGGATACTGTTTCCCATTCGGCGAAGACGAAGCCTTTATCGAAGCCGTCGATCAACTCATCAAGCAGCCCGAGCTGCGCGAAAAAATGGGCAAAGCCCTGCATAAACACGTTGAGACCTTGTGTTCCGATGATGAAATCTATCGCACCACAATGGCCGCTTACGATATGTGAGGTCGTCTGAAAATATGAACATCACCATCGTCGCCCCCTACTGTTCGCTGCCGTCCGAGCCGCATTTCAACCGCTTCTGGTATCTCGCCGAGCTGTTGTCGCAGTCTCATGACGTATTGCTGATTACCAGCAATTTCAAACACTACGACAAATCTTTCAGACGGCCTCAAGACGCTGAGGCTGCCTCGAAAGGCCGTCTGAAAGTCATGCTGCTGGAAGAGAGCGGCTATGGCAAAAACGTATCGCTGGACCGCGTCAAAAGCCATCATATGTTCGTCAAAAATTTTGAGCAATGGTTGAAAAACTGCCGTCCGGGCGAGCAAGACGTCGTCTTTTCCGCCTATCCGCTGATCGCCACCAACCTGCTTTTGGGCGAACACAAAGCGCGTTTGGGCTACAAGCTGATTATCGACGTGCAGGACGTATGGCCTGAATCCTTCTCCTCGGTCGTGCCGTTTTTGAAAAAAATCCCGCACAACCTGCTGCCCTTCTCCTCCCGCGCCAACCGAGCCTACCGCTACGCTGATGCGCTGGTCGCCGTATCGCAGACCTACCTCGACCGCGCCAAAGAAGCCAATCCGAACGTGCCCGGCGAAGTCGTCTATATCGGCGCGGATTTTCCGAAACTCGATGCCGCGCCGGCAAAAGACTTCGGCGACAGCAAAACCCGTTTCTTCTACTTGGGTACGCTCAGTTACAGCTATGACGTGGAAACCGTGTGCAAAGGCGTTCGGAAACTGTTGGACGACGGCGAAAATGTAGAGCTGCACATCATGGGCGGCGGCCCCGATTTGGACAGGCTCAAACAATACGCCTGCGACGGCATCCAGTTTTACGGCTACATCCCCTACGCCGAAATGATGTCGGTCGCCAAAGGCTGCGACATCTCCGTCAACGCCATCCATTCCTACGCCATGCAGTCGATCACCAACAAACTGTCCGATTACATGGCATTGCAAAAACCGATTTTAAACAGCCAGGTCAACGACGAAGTTGCCGAAGTCCTCACCCTGCTGCCGCACGCGGACTACCGTTCCGGCGACGTGGACAGCTTCGTCCAAGCCGCCAAAGACATTCTGGCGCGCAAAAACGACCCCGTTCAATCCGACGAAATCGTCCGCCGCTTCAAGCGCGACGTGGCGTATCAAAAAATCGTCAACCTGATTGAAAGATTAGCCCATGAGTAAATTCTTCAAACGCCTGTTTGACATCATCGCCTCCGCCTCAGGACTGATTTTCCTCTCGCCCGTATTTTTGATTTTGATATACCTCATCCGCAAAAACTTGGGCGAACCGGTATTCTTCACCCAAGAGCGGCCGGGCAAAGACGGCAAACCGTTCAAAATGATCAAATTCCGCTCCATGCGCGACGCAGTCGACAAAGACGGCAACCCGCTGCCCGACAGTGAGCGGCTGACCCCTTTCGGCAAGAAACTGCGTGCGACGAGCCTGGACGAACTTCCTGAGCTTTGGAACGTTCTAAAAGGAGAGATGAGCCTGGTCGGCCCAAGACCGCTGTTGATGAGCTACCTGC
Source organism: Neisseria sp. HMSC077D05 (assembly GCA_001809325.1). Taxonomy (GTDB): domain Bacteria; phylum Pseudomonadota; class Gammaproteobacteria; order Burkholderiales; family Neisseriaceae; genus Neisseria. The sequence goes on along the minus strand of KV796937.1, from coordinate 21,237 downwards.
CGCTTTACAACGAATTTCAAAACCGCCGCCACGAAATGAGGCCCGGCGTAACCGGTTGGGCGCAGGTCAACGGGCGCAACGCGCTTTCGTGGGACGAAAAGTTCGCACACGATATTTGGTATATCGACCATTACAGTTTTTGGCTGGATATGAAAATCCTGTTTCTGACAGTCAAAAAAGTCTTTATCAAAGAAGGTATTTCGGCTGAGGGAGAAGCCACCATGCCCTATTTCACAGGAAATGACACTGATGCGAAAAAATAACGTACTTATCCTTTCCGCGGGAAGGCGCGTTGAATTGGTACAGGATTTTCAAACCGAAGCGGCCAAGTTTTCAGACGACGTCAAGATTTTGACGACGGATTTGGTGCCGCGTATGTCCTCCGCCTGCCACGTTTCGGACGGTTCGTTTGAAGTGCCGCTGATTAGCGCCGATTCATATATCGACAGCATTTTCGATCTGGCGGTACGCGAAAACATCGGTTTAATCATCCCGACCATAGACACCGAACTGCAAAAGCTGGCAGACGAGCGCGAACGCTTCGAAGCGGCAGGCATCCACATCGTCGTTTCCGACTCGGACTTCATCGCGCAATGCCGCGACAAACGGAAAACCGCCAGCTTGTTTGCACGCTACAGCATACGCTCGCCCGAAATTTACGACCGCGAGAAGCTGGTTTTCCCTTGCTTCGCCAAACCCTACGACGGCAGCCGCGCCATCGGTGCCAAACGGATCGACACGCCTGCCTGCCTGACGCCTGAAATCGTGGACGACCCCAAGCTGATGTTCTGCGAGCTTATCGACATCGAAAACGAATTTTCCGAATTTACCGTCGATATGTATTACGACCATGAAGGTCGTCTGAAATGCGCCATCCCGAGAAAACGCTTGGAAGTGCGTTCCGGCGAAGTCAGCAAAGGCATTACCCGCAAAAACAGCCTCTACCAAACGCTGCTGGAAAAAATGGCGGTATTGGAGGGCGCGCGCGGCTGCATCACGGCGCAGTTCTTCTGCAACGAAGAAACCGGCGAATTCTACGGGGTGGAAATCAACCCCCGCTTCGGCGGCGGCTTCCCGCTGACGTATGCCGCAGGCGGCAATTATCCGGGCTGGCTGATGCACGAATACTTCCGCAACGAAGAAATCCCATTTTCAGACGACTGGGAAAACAACCTCATCATGCTGCGCTACGATGCCAAGGTCTTGGTTCATGAAAACGATTAATCCCGAAACCGCCGTCATTGTCTTCGACTTGGACGATACGCTGTATTCGGAATACGAATACAAGCTGTCCGGTATCCGAGCAATCGTCGATACCGTTGTCGCACTGTATCCCGATTGGAATTCAGACGACCTATGGCGCAGCATCGACCCCGATGGCAAAGACTGGCTGGACAAGTTGTGCCGCCACTGCGGTTTCAACGAATCAGAGAAACAGGTTCTTCTATGGCAATACCGGCTGCACCGCCCGACGCTGACGCCGTATGCCTCTCAGAATTTCCTGTCCAAACTGACCGCGCCCTTCGCTGCACGCGCACTGATTACCGACGGCAGAAGCCTGACCCAACGTCTGAAACTGGAAGCCTTGGGGCTGTCTTCCCTGTTTGACGACATCCTCGTCTCCGAAGCCTGCGCTTCGGAAAAGCCAGACGGCAAACGCTTCCGCCATCTACAAGACAAATATGCCACAAAGGCAGACTGCTTCATCTATATCGGCGACAACATTTCCAAAGACTTCATCGCGCCGAACGCTTTAGGCTGGATAACCATAGGATTGCGTCCCTCCGGACAAAACATCCACCGTCACCTGCCTGAAAGTTTTAACACAGAATATCATCCCAACTTTTGGATTGACTCCCTTCAAGATTTAGCATCTTTGGGCAATTCAAGCATTTAAACATTACATAATCAAACGTACACTCACGATACTAAAAAGGACTATTTCATGACGAAAATATTATTCATGGGACGTAAACGGCTTTCCGCCAACCTACTCCGACTCTTATCCTCACAAGACGGCATCGAAATCGTCGGCGTTCTGACCGACAGCCACCTGCAAGGCTCGCCGACGACTGCCGCCGCTAAAGAATTGGGCTTGCCGCTCTACACTTTCGATACCGCCTTGGAAGCGATGAAGGAAGGTCGTCTGAAATACGATTTGGGCTTGTCCGTACTCTACTGGCGCAAACTACGCGACGAATTCCTGACCATCCCGCGCTTGGGTACGATCAACTTCCACCCTGCCCTGTTGCCCGAATACAAAGGCACGGGCGGCTACAATCTCGCCATCATGGACGAATTGTCCGAATGGGGCAGCACCGCCCACTACGTCGATGCGTCCATCGACACCGGCGAAATCATCGAAGTGGACCGCTTCCCCATTGACCCCGCCGCTGAAACCGCCCAATCGCTCGAACGCAAAACCATGCAGGCATTGGAGCCGTTCGCACAACGCATTATCGCCCGCGCCATTGAAGCGCAAGCCAAACTGCCAACCACGCCCAACATCGGCGGCCGCTACGTCAGCCGTGATGAAATGGAAGCCATGAAGCAAATCCGCGACGGCGACGATGTGGAGAAAAAAATCCGCGCGTTCTGGTTCCCGCCGTACGACGGTGCATACGTCGAAATCGACGGTCAAAAATACACCTTAATCAACCGCCAACTGCTGGAAGAAGTCGCCCCCAAAGACTCCACCAGCCTTTTCGCAGGAAAAGCCAATGCTTAACACATCCCTTTCCCCATGGCCGAGCTTCACCCAAGAAGAAGCCGATGCCGTTTCCAAAGTCCTGCTGTCCAACAAAGTGAACTACTGGACAGGCACCGAATGCCGCGAATTTGAAAAAGAATTCGCCGCCTTCGCCGGTACGCAATACGCCGTCGCCCTTTCCAACGGCACGCTGGCACTCGATGTCGCGCTTAAAGCAATGGGCATCGGCGCAGGCGACGACGTCATCGTTACCTCACGCACCTTCCTCGCCTCCGCTTCCTGCATCGTTACTGCCGGCGCAAACCCCGTGTTTGCCGATGTGGATTTGAACAGCCAAAACATCAGCGCGGAAACCATCAAAGCCGCGCTGACGCCGAATACCAAAGCCATCATCGTCGTCCACCTCGCCGGTATGCCCGCCGAAATGGACGGCATCATGGACTTGGCAAAAGAACATGATTTGTGGGTTATCGAAGACTGCGCCCAAGCGCACGGCGCGAAATACAAAGGCAAATCCGTCGGCTCCATCGGACACGTCGGCGCATGGTCGTTCTGCCAAGACAAAATCATGACCACGGGCGGCGAAGGCGGCATGGTCACCACCAACGACAAAGAGCTGTGGAGCAAAATGTGGTCGCACAAAGATCACGGCAAAAGCTATGATGCCGTGTACCACCGCGAACACGCCCCCGGCTTTCGCTGGCTGCACGAAAGCTTTGGCACCAACTGGCGCATGATGGAAATGCAGGCAGTCATCGGCCGCATCCAACTCAAACGTATGCCCGAATGGACGGCTCGCCGCCAAGCACACGCCGCCAAACTGGCAGAAAGTTTGGGCAAATTTGCCAGCATCCGTCTGATTGAAGTCGCCGACTACATCGAACACGCGCAATACAAGTTCTACGCCTTCGTCAAACCCGAGCACCTCAAAGAAGGCTGGACGCGCGACCGCATCGTTAGCGAACTGAACGCGCGCAAAGTCCCCTGCTATCAAGGCAGCTGCTCCGAAGTCTATTTGGAAAAAGCCTTCGACAACACGCCGTGGCGTCCGAAAGAGCGGCTGAAAAACGCCATCCAACTGGGCGACACCAGCCTGATGTTCTTGGTGCACCCGACGCTGACCGACGACGAAATCACGTTCTGCAAAGAACACATCGAAGCTGTGTTGGCAGAAGCCACAGCATAAAGTAAAAACCGCCGCGCCCGTATCATCGGGACGGCGGCGGTTTACCGCTTCAGCCGAATATAGTGGATTAAATTTAAATCAGGACAA
>KV796937.1:0-17154 GCA_001809325.1 Neisseria sp. HMSC077D05 | reverse complement strand
GTACTGGTTTAAAGTTAATCCACTATAAAAAAGGGAATCGGCAAACAGCCGACACATACGGAAAACCAATGCTCCGTAGCAACAAACGTCTTTTCAGACGACCTTTGCATGACCGAGGTCGTCTGAAACCCACCCACAACATTATTCAGAACATACCAAAATGAATTTGGAAACCCTGTTATCCCTGCCCCGCAACGTCAAAAAAACCTTCTTCGTCATCCACGACGTTTTGATGATTTTTATCGCCTTTTGGTTTGCACAAAGCCTCCGAGTCCAATACTCCGACGAATGGGCAAGCATGGCGAACTGGCTTGCCTTCGGCTCGACTGCTTTTTTGACTATCGCGCTGTTTGTCAGACTGGGGCTGTACCGCGCCGTTACCCGCTTCGTCAGCACCCGCGTCCTGACTGCCGCCGCATTCGGCAGCCTGATTTCAGCCGTCTTGTTCTGCCTGACTACCCTGATTTTTGAGCGCAAGCTGCACCTTGCCCTGCCTGTCGTTTATTTCTTGCTGCTGGTCGTCTGTATCACCAGTTCTCGCATGATTCTGCGCGCCATCCTGACCGACCGGCACAAAAAACAAATGGCGCCCGTCATCATTTACGGCGCAGGACAATCCGGCCGCCAACTGCTGGAAGCCATCAAACAGGTCAACGAATATTCCGCCGTCGCCTTTGTGGACGACAACCCCAAAATCCGCCGCACCGTCATCTACGACCTGACCGTCTATGGTCCTGAAGACATCCAATCGCTCATCGACCGCTACGGTGTGGAAAAAATCCTGCTCGCTATCCCCAGCTCCACTCAGGAAGAACGCCGCCGCATCATCCAAAGCCTCGAAAAATACAAATGCGAAGTGCTGACCATTCCCGGCATGAAAGACTTGGTGGACGGAAAAATCAAAGTCAGCGCGCTGAAAAAAATCTCCGTCGTCGATTTGCTCGGCCGCGACCCCGTTGCCCCCCGCCCCGAACTCATGGGCGCGGACATCACCGGCAAAACCGTGATGGTGACAGGTGCGGGCGGTTCCATCGGCTCCGAACTCTGCCGCCAAATCCTGAAATGCCGCCCGTCCAAATTGCTGCTGTTCGAACTGTCCGAGTTCTCCCTGTACAGCATAGACAAAGAATTGCGCGAAACTCAGGCAGCCGCCGGCAGTCAAATCGAAGTCGTCCCCCTGCTCGGCTCCGTGCAAAATAAAGAACGCCTGATCAGCGTCATGACCGCGTACGGCGTTGAAACCGTCTATCATGCCGCCGCCTACAAACACGTCCCCATGGTCGAGTTCAACACCGTCGAAGGCATCCGCAACAACGTCTTCGGTACGCTATTGTGTGCCCAGGCCGCCGTCGAGTCCGGCGTCAGCACCTTCGTGCTTATCTCCACCGACAAAGCCGTGCGCCCGACCAACACCATGGGCGCCAGCAAACGCATGGCGGAACTCTGCCTGCAGGCGCTCGCCGCCGAACCCGGCCAACAGACCCGCTTCTGTATGGTGCGTTTTGGCAACGTTTTAGGCTCTTCAGGCTCCGTCGTCCCCGTGTTTGAAAAACAAATCGCCGAAGGCGGCCCCATCACCCTGACCCACCAAGACATCACCCGCTACTTCATGACCATCCCCGAAGCCGCCCAACTCGTCATTCAAGCGGGCGCGATGGGCAAAGGCGGCGACGTATTCGTGTTGGATATGGGCGAATCTGTTAAAATCATTGACTTAGCCAAACAAATGATTACGCTTAGCGGCCTGAAATTGAAAGATGCCCAACATCCCGACGGCGATATCGAAATTAAAATTACAGGACTGCGTCCGGGCGAAAAACTTTATGAAGAGTTGCTCATCGGAGACGAAGTGCAAAAAACCACTCATCCCCGAATTATGACCGCCAGCGAAGTAATGCTGCCATGGGCGCAATTAAATGACATAATTATGCGTATGGACTTAGCGTGCTCAAATTCAGACCAACAAACCCTGCGCGCCCTGCTGCTCGAAGCCCCCGCAGGCTTTAATCCCAAAGACGATATTTGCGATTTAGTTTGGCAGCAGACACATTAAATACCCGACCGATAAAACAAAACATTCCACAAAAAGGTCGTCTGAAAGTTTTCAGACGACCCCGATAAGACTGACAAGGATACCGACATGAAAAAACAGCTTGCCCTCATCAGCCTGTCGCTGATGGCACTGACCGCCTGCAACAGCAGCACCGTCATTCCCGGCTCCACCATCAACACACGCAACAAAACCATCGTTTACGAAAACGGCGAAACCGTAGCAGATACCAAATTCGACAAGCGCGTCGCCATCTACCCGATCACCTTCGGCCTCGTTGAAAAAATGCGCAAACCGCCAGTGTTGTCACAAAACAACGGTGCGCTTGAGCGCAGCAAAGCCGCCTACCGCTACCACATCGGCAAAGGCGACGTATTGAACATCATGGTCTGGGCGCACACCGACCTCAATTCGCCCGTACAACAAAGCAACCCGCAAACCAACCAAGTCAGCCGTGGCGCATGGGTGGACGAAGGCGGCTACATCACCTATCCGCTGGTTGGCAAAATCCAAGCGCAAGGCAAAACCATAGACGAGCTGCAAAACATCCTGACAGGTCGTCTGAAACGCTATCTCAAAAATCCCCAAGTCGCCATCAACGTAACCGAATTCCGCTCGCAACGCGTATCCGTTTCCGGCGCCGTCGGACAAGCAGGACAACTGCCGATTACCAACGTCCCCATGACCATCCTCGATGCCGTCAACCAAGCGGGCGGCGTGGCGCAAAATGCCGACACCCACAACATCAAATGGACGCACAACGGCGTTGACCGCACCATCTCCCTGCAAAACATCATGCAGTACGGCGATATGTCGCAAAACCACCTCTTAAGCAACGGCGACATCGTTTACGTTCCGAACAACAGCAACAGCAAAGTGTACGTTATGGGCGAAGTCGGCCGCCAAGCCACCCTGCCTATCGGCAACCACGGCCTGAACCTCACTCAAGCCTTGGGTGAAACCGGCGGCATGAACCAAGCCTTGGCAGACGCAACCGGCGTATTCGTCATCCGCCGAGCGCCCGAAGATGCGGCCAAACCTATCCACATTTACCAACTTAACCTGAAAGACGCGACCGCTTACGCCTTGGGCAGCGACTTCGACCTGCGTCCGAACGACGTTGTTTATGTGACTGCCGCCCCGGTTACCCGTTGGAACCGCGTAGTGTCGCAATTGACCAGCTTCTTCAGCAACGTCAACGCCATCGACAACACGTTCAAATAACCTGACGGCGCCTGACAGCACCTGCTGTCAGGCAAAACGGCAGGCCAGTTATTTATCGTCTGACGACATATAAACAAAACCTTTTCAGACCGACCAAATATCCGACCGCAAACCGTTTTATCATGATTTGACCCTACACAAGAAAAAAATACCGCTTCTCTTATGTTTCAAAATATTTTAGTAGTATGCATGGGAAATATCTGCCGCTCCCCGATAGCGGAGCGCATCTTACAGAAAAAGCTGCCCGGACACCGTGTCAGTTCGGCCGGCATCAACGCATTGGCGGGAAAAGATGCCGACTTCCAAGCCATCAAAACAGCCCTTAAGCACGGCGTAGTCGTTGCCGGTCACACCGCCCGCCAGCTGACCCCTGAAATGTGCGATGCAGCAGACCTGATTTTGGTGATGGAGCCGGCGCATATCGACATGGTTGCCGATATCCTACCTTCCGCGCGCGGGAAAACCATCCTGCTCGCCCAATGGCTGCCCAAGAAAAACATACCCGACCCGTTCAAACAAAGCAGCGAAATGTTTGAAGCCGTATTCCAACAAATACAAAGCGCAGCCGAGACTTGGGCTGAAAAATTGAACGGACCAACCCCGGCATAACACTCACTTTGCCGGATTCAATCAATTAAATCCAAACAGAAAGCCTACTGATGTATAAACAATATCCGTCATCAGCATCCTCCAAAAACGACGAAATCGATTTCGGCCAACAACTGCACAATCTGTGGCTGCACAAATCCAAAATCGCCACCGCATTGATTGCGGGCGGCTTGCTCGGTGCCGTTTTCAGCTTTGCGTCCACGCCTGTCTACCGCGCCGACGCCATGTTGGAAATCGAAACCAAACAAAACCAGATTCTGACCGAAATCAACAACATGCTTTCCAACGAGCCGGCGCCTTCCGAAGCCGAAATCGAATTGGTCCAATCCCGCATGGTTATAGGCAAAACCGTTGACGAGCTTCAGCTTGACCAAGAAGTCAAAGCCACCTACTTCCCGGTTTTCGGCAACATGGTTCACAACCTCAGCGGCAACGACGATCCGATTTTAAAAATCGGTACATTTACCGTGTCCGAAGAATGGATCAACAAACCTTTCAAACTGACCGTCAAAGACAGCAAAAACTATATCCTGACGCTCCCAAACGGCACAGCCAAAGAAGGCCGCGTCGGCACTCCGCTGAAAATCAATAACGAAACCGTTCTGAAAGTCGACCAAATCCTTGCCGAAACAGAGCAGGATTTCGAGTTGACCAAGTTTTCCAAGCTCAGCGCCATCGAAAACATCAAAAACCAACTCTCGGTGATCAGTAAAGGCAAAACCAGCCCCATCATCAACCTTGCCTACACCGATGTTGACCCGAAAAAAACCAGCGCCGTCCTCAACAGCATTGCCGACAACTACGTCGCGCAAAACCGCGAACGCGACATTCAAGTCGCCTCCAGCGGCTTGGCGTTCATCAGCGAAGAATTGCCTCGTCTGAAAGAAACCCTGCAAGAAGCAGAAAACAAACTCAATGCTTACCGCGAACGCGCCGGCTCGCTCGACATTCCGCTTGAGTCCAAAGGCGCGCTTGAAAGCCTGACCAGCATCGAAACCCAAATTACCCTGCTCAAAACCGAAGAAGCAGGTTTGGCAGAACTGTACACCCCGGAACACCCTTCCTATAAAGCCGTTTTGGACAAACTGGCAGTACTCGAACGCGCCAAGAGCAAAATCAACCAGCAAATCGCCGGCCTGCCCAACACCCAACAGGAAGTCATCCGCCTGACCCGCGACGTAGAAACCAACCAAGCGACCTACGTCCAACTCTTGGCGAAACAACAAGAACTCAACATCATGAAAGCCAGTGCGCAAGGCAATGTCCGCGTCGTTGACCATGCCTACACGCCGGAACAACCGATCGCCCCGCGCAAAGCCGTCATTACCGCATTAAGCGCGCTTGCCGCAGGCGCGCTCGCCTCCATGTGGGTCATGCTGCAAGGCCGTATGCGCCGAGGCATCACGTCGTCTGAAGAGATTGAAAACCTCAATCTCGAAGTCGCCGCCCTCGTACCCTACTCCAAAACCCAGCAAAAACGCGACCTGTTGAAACGCAAATTCAAATCCCTGACCGGCCGCTCCAATTATCTGCTGGCAAACGAGGACGCCTCCGACGTCGCCGTCGAAGCCATCCGCGCCCTGCGTACCAACATCTACTTCTCCATGCTGGATGCGCGCAACAATGTCCTCATGATTACCGGTGCGGCTCCGGAAGCGGGCAAATCCTTTATTTCCGCCAACCTCGCCACCGTAATGGCACAATCAGGCAAACGCGTATTGCTGATCGATACCGACATGCGTAAAGGCTATTTGGACCAACTGTTCAAACTGACGCCCGAATACGGCTTGGCAGACATCCTTTCCGGCCATGTCTCCCCTGCTAAAGCCGTCTGTGAAACGCGGATTGAAAACCTGCACCTCATCAGCAACGGCGGTTATCCTAAAAATCCGTCCGAGCTGCTGATGGACAGCCGCTTCACAGAATTGCTGGCAAACGCCCAAAAACGTTACGACTACGTGATTATCGACACCCCGCCTGTCCTCGCAGTGACCGACGCAACCATCGTCGGACAACTGGCAGGTACGGTTCTGCTGGTCAGCCGCTACGGCAACACCACCACCAGAGAGCTTGAAATCAGTGCTGACCGTCTGCGTCAGAACAAGATCAATATCAAAGGCGTCATCCTGAACGGCATGAAGCGCGAAGCCAACAGTATGTATGACTACTACGCCTACCATTCTCCGCAGGATGGCAAGAAACCGGTTAAAAAAGAAGCGCCAGAAAACAAAGCTTAAAGCTGAAAACCAGCTATTCCTGTCCAAAAGGTCGTCTGAAACGGAAAAATCAAGTTTCAGACGACCTTTTGTCATGCCTTTCAACAGATGCGATAAAAATCATCTTATTTGAGTTTAAGCAAGATAACGGCGTACTGATTTAAAGTTTGCCCCCCTAGATTCACTGTACAATACCCCATCCCTTCAATCTTCAGATTGTTGTAAACAAAAGACAGCCCCCAGTTTCCTTTACAATCCATTGAAACTGACACAGCCTGCCAATCCACGCCAAACCGACCGTACCCTCTGCCCATCGCCGCCTGCACCCGGTTGCCGCCCGAACCGATAAGAATTTATCTTATTGTTTATATTTAAAATTTCCAACACATCCAAACCACCATGCCTTTATTGGACTTCCATACCGCACAATATTAAGAGAAAATATAACTAACTGTATTTATTCCATTTACCGCCATTGCAAATAACTACCGATATTCTCGTCATATCATTAACAATAAATTACAGAAAACAGTATAATAACCAACCTAGTCCCTTTTCCCATTTCATCTTATGACTGCAGTACCCGACTCTTCCCGTACGCTCTCTGTCAAGCCGGCAAACAGAATGACCGCCGACACAGTCAGCCCTGCACTGCTGCCCCAACAAGCAGCAGGCAATCGGTACGCCGGTACTGCCTATCAAGTCAACAAAATCACCTACGCCTCCGGTCTGACACGCCTAGCCACAGCGCCCAAGCCGCAACCCAAACCTGTCGAGCTGACACCTGAAGAAGAATTCTCGCTATTGCAAAACAGCGAGCAGCAAGGCATTCCGACCGAACACCACTTATCTGCCTATACCCGCCTGGCCGAAGCAGGAATGCCGGAAGCGCAGCACGTCCTGATGCGCTTTTACCAAGAGCGCAACGAATCCCAAATGTACCACTGGGCGCAGCTTGCCTCAGCGCAAAACTCCGCCGAAGCGCAATACTGCCTTGCCTACCGCCAAAGCCTGAAGCCTGATTTTGAAAGCGCAGTCAAGTTATACCGACAAGCGGCGGAACAAGGATTTGCCCCTGCACATTGGCAACTGGGAAAAATGTACTACCGCGGTATCGGCATGAAAGCCGACTCAGCCCAAGCCGAAATCCATTTACGGCAGGCAGCGGAAGCTGGGTTTATCGCTGCACAAGTTATGTTGGGCGACTTGCTTGCCGCGCAAAATCAGGTGGAATCCATGACCTGGTATCGGAAAGCCGCCGCAAAAGGCAGCGGGGACGCCGCCGCCGCTTTGGCGCAACACAGCCTGACAGGCAAACTGACCGGACGCGACCCGCTCCAAGCCATGCGCCACACCCGTTTCGCTGCAGACCGCCGCCATCCGGAGGCCTTGCGCATTATGGGCGATCTCTACCGCTACGGACTCGGCGTCAAAGCCGACCCGCACGCAGCGCACGACTATTACCACCGTGCCGCAACACTCGGCTGCGCCACCGCCATCCAAAAGCTGCTCAGCGATGCCGCGCTGCATAATCCCCAACAGTATGAACAAATCCGGGAAGCCGCCCTGTTCTTCCAAAAAACGGAACAAACCTTCCGCAATGCCGAAGCATGTCATTACGGCATAGGGACGGTCGTGGATTACGACCGCGCCAGAAAACTTTATCTGGAAGCCGCCGAATTCCATCACAAAAATGCCGCCGCCGCATTGGGCAAATTGTATTATTACGGACAAGGCGTTGAGGCCGATTTCCAATCTGCCGCCCATTGGTTTGAAATCGCGGCGGAACAAGGCCATACCGAAGCGCAATACTATTTGGCACGACTCTATTACCACGGGCAAGGCGTCACCAGCCATATTCCTACTGCCTGCCGCTGGTTGCAGGCAGCCATCAACGGCTGTTATGAAAATCCCGATGCTTTGCGCCCCCTGTTAGCAAAATGGCAGAAAGAAGCAAGCCGTTAAACCTGACGGCATCCCGCTATCAAATCCACTATAAAACAAATGGCTCTAGACCGACAGAAATACCCTGTTAGACTAGAGCCAATCGTTTTCAGACGACCTCTCCCAGATAAATCAACATCAGGCAGCGAAACCATCAACCTTGCTGCACATCTTATTCAAGGAAACCACATGCGCGCCGTTATTCAAAAAGTAAGTCATGCCCAAGTTGACGTCCTGAGTGAAGGACACCGCGAAACCAGCGGCAAAATCAGTCACGGCTTTCTGATTCTTTTAGGCATTACACACGATGACAACGAGGCCGATGCCTCTTATATCGCCGACAAGATAGCCAATCTGCGCATTTTTGAAGATGAAGCCGGGAAATTAAATCTGTCGCTTAAAGACACGGGTGGCTCAGTCTTGCTCGTTTCACAGTTCACCCTCTACGCCGATGCGCGCAGCGGCCGCCGTCCCTCTTTTTCCGCTGCCGCCCCTGCCCAACGGGCAGAATCCCTTTATCAACGCACCGCAGAATTATTACGCACCCACGGTCTGACGGTAGAAACCGGCCGCTTCCAAACCCATATGCAGGTTTCACTCTGCAACGACGGTCCTGTCACCTTGTTGCTGGATTCCAAAAAACTTTTTTAAAACAAACACGATTAACCGCATATTGACCAACATTCAGATAAGCCAGCGAAGGCTCATGGCAAGAAATAACGCTGAGGTCGTCTGAAAAGCTTATTCACGGTTGCGCGCATGCCAGAAATAACGCCATACGAAACAGGGGAAGGCAAATATCAGGTAGAGGCAGACTACGGTAGCGTAAAACTCCCAGTCTTGATGCTGTACCGCGCCGGCGCGGGATTCGAGGATGTAGGCGAGGATGGCGGTCAGAAGGAAGCCCGCCGCCAATTCGACGAGGTGATGTCCGAAATGTTTGCGCTTGAGCGGGAACACGCCGAAAAATTTGGTGGTAATGAAGGGGGCGTTGGCGAAGATGAGCGCCAATACCAAAAGGATGTACATGGATGCGGTCATGATGTATGTGTCTTTCTGTTTTCAGACGACCCTTTGCTTCAAAGGGTCGTCTGAAAAATAATGGTGGGACGGGCGTATCTTAACAAAAACGGCAGCCTCTGACACGGCTGCCGTTTCGGTTCATTGCCTTACAAGGTGTTTTCCAAAGCCCTGGCGCACCAGTCAATCATCGTTTGCGGCATAACGCCCCACAAAACCAGCAAGAACGCGTTGACACTTAGGAAGAGTTTGGCGGCGTAATTGCTGCCGACGGGCTGGTCATGGGTGGGTTCGTCGAAATACATGACTTTAACCACACGCAGGTAGTAGAACGCGCCGATTAAGGACATAACGACGGCGAAAACCGACAACCAAACGTGATGGAATTTCAGCAACACCATAATCACACCGAATTTGGCATAGAAACCCATCAGCGGCGGGATACCTGCCATAGAGAACATAACCAGCAGCATCAGTAAGGCAAACCAAGCATGGCGTTGGTTCAAGCCTGCCAAATCTTTGATTTCTTCACATTCGATATTGTCGTTGGACAATACCATCAATATGCCAAAACCCGCAGCCGCCATCAACGCATAAGTAATGGCGTAATACAGACCTGCGGTAGCACCGATTGAGCCTGCCATAAACGCCAGCAGGATAAAGCCCATGTGCGACACAGTCGAATAAGCAAGCATACGTTTGATATTGGTCTGCATAATCGCGGCAAGATTACCGACCACCAGCGATGCGACGGCAAGAACGGCAAACATAGGCGCCCAGTATTGATGCACTTCGCCAAAACCGGTCAGCAAAATACGGAAGGCAAACATCACAGCGGCAATTTTCGGTGCCGTACCGATAAACGCGGCGACGGATGTCGGCGCGCCGTGGTACACGTCGGGCACCCACATATGAAACGGCACCGCGCCCAGTTTGAACGCTACCGCCACAACGATAAACACCAACCCCAGTTTCAACAGCCACTCGTTGGCAATTTCGCTGTAAGACGATGCCAAAACAGTGGCGAAGTCGAGCGAATGCGTCGCACCGTACACCATCGAAATACCGTAGAGCAACAGACCGGAAGCCAGCGCGCCCAAGACGAAATATTTGAGCGCGGCTTCGGCGGAGCGGCCGGAATCGCGGCGCAGCGCAATCATAGCATAAAGCGACAGCGACAAAAGTTCCAAACCGATATAGGCAGTCAGGAAATGCGCCGCACTCACCATCACGCTCATGCCTAACAGGGCAAACAGCGACAAAGTATAAAACTCGCCTTTAAAAATACCGCGCGCCTGATTGTACGGTTTGCTGTAAATAAACAGCCCGAAGGTCAATCCGTACAACACCAGCTTGGACAGGCGCGACATACCGTCGGCGACATACATTCCGTTAAACGCCAACACACTGCCCTGCTCCCACACTGCAAGCTGCATAACCGCCACAACAAGGACAGCACCCAAGCTCATCAGATGGGTCAGATGGCGGTTTTTATCGCTAATCCACAAGTCCGCCAGCAACACCACCAACAGCAGCGCAAACAGCACGATTTCGGGCATGGCAGGCATTAAGTTCAAATCAATCACGTTCATTCGCACACCTCAAATCTTGCTTTGCGCCACATGGGCAATCAAATCGTTTGCCGCCTGATGCACCACTTCGATAAACGCCTGCGGATACAGGCCCATACCCAATACCGCAACCGCCAAAATCGCCAGAATCGCAAATTCGCGGCAGTTGATGTCTTTCATATCGGCAACGTGCGGATTGCCGACCGCGCCGAAAATCACGCGCTTATACATCCACAGCGTGTAAGACGCGCCGTAAATCAGCGTCAGCGCCGCCAGCGCGCCTACCCAGAAATTCACTTTGACCGCGCCCATAATTACCATAAACTCGCCCACGAAGCCCGAAGTCGCCGGCAGACCCGCGTTTGCCATCGCAAACAGCATCATAAACGCCGCAAACTTGGGCATCACGTTCACCACGCCGCCGTAATCGGCGATATTGCGCGTGTGCAGGCGGTCGTACATCACGCCGATACACATAAACATCGCCGCCGACACGAAACCGTGCGAAATCATCTGAATGACCGCGCCTTTCAACGCCCAGTCGTTCAACTGGCCGTTAATGAACAAGAACATCCCCAAGGTAACAAAACCCATATGACTGATGGACGAATACGCCACCAGTTTTTTCATATCGGTCTGCACCAGCGCGACCATACCGATATACACCACCGCAATCAGGCTCAACACAATGATGACCGGCGCGAAATAGCGCGACGCGTCGGGCAGAATCGGCAGGATGAAGCGCAAAAAGCCGTATGCGCCCAATTTCAGCGTAATCGCCGCCAACACCATCGAACCGCCCGTCGGCGCCTCAACGTGGGCATCCGGCAACCAAGTGTGCACGGGGAACATCGGCACTTTCACCGCAAACGACAGGAAAAACGCCACAAACAAAAGCTGTTGTACGCCCAGCGGGATTTGTTTGATGTTTTGGAAATCCTCAATCGAAAAGCCGCCCACTTGGTAAGATAGGTACACAATCGCCACCAGCATCAGCAGCGAACCCATCAGCGTATAGAGAAACAGCTTCACCGACGCATACACGCGGCGCGGACCGCCCCAGACGCCGATAATCAGGTACAGCGGAATCAGCATCCCCTCGAAGAACACATAAAACAGCAGGGCATCCCGCGCCGAAAACGCACCGTTAATCAGGCCCGACATGATTAAAAACGCCGCCATATACTGCGCCGGACGCTTCTGAATCACTTCCCAACCCGCCAGCACCACCATCAGCGTGATAAACGCGTTCAGAATGACAAACAGCACCGAAATACCGTCCACACCCAGCGAGTAGTTGATCCGCAAAAGCGGAATCCACTCGTGGAACTCGGTAAACTGATAGCTGCCGCTCAAACGGTCGAAACCCGTAAACAAGGGCAGCGTTACCAAGAAACCGGCAAGCGCACCGAATAAAGCGAGCACGCGGGCAAGCGGCGCACGGCTGTCCGGCCCCGTCGCCAAAACCAGCACGCCCGCAGCGATGGGTATCCATATTGCCAAGCTGAGTAGGTAGTTGGAAAACATAGTGGTTAACCTGTGGTTAAAATAAAAATATAGTTGTGTGGGTTGGTTTTTCAGACGACGTTTTTAAGAGGCCGTCTGAAAAAAGATTGTTCAGGCTTCTGCTATTTGTCTCAAGCTAATTTTGCCGAATCTTCCAGCCGTAGGTCGGATTCTCGAATCCGACACGCTGTACTATTTTCTTTTTCATGTCGGATACAAGTATCCGACCTACAACTTGAATGGTTTTCTTTTTCAGACGACCTCAAACACTGCCTTCTTTCTCAATCACCAAAATCCGCGCTTCGCCACACGGATGGGCGACGTGTTCCGTGCCGATTCCTGCGTAGAAGATGTCGCCGCTTTTCAACCGAACGATGTGTTCTTCACCGTTTTCCCGGTAGTGCATATCGACTTCGCCGTCCATCACGGCAAACACTTCCTCGCCGTCGTTGACGTGCCATTTGTAGGGCTGGTCCGTCCAGTGCAGGCGCACGGTGGTGCCGTTCATATTGGCGATGTCGCGTGCGCCCCATGCGCGGGAAGCAGTAAATTCGGCGGAGCGGATGGTGTGCGTGTCGGGCATTTTCGCGTCTCTTTGATTCTGTATCTAGATAAACCTGTCGATACAACTGTTTATTAAATCCCGTCATTCCCGCGCAGGCGGGAATGACGGCGGTCGGCAAATTCCGTATCTATCCAAGTAAATCAATTATGACCGAAATGTTGACTACGCCCCGTCGGCACGGTTGGTTTCCATCTCCAATTTAATGAACGCATCAATCATGCTGCGCCAAACTGCTTCGGCCACTTCGGGCGACAAACCGGCCTTTTCGGCATAGGCACGGCGCGAGGCAATCACTTGCGCCACCCGTTCGGGCGCGGAAACCGCCTGCACATCGTTTTTAGGTTTCAGACGGCCTGCCTGCCGTACCAGCTTCTGCCGGCGGGCGAGTAATTCTATTAATTCCTTGTCCAAACCGTCGATGGCTTCGCGGACTTCTTCTAGGGTTTGCGGTAATTTGTCTTCAACCATTGTTTCTCGTGTTTCCTTTTTCAGACGCCCTAAACGTCGTCTGAAAATCTCATTTTTACCTGCACAATCCCGATATGCCGTGGTTCGGATTCTCGAATCCGACACGCCGTACTATTTTCTTTTTCAGACGACCTCTAGACCGGCTACGGACAGGTCGTCTGAAAATCCGCCTTTATCTGAACAATCCCCAGAAGGTCATGCCGAGCAATACCAATACGCCGAACACCATAGCGGCGGCGTAGGTGTAGATAAAGCCGGTTTGGACTTTGCGTATCTGAGCGGCAATCGCGCCGACCAGTTTGGCGGAGCCGTTGACGATGCCGTTGTCGATAATGGCGGTATCGCCGACTTTCCAGAAGAAGTTGCCCAATGCACGCGTGCCTTTGGCGAAGACGTTGAAATACAGGGCGTCGAGGTAGTATTTGTTTTCAAACAAAACGTAAACCGGACGGAACGCCTGCGCGATTTTGGCGGGCAGGTGCGGCAGTTTGACGTACAAAAGCCATGCGCTCAATACGCCTGCGATAGCGAGATAGAGGACGGGCGAATGCAGGCTGTGCGATACCATTGCCAATGCGCCGTGGAACTCTTCTTTCATGATGTGCATGGTCGGATGTGCGTCGGCGTTAACGAAAATCACGTCTTTGAAGAAATCGCCGTAGAGCATGGGTTCGATGGCGATGTAACCGATGATGACGGACGGAATGGCAAGCAGAATCAGCGGCAGGGTAACGACCAGCGGGCTTTCGTGCGGATTGTCGTTTTTGCCCAAGCCGTGATGTTCTTCGCCATGGCCGTCTGAATGGTGTTCGGGCAGGCTGCGCCATTTTTCTTCACCGTGGAACACCATAAAGTATTGGCGGAACGCATAAAACGCGGTAACGAACACACTGGCGAGGACGGCGAAATAGGCAAATCCGCTGCCCGGCAGGGTGCTGTATTTCGCTGCTTCGATAATCGAATCTTTGGAGTAGAAGCCGGAGAAGAACGGCGTACCAATCAGCGACAAGTTACCGATCAGCATGGTCAGCCAAGTAATCGGCATGTATTTTTTCAGATTGCCCATGTGGCGCATGTCTTGGTCGTGGTGCATACCGATAATGGCGCTACCCGCCGCCAAGAACAGCAAGGCTTTAAAGAAGGCGTGGGTCATGACGTGGAACATCGCCACGGAATAGGCGGACGCACCCAGAGCCACGGTCATATAACCCAGTTGCGACAGGGTGGAATACGCAACCACGCGCTTGATGTCGTTTTGAATCACGCCCAAGAAGCCCATAAACAGGGCAGTAATCGCGCCGATCACCATAATGACCGACAGCGCGGTGCTGCTCATTTCGTAAATCGGCGACATGCGCGACACCATGAACAGACCCGCCGTAACCATCGTCGCGGCGTGAATCAATGCGGAAATCGGGGTCGGACCTTCCATCGAATCGGGCAGCCAGACGTGCAGCGGGAATTGTGCCGATTTACCCATCGCACCGACAAACAACAGCAAACAGGCTACGGTAATCAACGACCATTCCACACCGGGAAAAAGCTGGATGGTGGCATTTTGTACGTTGGGCAGATAGGCAAATACGTCCTGATAGCGCAAGCTGCCGCCAAAATAGGCAAGCACCAAGCCGATACCGAGCAAAAAGCCGAAGTCGCCGACGCGGTTGATCAAAAAGGCTTTCAGATTGGCAAAAATCGCGCTCGGACGTTTGAAATAGAAACCGATCAAGAGATACGACACCAAGCCCACCGCTTCCCAACCGAAGAAGAGTTGGACGAAATTGTTGCTCATGATCAGCATCAACATGCTGAATGTAAACAAAGAAATATAGCTGAAGAAGCGTTGGTAGCCGACTTTTTCATCGTGCATATAGCCGATGGTGTAGATATGCACCATCAACGACACGCCCGTTACCACGACCATCATCATCGCCGTCATCGTATCGACCAAGAAGCCGACGGAAAAATCCAAACCGCCCATCGTCAGCCAGGTATAGACATTCTCGTCAAACTTGGCGCGGCTGCCGTCGATAAAGCCCCACAGCACATAAGCCGACAGCACGGCGGACACTGCCACGCCGAGTATCGTCACAGTATGCGCACCGGTACGACCGATTTTGTTGCCGAACAAACCCGCAATCAGCGAGCCTGCCAGCGGCAGAAGGGCGATGGTGAGGTATAAAGTCATATCAGTCATGTTGTGAACCTTAGGGGTTGAACTTTTAATCTTTTGGCTAACGGGGCTGGTGGGCTGTCTGGTTTCAGACGGCCTTTCACATTTTCAGGTAGCCTTTTGGCGTTTCAGGCTGCCTTGGTATTTGTCCGCGTGCGTGGCAGAGCTACACACCCTACATTGTTTGGGTTTTCAGGCTGCTTTACAGGCCGTCTGAAACCGTCGGACTTCTGCCATCTGCTCCCTCCCCCGTCTTGCGGGGGAGGGTTGGGGAGGGGGTGTGCGTTTCTGCGGAAACGCTTTTTTCGCCGACGTAGTAGCAAAGGTTTCTGCTGCCCTACCGCCCCCACCCTAGCCCTCCCCCGCGAGCGGGAGAGGGAATTAGTTTGCTGTCGGGATATCGGTTTCAGGCTGCTTTTCAGACGGCCTTTTCGTAGGTCGGATTCTCGAATCCCACGTTTCCCGCAAGGGAAAATGGTGTTTTAGCTCCGCAACTCCGCTACGCTACGCAGGCTGCCTATTCTGCCGCGCCAACCCACGCCAGAAATTCTTGTTCGGTCATTTTCGGGGTGTCGTCGGACAGGTGGTAATACGGTGCTTGGCAGTCGGTAAATATTTGCAGTTTCAAAGCAAAGTCGGCGTTGTCGGCAAACAGTCCGGCATTGACATACCATGCTTCATCCATGCCGCTTTCGGGCAGCAGGTGAAAATAAAGGTCGTTGCCGCATTGTTTGCAGAAAGTGCGCTCGCCCCAGTCGGAAGAGCGGTAGCGGCCGATGTATTCCTCGCCACTGATTTGCGGCTGCTCTTCGGCAGTCAAAGTAAACGACGCACCGCCGGTACGTCGGCGGCATTTGCCGCAATGGCAGGCATGAACTTCGTGATTATGCTTGACTTCGAGCGTTACGCTGCCGCACTGGCATTGGGCTTTCATGGCTTTTCCTTATTTTGTGTACATGGTTTTCAGGCTGCTTTTAAGGCCGTCTGAAAACGGCGGTTTCTTTCACTTTCGTCATTCCCGCGCAGGCGGGAATCTTTTTGGCATTACAACGGCTGCAGGTTTCAATCAGGTTTCCCGTTGCCCCGCCAAGATTCCCGCCTGCGCGGGAATGACGCCGGTGGGCGGCTGCGGGCTTTCAGGCTGCCTGTTTTAAAACGCCATCATCTTACGCAAGGTATTGCCGTTGCGCGTGGTCAGGCTCAGGCCGAGCTGTTTTTCCAAAAACGCATTGCCCAGCTTGCTGCGGGAAGCGTCTTGCGGGATATACAGATACGCAGCCTGCGGGCGGATAAGCAGTTTTTCACTGCCGAAGTCCTGCGCCTCCAAACCGGCGGTATCGGCCAGCGGTGTGTTGCACAGCGTAAAAAATACGCGCTTGGGGTCGTATGCCTCATCGGCAAACGGATTGCCGTCCAATATTTCACGCAACTGGGCAGGCGTTTTGACAATAACGGCCAAATCTACATTCAGATGCGTATGCAGCAAATCATGTATCCGCACGGCGGCTTCGTCCGCAGCCAATCCGCTTTCCAGTGCAATATTACCGCTCTGTATCCATGTCCGCACATTGTCGAAACCGTTACCGCCCAATACGGCACGGACATCTGCCATTTTGACGGCGTTTTTCCCGCTCGGCATCACACCGCGCAGAAATGCGATCAGGGTTTGTCTGCTCATGGTTTGGTCTTTCAAACGGGTTTTCAGGCTGCTTTAAGGCCTTGCAGCTTGAGTCTCATCCCAATATGGTTTTCGGTTTGGCAGATTGTTGGGTTTACAACCCAACCTTGTATATAGGAACTCCCGTATC
>KV796936.1 GCA_001809325.1 Neisseria sp. HMSC077D05 | reverse complement strand
GGGGATGTCCAACTTTTGGGGTGCAGTTCAAAACACCAAACGGAGTTTCAGACGACCTTTTTGCGTTGTCAAAGCCGGATTATTCCGCCTTCAAACCTGCCACACATTGCTTGTCACGATCTTCAAACGCTTGCGCGCCGCCGAGCAGGTCGAGCTGTTCCTGCGGGCTGAGTTTGCCCAATGAACGGATTTGCTCTTCGGAAAGTTTGTCCAAAGGCTTGTCCCACATACAGGTGCAGTAATCGGCGGCGAGTTTGCTGTTGTTTGAATCCAAACCCCTTTCTTTCAAATCGTTTTGCCATTTTTCGGCAAAGGGGATGTTTTTCACGCAAGACTCAAAGATGTTCTGCTTCGCCTGCGGTTTGGACATGGCGCATTGGGAGAGCAGGGCGGTCGCGGCGAGTAACGCCAAAATGACCCACGCCCAAATGCGGATGGTGCGGATTTTGGCTTTCGCTTTTTTACGCGCCGCGGCTTGCTCTTCGGCGGACATTTCGTTTTTCGGCTCAGTCATGCAGGCTTTCCATGCGGATCATGGTGATCGGTTTTTCCACGCAGCTTAATGCTTCGATGGCGGCAATGGCGCGTTTGACGTTTTTCTCGACCGTGCTGTGGGTCAGAATCACGATTTCGGCGGTGGTTTGGTCGATCACGCCTTTTTGGATTAAGGCTTCGATGGACACGTTTTCTTTTGCCAAAAGCGCGGCGATTTGCCCCAGCGTACCCGGTTCGTCTTTGGCTTGGACGCGCAGGTAGTAGCTGCTGGTGATTTCGTCCATAGGCAGGATGGTTTGCGCTTGGACTTGTGCAGGTTGGAACGCCAGATGCGGTACGCGGTGGTCGGTGTTGGCTTCAATCAGGCGTGCGATGTCGATGATGTCGGCGACGACGGCGGAAGCAGTCGGCAATGCGCCTGCGCCCGCGCCGTAGTATAAGGTTTCGCCAACCATATCGGCATTGACGCGCACGGCATTCATCACGCCGTTGACGTTTGCCAAGAGGCGGCTTTCGGGAATCAGGGTCGGGTGGACGCGCAATTCGATGCCTTTGTCGGTTTTGCGGGTGATGCCCAGAAGTTTGATGCGGTAGCCGAGTTCTTCGGCGTATTTGATGTCGCGGCTGTCGAGTTTGCTGATGCCTTCGAGGTAGCAGGCGGGGAAGTTCATCGGCGTACCGAATGCCAGCGCGCTCATGATGGTGATTTTATGGCCCGCGTCGTTGCCTTCGATGTCGAAGGTCGGATCGGCTTCGGCATAGCCCAATGCCTGCGCTTCTTTCAATACGTCGGCAAACGCGCTGCCTTTTTCGCGCATTTCGGAGAGGATGAAGTTGCTGGTGCCGTTGATGATGCCGGCGATGCTGCGGATGCGGTTGGCGGCGAGGCCTTCGCGCAGGGCTTTGATAATCGGGATGCCGCCCGCCACAGCCGCTTCAAATTGCACCATGACGTTTTTTTCTTCCGCCAGCGGGAAGATTTCGTTGCCGTATTCGGCGAGCAGCTTTTTGTTGGCGGTAACGATGTGTTTGCCGTTTTCAATGGCTTTCAACACCGCATCTTTGGCGATGCCGGTACCGCCGAACAATTCGACGACGACATCGACATCTTCACGCGCGACCAGTTCGAACGGGTCTTTGACGAAGGCTGCGGACGGGCAGATTTGGCGGGCTTTTTCTTCGCTCAAGTCGCATACGGCACTGATGCGCACTTCGCGTCCCAAACGGCGGCTGATTTCCGCCGCATTGTCCTGCAACACGGCAGCCGTACCGCCGCCGACCGTACCTAAACCTAAAAGACCGATGTTTACTGGCTTCATTGTGCCTCCTTGTGAGCCGATTTTCTTAAATTAAAAAGTAAAAACAGAAATTCAGAAAGCCCGAAACGCGACGCCGCCGCGGATTGATATAATGCTGATTTTGCAAGGGCGGAAGACGCAGGCTAAAGTCGCCCATCCTACCTGAAATTGCCTGATTTTGCACCTTTTTTACGGAACGCGGCGAAAGGGCAACAAGCCTGTTTGCAATAGATGGATGAAGCCGAGAAGGAAACGGAAGAAAATGCTGATTGAAGAAAACAAAACCGATGAAACCCTAAGCCTGACCGCTTATCGGGCGGGCGCAATCGAAGCGGGCGGCAAAACCTACACCGCGCCCATCATCTGGCGCAACGGCAAAATTGAAGCAATGAACGTGCAAACGCCCTCCGAACTGACTGCCGCCGACCTGTTTCAGACGACCTCCGAGTCGGACGGCTTGCCCGAAGTCATCATCATCGGCACAGGAGAGAAGCAGCAATTCCTCCATCCCAAAATCGCCGCCGAACTTGCCGCACACGGCATTGGGTTGGAGTGCATGAACACAGCCTCCGCCTGCCGGACGCTGGTGTTGCTGCAAGGCGAAGGGCGTAGCATTTGGGCTTGGCTATGGGTGTGAACGGGCATACGGCGCATATATAGTGGATTAACTTTAAACCAGACGGCGTTACCTCGCCTTGGCTCAAAGAGAACGATTCTCTAAGGTGCTGAAGCACCAAGTGAATCGGTGCCGTACTATCTGTACTGTCTGTGGCTTCGTCGCCTTGTCCTGATTTAAATTTAATCCACCATAAAATAGGTCGTCTGAAAATTTTCAGACGACCTATTTTTGATGAAACAGCCGATACCTTATCCCAATACGACAAAACGTCCGTCAAAGATGGCAGCCAATTCGTTTTCCGAATAGATTTCGGTTTTTAGGACGATTTTTCCTTTTTTATGGCGCTCGAACATGGTTTTGAGTTTTTGCCACTTTTCAGCCGGCGGGCTGCGCGTGATGATCGTCAAATCGCCGCGAGCGGGGCGCAGGTAGCGGGTGCTGCCTTCTTGAATGACGATATTGCCATCCGATTCGGGGCAGTTGAGATACACAGTTGCCCAGCCGCCGACGGTTGCCGCCAACGCGATACTGCCGCCGAAGGCAGTATTTTTATGATTGCGGTTGGGGGCGTGGGGCGCGAAAAGTACGGTTTGTTCCGCCGTAGTTTCCAAGACGCTTAGATCGAGCAGGGCGGTCGCAGGGATGTGGGTATGCAGGAAATCTTGCAGGGTTTCGGGGTTCATGGTCGGTATCGGGATGGGTCGTCTGAAAATCGGGAGCAGGCAGCGAAGCCCCATCAATTATAGCGATAGGGCGCGCAGAGGGCTTATTTTGACTGCTTGTGCTGTCCTGCCAGCCGCACATAATGCGCGGACGAATATTTCAAAAACTCTTTTTCCTTGTCAGTCAACGGGCGGACTTGTTTGACGGGCGAGCCGACATAAAGATAGCCGCTTTCCAAACGTTTGCGCGGCGGCACGAGGCTACCTGCACCTATCATTACGTCGCTTTCGACGACGGTATCGTCCAAAATGGTCGTACCCATGCCGATTAACACACGGTCGCTGATACGGCAGCCGTGCAGCATGACTTTGTGTCCGACGGTAACGTCTTCGCCGATGACAAGGGGCGAACCTTCAGGCTTTTCCGCGTTTTTGTGCGAAACGTGCAAGACGCTGCCGTCCTGTACATTGCTGCGCGCGCCGATGCTGATGCTGTTCACATCGCCGCGCAAAACGGCATACGGCCAGACGGATACGTCTTCGGCAAGCGACACTTCGCCGATGATGATCGAAGTTTCATCGATAAGGCAGGACTCATGGACTTGCGGAGTATGGTCTAAGAAGGAGCGGATGGGGTTCATGTGGTTATTTCCTTTGTAAGCAGGGTCTGTTTTAAGAGGTCGTCTGAAACGGATTTCAAGCTTTTCAGACGACCTTTTTAAATGTTGGGTTTTGAGCCGATCTATCCTTAACTAAAACCATCTATTAGCAGGACATTTTTCTTCATATTTGGCTAAATCACTCGATTTTATCTTGTTTAAAGACACTAATTGTCTACATAATTTTTGAAATCTACCGAAAGATTCACAATCTCCGGCGACAGAAGCATAAAACCATAGATACTGATCAATTTCCTCAAAGGAAGATAGTTTGCAAATATTATCTATTTGATTTTCCATGATTCTATCGGCTATGTCGTATTGTTCATTATCATATAGGTTATCTAACTTAGATTCAAACTCTTCAAAATTATTAAAATTCATTTTGATATTTCTAATTAATTAAACGAAATGATGCCGAAGGAACTGCTTTAATCACCCAAGTTCTAAATAATTCTCTCATCCTTTATTCGTTGGATATTCATTAGAAAAAACGATCATTTTCCCTTCCGGATAATCTCCTTTCCAACCGCAAGGGAGACCGTTATGTTGGTAAACATATAAGATATCTTTCCAAATTTCCGGTATATAGTTATTGGCATAACAATTCAATAAAATCCTCATATTGTCAGGCATTGTTTCCTCCAGTAGGTTTACTACACCCTCTATCGTGAGCTTTTTATCTGCACCATGAAAGTCCTTGTCTAGGGCTCCCAAGCAGTTGGTATTAATTAATTTAGCACCAATCAAGTAGTGCCAATCGAAATCCTCCAAACCCG
>KV796935.1 GCA_001809325.1 Neisseria sp. HMSC077D05 | reverse complement strand
TCAGCTTTGGTTTTGATGGCCTCTTTGTTGGCAGTCACATCTTTACTGATGTCATTAACAACTTCGGCTGTTTTTACCAATGCATCGTTGTTCACGGTAACTGATTTAGCCAAGTCATCCAGCGCTTTATCATGCACTTCGACAATTTCTTTCAAACCAACACCTTCAAAATCAGCATTTTCAACGTCTTCTTTAGTAGCTGTCTTGATAGATTTGATACCATTTTCGTCGGTAACGACGATTTCATCGCCTTCTGCAAAGCCGTTAAGCGCTTGAGCATTCTCAGCTGATGCAAGTGCAGCTTGTTCGGCAGCCGCTTCTAGGGCTTTGGTCAGGCCTACTACGCCTTTACTTGCCTTGTCAGCTTTATCAGCAACTGC
>KV796934.1 GCA_001809325.1 Neisseria sp. HMSC077D05 | reverse complement strand
GGGTTGTTGGTTTCGGTTTTGGTTTTAGACAAAGACGAAACGGCGATGACGAAGTTTCGTTTGGCGATATCGATGCCTGCGTAATTGTATTGGGTACTCATCATAAACCTGCCTTGCATTCGGTTGTGTTGTCTGGCAACTGTCCGGTTGTGTCGATGGGTTGCCCGACCGCTCCCTGAGCTACGCAACGGTTGTTTGCCTTGGTCGGATGCGGGTGGCGACCGGGCGGTTTGTTGCTATGATACGGG
>KV796933.1 GCA_001809325.1 Neisseria sp. HMSC077D05 | reverse complement strand
ATCGTTGCACTTGGTTTGACAATTCAAGGATTTAAAAAAAGTTGAACAAACTTATACCGCTCTTCTAAGTGGTGGTTTAATAGGTGAAGTTTCACATTATTACCCAAATGGCAAGTTGAAGAGTGTTATGAACTTTAATAAACAAGGAAGATTGCAGAGTAAAAGCACTCTTTATTGGGAAAATGGTCAGCTACAGAGTGTGATGAACTATAACGCACAAGAAAAATTGGATGGAAAAATCACGCATTATTGGGAAAATGGTAAATTAAAAGCAGCGATTGATTATAAAAATGGTTTAGCGGATGGTTTTTCTCATGAGTATGACCAAAGCGGTAAACTGATTGCAATTTGGCAATTTGAGCGCGACCGTGAAGTTCATTTACAAGAAATGAATGGCAATGTTAAGCACGGAACTGAAATGTTTTTCCGTCTTAATAAAGATAGAAAAAATGAGGGCTACCACGGAATAGAATGGAATAATGGCAAAAAAGTACGAGAAGAGCGTCTTGAATAGCGTTACTCTTAAAAATGGCGTAAACCCCCACGTTTGTGCCTACATCACCTCCAAACGCGGGCTGGGCATTCGCGTGGTCGAAGGAAAACGAGTGGCAGAACAAGCCGTTTACAACCGCCGCAACGATGCCGTATGTAAGAAAACACCGCATTATTTACATAACAGGTGTAGATTGAATTGGAACCCCAACTTTCACAAAGGTCGTCTGAAAGTTTTCAGACGACCTTTGCTTCGTATTCGTTACAATAGCTGTTTTGCTTACTTGGAATTTTTATGTACATAAAACTATTTTCTGCATTGTCAATTTTGTTATTTACATTTGATTGTAATGCTTTTTCCAAAGCTCCTAATGCAGATGGTGTAGTTAGCATCAGGATGGTTAATAATAATCCTTGCCTTTATATTGAAAAAATCGGCTTGATTGGTGCGTATTTCATAGATATATCTCAAGTTTTTCAGAAAATATGGATAGCATGCTCTATGAGACAACATTTGAAGAAAATTACCCGACTAGAGAAAAATGTATTATGTTGAATTCTTCAAACTTTCCAAATCTAAAATTAGAAGATAGGCAAGTTTATGCAATTAGGCTTCGCCCCAATATAAATAAAAATGAACAATTAAGGATAGAGCCGAATTTCACAGGTTTTGGTGATACAATTTGTCTTAAAAAAGATCAAGATGATCAATTTAGGGTTCAAGATTATATTGAAGGTCAATGTGTAGATAGAGTTGCCATCCAAACTGAACAGAAATCTTTAAAGGAAAATAAAGGAAGTTGGTTGGATCGGTTCATTGAGTGGCTAAAAAGCTTACTATCATGATTCTGTTATCTTAGATTATACAAGTATAGATTAGGCTAAAAACCAAGCATCTATCAAAGTCGTCTGAAAAACTTCCATTCAGACGACCTTTCTACCGTTTATCCC
>KV796932.1 GCA_001809325.1 Neisseria sp. HMSC077D05 | reverse complement strand
ATAGCAAGAAGGCAAGAAACAGCAATGACGAGTTTCAAGTAAAGGTATGAATAAAATATGAGGTAAAAGTAAAAGCCCCCGACATCTGTCGGGGGCTTAGAATAGGTGTTTGGCAGTGACCTACTTTCACATGGAAGAACCACACTATCATCGGCGCTGAGTCGTTTCACGGTCCTGTTCGGGATGGGAAGGCGTGGGACCAACTCGCTATGGCCGCCAAACTTAAACTGTACAAATCGGTAAAGCCTTAATCAATATATTCGGTGATGACTGAATCAGTCAGTAAGCTTTTTATTTGAAGTTCTTCAAATGATAGAGTCAAGCCTCACGAGCAATTAGTATGGGTTAGCTTCACGCGTTACCGCGCTTCCACACCCCACCTATCAACGTCCTGGTCTCGAACGACTCTTTAGTGCGGTTAAACCGCAAGGGAAGTCTCATCTTCAGGCGAGTTTCGCGCTTAGATGCTTTCAGCGCTTATCTCTTCCGAACTTAGCTACCCGGCTATGCAACTGGCGTTACAACCGGTACACCAGAGGTTCGTCCACTCCGGTCCTCTCGTACTAGGAGCAGCCCCCGTCAAACTTCCAACGCCCACTGCAGATAGGGACCAAACTGTCTCACGACGTTTTAAACCCAGCTCACGTACCACTTTAAATGGCGAACAGCCATACCCTTGGGACCGACTACAGCCCCAGGATGTGATGAGCCGACATCGAGGTGCCAAACTCCGCCGTCGATATGAACTCTTGGGCGGAATCAGCCTGTTATCCCCGGAGTACCTTTTATCCGTTGAGCGATGGCCCTTCCATACAGAACCACCGGATCACTATGTCCTGCTTTCGCACCTGCTCGACTTGTCGGTCTCGCAGTTAAGCTACCTTTTGCCATTGCACTATCAGTCCGATTTCCGACCGGACCTAGGTAACCTTCGAACTCCTCCGTTACTCTTTGGGAGGAGACCGCCCCAGTCAAACTGCCTACCATGCACGGTCCCCGACCCGGATTACGGGTCTGGGTTAGAACCTCAAAGACACCAGGGTGGTATTTCAAGGACGGCTCCACAGAGACTGGCGTCTCTGCTTCAAAGCCTCCCACCTATCCTACACAAGTGACTTCAAAGTCCAATGCAAAGCTACAGTAAAGGTTCACGGGGTCTTCCCGTCTAGCAGCGGGTAGATTGCATCTTCACAACCACTTCAACTTCGCTGAGTCTCGGGAGGAGACAGTGTGGCCATCGTTACGCCATTCGTGCGGGTCGGAACTTACCCGACAAGGAATTTCGCTACCTTAGGACCGTTATAGTTACGGCCGCCGTTTACTGGGGCTTCGATCCGATGCTCTCACATCTTCAATTAACCTTCCAGCACCGGGCAGGCGTCACACCCTATACGTCCACTTTCGTGTTAGCAGAGTGCTGTGTTTTTAATAAACAGTCGCAGCCACCTATTCTCTGCGACCCTCCGAGGCTTACGGAGCAAGTCCTTAACCTTAGAGGGCATACCTTCTCCCGAAGTTACGGTATCAATTTGCCGAGTTCCTTCTCCCGAGTTCTCTCAAGCGCCTTAGAATTCTCATCCTGCCCACCTGTGTCGGTTTGCGGTACGGTTCGATTCAAACTGAAGCTTAGTGGCTTTTCCTGGAAGCGTGGTATCGGTTACTTCATGTCCGTAGACACTCGTCGTCACTTCTCGGTGTTAAGAAGACCCGGATTTGCCTAAGTCTTCCACCTACCGGCTTAAACAAGCTATTCCAACAGCTTGCTAACCTAACCTTCTCCGTCCCCACATCGCATTTGAATCAAGTACAGGAATATTAACCTGTTTCCCATCGACTACGCATTTCTGCCTCGCCTTAGGGGCCGACTCACCCTACGCCGATGAACGTTGCGTAGGAAACCTTGGGCTTTCGGCGAGCGGGCTTTTCACCCGCTTTATCGCTACTCATGTCAACATTCGCACTTCTGATACCTCCAGCACACTTTACAATGCACCTTCATCGGCCTACAGAACGCTCCCCTACCATACCAGTAAACTGGTATCCGCAGCTTCGGTTATAGATTTGAGCCCCGTTACATCTTCCGCGCAGGACGACTCGACCAGTGAGCTATTACGCTTTCTTTAAATGATGGCTGCTTCTAAGCCAACATCCTGGCTGTCTGGGCCTTCCCACTTCGTTTACCACTTAATCTATCATTTGGGACCTTAGCTGGCGGTCTGGGTTGTTTCCCTCTTGACAACGGACGTTAGCACCCGCTGTCTGTCTCCCGAGGAACCACTTGATGGTATTCTTAGTTTGCCATGGGTTGGTAAGTTGCAATAACCCCCTAGCCATAACAGTGCTTTACCCCCATCAGTGTCTTGCTCGAGGCACTACCTAAATAGTTTTCGGGGAGAACCAGCTATCTCCGAGTTTGTTTAGCCTTTCACCCCTATCCACAGCTCATCCCCGCATTTTGCAACATGCGTGGGTTCGGTCCTCCAGTACCTGTTACGGCACCTTCAACCTGGCCATGGATAGATCACTCGGTTTCGGGTCTACACCCAGCAACTGTTCGCCCTATTAAGACTCGGTTTCCCTACGCCTCCCCTATTCGGTTAAGCTCGCTACTGAATGTAAGTCGTTGACCCATTATACAAAAGGTACGCAGTCACACCACAAGGGTGCTCCCACTGTTTGTATGCATCAGGTTTCAGGTTCTATTTCACTCCCCTCCCGGGGTTCTTTTCGCCTTTCCCTCACGGTACTGGTTCACTATCGGTCGATGATGAGTATTTAGCCTTGGAGGATGGTCCCCCCATATTCAGACAGGATTTCACGTGTCCCGCCCTACTTTTCGTACGCTTAGTACCACTGTTGAGATTTCGAATACGGGACTATCACCCACTATGGTCAAGCTTCCCAGCTTGTTCTTCTATCTCGACAGTTATTACGTACAGGCTCCTCCGCGTTCGCTCGCCACTACTTGCGGAATCTCGGTTGATTTCTTTTCCTCCGGGTACTTAGATGGTTCAGTTCTCCGGGTTCGCTTCTCTAAGTCTATGTATTCAACTTAGGATACTGCACAGAATGCAGTGGGTTTCCCCATTCGGACATCGCGGGATCATAGCTTTATTGCCAGCTCCCCCACGCTTTTCGCAGGCTTACACGTCCTTCGTCGCCTATCATCGCCAAGGCATCCACCTGATGCACTTATTCACTTGACTCTATCATTTCAAGAACTTCTCTGACTTTGCCTGACATTCCGTTGACGAGAACATCAAACTTGAATTTCCTACTCTGATAAAGCTTACTGCTTGTTGTGTCTTAATCCCGCCTTTTGTCTTTCGGGATTAAGTCGATACAATCATCACCCAAATACTGTACCTGTTTTTCTTTTCCTATCCAGGAGACAACTGACCGTTTGCAATCGGTCAATCATCAAAAACAGACACATTGTCTTTGTTTGTTGATTTCGGCTTTCCAATTTGTTAAAGATCGATGCGTTCAATATTGCTATTTACTTCGCAAATCAAAATGAGCTGATTATTATAGCAGCCTTTCTTTTTCCGTCAAACTGATTCGTCAGCAGACTTCTCTTTAGAAAAAAAGAAAGCAGTTACACTGCCTTTTT
>KV796931.1:56944-58125 GCA_001809325.1 Neisseria sp. HMSC077D05 | reverse complement strand
ATTTTAGTAACCTATGTTATTGCAAAGGTCTCTCCCATATGATTTGAACCAAACACACACTGTTTCAGTAAAAAACAATGAAAAACAAATACATATCGTCACTTTTATCTACTATATTGGTGAGCATGCCATTGCTTACCGCATGCGATGTCGGTAGGGAACTGGCAAGGTCTGCGATGGATGTTGTCAGAAATCCCCAAACAGATGCAGGCAAGCAAGTTTTGGGTTCATCTTCTTACAAACATTCCAAACTCAAGAACTTAGAATTTACTTGCGTCAAAGAACAGTTTCCTTCTTTGCCACAGGAAGCAGATCAACTATATCGCTACGCCCTCTACCACGATTTTAAAAACCGCTGGCTGCCCAAACCGGGCGTACTCGACCGCTATCTGCCGTATTACCGTATTGCCGCCGCCAACGGACATTGGCAGGCAAACCTGACTTTGCAGGAAATATTGCTGAAAAGCAAAGACATCAATATCGAAACTCGAGAACGTCGTGGCGAAGGTATTTACTGGAACGAAAAGCTGATGAAAATCCTACCTGCCAGCGCACATTACTGGTGGTCGCTTTATATCGATGTCGGTTATGGTCCAAAACATGACCCTGATGATGCAATAATTTATTTACGCAAGGCTGCAGATTTGGGGAATGCCAAGGCGCAGTATGAAGTAGGTGAGCTGTTAATGAAAATACAAGATGATTCTAGTCATTCTGTTAGGTTAAAAGTAACTGACAAAATGCGGGCTTGTGCTACCAATCAAATGTATCCAGATGCTGATGCTGCGTTAATGGCAAGTGTTACAGAAAGTAGTGAGCAAAATTATAAACAGGCGTTAATTTATACTCATCAAGGAGTCAAAGCTGGTAATGATACATCTGCACATATAGCAGGAAAAGTGTTCTATAGTAAAAACCCTGATAGTCGTCATAAAAAATGGGGGATTCCTGAGGATAAAGAACGTTCTCGTCGATACGAAATTATTTCCGACTATCTGACCCGCCGAGCACACCTTAAACCCGAGCTCAACGTTCACGATCTAGACGAAATCGTCCCGCTGCCTCCGGCAAAACTGCCGAGTTGGGACGGTAAAATCGCCATCCAACGTTTTGAAGAAGGTCCGGCTCCGGCAAAACCATCCGATGAATTGGTGCGCAGATTGGCGCAACAGGCAGGATTG
>KV796931.1:15999-56844 GCA_001809325.1 Neisseria sp. HMSC077D05 | reverse complement strand
ATTGGATCCGAATACCGGGCTGCCGAAGTAAAGAAACCAATTCGAGCCAAATTAGTTTGACCTTATCCAAAGGTCGTCTGAAAGTGCCACTTTGATGAAGTGAAAAACACTTAAATACTTTTCAGACGACCTTGTTCTATAAGCCGTCATACTGCAATTGGCTTTTATAGAGACTGACCGTAAGCAGTAATGACGTTGCACCGTTCTAAAATTCATTAACCCAGTACAAGAAAACATAATGAAGCACACACCTGTACCTTATGAACGTCAGGAAATCATCCGACGTGAGCGCGAGTTGGCTAAATATGCCAACACTATGGATAGTTTGTTTTGCATTCCTTTTACCAAGCAGGGAATCGGTGTTGATGCCATATTGTCGCTGATTCCTTTTGTCGGTGATATTGCCGGACTTTTGTTGACGATGAAGGCTTTTCGCATGGGGCGGGAGTTGGGCGTGCCGGATCAGAAAATGCGTCCAGCCGTATATCTTGCTTTTGCGGATATGGTGCTTGGCATGATTCCTGTTGTCGGTACGCTTATCGATATTTTCTTGCAACCGAGCCGCCGTACTTTGAAAGTCATCAATGAGCATGTGCGTAGTGAGTATGGCATCGACTACGACATACATTTGGAGCGTCCGTTTATGCACGCGGCTTTGGAGAAGAAACAACAAAAATCAGACTTTTGGCGCAAACCTGTTGCTGCTTGGCTTTATCTGCATCTGCCTGATTTTTTCGGTTTGATTGTGCTGGTGTTGATGGGCTGGATAACGGTTGTAGTAAGTAGATGGGCGTGGAGCGGTATGACTTATCTGTTTCACGCTGTTGCCGGTTGGTTTTGAATGTCTGTGATTTGAGCGGATATGCAATTTATCGGAAATGGCTTTAAATTTGTCGGGTGTGGTTGGGACTGAACTTAAATGCGTTTGGATAAATTGAAAAGGTCGTCTGAAAAATCGATATTTGATTTTTCAGACGACCTTTTTGTAAGGTGAGAACTATTGTAGAAAATGGGATGGGGAACGTGAGAAATTTAGTTGAACCAAAAACGGAAGACTAAATAGAACACTAAAGCCAATACGCCCGCCCATACGATAACCATAAATCCGGCGACAGCGCGACCGAGTCGGTAAACGGGGTTTTTGCGTTCGTCTTCCAAAAGCGGATTGGGGGTGTTACGTTGTTCTTCAGACATGGTTATCTCGGTTGTGAATGGGTGGCAAAAGCGTAAGGGTACGCCGATGGGCGGGAAGATTCAAGCAGGGCGGTTTAATTTTCTCCGAACTCAAAAACATCGTCTTCGTCCCAACTGCTTTTGAGCGCGGCGTGGATGGTGTCCATGTCGAATCCGCGATAGGCGAGGAAACGCGCTTGTTTTTGTTTGTCTTTCAAATCGGCGGCGGGCTGTTTGAATTTTTTGCGCAACACGGCGACTGCGGTTTGCAGTTCGTGCGCTTTGTCGGGCATGAATTCACGGCTGAGGGTTTCGTCTATGCCTTGCTGCGCCAATGCCTGTTTCAGACGCAGCGAACCGTGTTGGCGGCTTTTGCTGTGGATGTAGGCTTCGGCGTAGCGTTGGTCGGATTGCCAGTTGCGTTCGGCAAATTCGTCCAACACGTTTTCCAATTCTTCTTCGCTTTCGGCATACGGGGCGAGCTTGCGCTTGAGTCCGACACGGCTGATTTCCTGTCGGGAAAGAATGTCCATCGCGCGGGCGCGCAGGGATTTTTGGGGTTTCATGCAGAGGTCGTCTGAAAAGGTCGATTCGTGGGTCAGATTCTTGAATCTGACTTTAGGGGTCGGATAGAGGAGAGATAAGAAACTTTCATTCCGTCATTCTTTTTGTTCGGGAATAACGAATCTTTTTATTTCCACTGCTCTATTTTCAGACGACCTTTGAAGCAGGAATAAACGTCTGAAAACAAGGATGTCGGTTACTCGTCGTCTTCTGCTTTTTTCGGCCGTAAGTTTTCGTAGATTTCGGGCAACGAGCCGATAATCCAGTCGGGCTTGGTCGCTTTGTCTTGTGAGAGCAGGGTCATGTCGCCGTAGCCGAAGGTTACGCCGACGCTGAGGCAGCCTGCGGCTTTGGCAGCGATGATGTCATTGCGGGAGTCGCCGACCATAATCATGTTGGCAGGATCAATGCCCAAGACTTCGGCGGCGTGTTGCAGCGGCAACGGGCTGGGTTTCTTTTCGGGCAGGCTGTCGCCGCCGAGAATCAGGCTGAAGTAGTCGGCAAGTCCGAGCTGTTTTAAGAGTTCGACAGCGAGGATTTCGTTTTTGTTGGTGATGACCACCAGCGGGATGCCCAGCGATTTGAGCAATGCCAGTCCGGCTTCGGTTTCGGGGTAGGGACGGGTGAAGTCACTCAAGTGGTCGCGGTAGTATTTCATGTAGAACACGAAGCCTTTTTCCCACAAATCAGGCGCGGCTTCTTGGTCGCGGTCGTTGGTGATGACGCGGTGGACGAGTTTGCCGATGCCGTCGCCGACGTAGCTTTCTACCGTTTTAGCGGGCAGCGGCTCCATGCCGAGATATTCGCGCATGGCTTCGGCTGCGGCGGCAAGGTCGGGGACGGAATCGCATAATGTGCCGTCCAAATCAAAGGCGGCGGCTTGGACGTGTTCGATGGCGGCGGTCATGATGTGTTTTGCTCGTAGATGAAAGAGGCGCGTATTTTAACATCGATTCGGCGGGCAGGCTTGGAAGCTGCTGATGCTGGTTTGGTGTTTGGTTTGCAGCGGGTGACTTTTATAGTGGATTAACTTTAAACCAGACGGCGTTACCTCGCCTTGGCTCAAAGAGAACGATTCTCTAAGGTGCTGAAGCACCAAGTGAATCGGTTCCGTACTATCTGTACTGTTTGTGGCTTCGTCGCCTTGTCCTGATTTAAAGTTAATCCACTATATTCGGAAGCGGCATACTAAGAGTAATGAAATAGAGTTACAGCTTAAATATTCCAATAAATTAATTTAGAAACTTTACAAGAAAAATACTTGCCTAAAATTTTATTTTCATGGATAATCCGATTCGTTAGCTGGTTCGAGTAGTCAGTTAATAGTTTCTCCTCTATTTCTCCTTTGTAGACTTGGCACACATTCAGTTGGATGTGTGCATTTTTTTGTTTGCAGGTTTGGTAGGGTGTTCTTTGATTGGGTGGGTGAGAGGTGTGTTTGAATACGCCAAAGCATTTTGTTTGATGGTGTTTTTGCGTTTGTGTAAGTGGGATTTAAAAAAAGGTCGTCTGAACGTTATAAACTTTCAGACGACCTTTTTTGATGTAGTTAAATCACTCTAAGTCTAACACAGCCGTTTCTTTGACTTCTTCCATAACGACATAGCTGCGGCTTTCCGCTGCCGCAGGCAGGTGCAGCAGGATATTGCCCAACATATCTCGATAAGCCGCCATATTGGGCAGGCGGACTTTAATCAGGTAATCGTATTCGCCAGACACAAGATGACATTCCAAAATTTGCGGAATACGCATGATTTCACGGCGGAAATCTTCAAAAATATTGCCCGATTTGGAACGCAGCTTCAGTTCGACAAAGACCAGCAGGCTTTGCCCGAGTTGGTGCGGGTTGAGGCGGGCATGATAGCCGGTAATGAAATTGTCGCGCTCAAGGCGGCGGACGCGTTCGGTAACCGGAGTGGTGGATAATCCGACTTTTTCTGCCAACTCCGTCATGGGTGTGCGGGCATTTTGCTGAAGGATTTTCAGGATTTTCAGGTCGGTTTTGTCTAATTCTTTCATCGCGGAGTTTCTTTCAACTGAGCTGAAACGCATCGTTTAGGCAGATGGATAACGCAGGGCAGGGCAGTACAAAGCCGCCCTTGTTTTAAGTTGCCCCACTATATCTTTAAAGCGACTGAAAAGAAAGTCAGTCAGCGGGCAATGGCATTGCGCTTTTGCGGTATCGGGGCAAACAGGTCGTCTGAAAACGGTTTTGTCCGTAGTCGTAGTACCTTAATAGGCGGGAAAACAAGGAAGGGCGGATTCTAATGGAGGAACGCCTCTTCCGCAATGTGAGTCACTGAATCTAAAAGAAAAGGTCGTCTGAAACGAAATAGGCGGCAATGTGGCGCGGATTGGTTTTCAGTTAAAATACCGCCTGTTTCATATAGCATTTCGCCATCATCGCTCGACAACCGATAAGGCGGCTTTTTTCAAGGGAGGGGCTATGCCCGTAGATTCCTTTTTCTATCTTTTGCTCCTCACCGGATTTTGCGCCGGACTGATGGACGCGGCGGTTGGCGGCGGCGGGTTGTTGCAAATTCCCGGACTATTCAACTTACTGCCAATTTCTACGCCTGTCGCTTCGGTGATGGGCGTGAATAAGTTTGCCTCCTGCTGCGGGACGGTTACTGCCACGGGGCAATATCTGCGCAAAATCCCCGTGCCGTGGAAAATGCTGCTGCCCGCCGCCGTGCTGGCGTTTGCCGCTTCCTATCTGGGCGCGAAAGCCGTGGTCTTTTTTCCCGTGCAATATATGAAACCGGCGATGCTGGTCATCATGATTGCCATGTGTGTTTATACCTTTATCAAAAAAGATTTGGGGCAGACGGTGCGCACCGAGAAGCTGACGCGCCGCGAAACCTTATGGGGCTTGTTTTTTGGTGCATTAATCGGGTTTTACGACGGGATTTTCGGACCGGGAACGGGCAGCCTTTTGGCTTTCGTGTTCGTCCGTTTTTACGGCTACGATTTTCTGACGGCAAACGCATCGGCAAAAGTCATCAACTCGACCACCAATCTCGCCGCGCTGACGTTTTTCATCCCGCAAGGGCATGTTGTTTGGGCGTGGGCAATCCCGCTTGCGCTGGCGAATTTGTGCGGCGGCGTGGTCGGCGCGAGATTGGCGATACGCGGCGGCACCCAGTTTCTACGTTATGGATTTATGGTGTTGCTGTGCCTGACCATAGGCAAATTTGCTTGGGATTTGATTCGATAAAAGAGGGCGTGCCGTAGGCAGGATTTGCCCCCCGAAAGCGTTTCAGACGACCTTTGTATGTTAAAATCCGTCATCTTTCAGCATATGACCGATAGAGGGAAAACATGGCAGGCAACACTTTCGGACAACTCTTCACCGTTACCACCTTTGGCGAAAGCCACGGCGCAGGTTTGGGCTGCATCATCGACGGCTGTCCTCCCGGACTGGCATTGACCGAATCAGACATCCAAGCCGACCTCGACCGGCGCAAACCCGGCACCAGCCGCCACGTTACCCAACGCCGCGAGGCCGACCAAGTCGAAATCCTCTCCGGCGTCTTCGAAGGCAAAACCACAGGCACACCCATCGCCCTCTTAATCCGCAATACCGACCAACGCAGCAAAGACTATGGTAACATCGCCACCAGCTTCCGTCCCGGTCATGCCGACTATACCTACTGGCACAAATACGGCACGCGCGATTACCGCGGTGGCGGCAGAAGCTCCGCCCGCGAAACCGCCGCCCGCGTTGCCGCCGGAGCCGTCGCCAAAAAATGGCTGAAAGAAAAATTCGGCACGGAAATCACCGCCTACGTCACCCAAGTCGGCGAAAAAGAAATTCAGTTTGAAGGCTACGAGTACATTTCCCAAAATCCCTTCTTCGCCGCCAACCAAAGCCAAATCGCCGAGCTGGAAAACTATATGGACAGCGTGCGCAAATCGTTGGATTCCGTCGGCGCGAAACTGCATATCGAAGCGGCCAACGTCCCCGTCAGTTTGGGTGAACCCGTTTTCGACCGCCTCGATGCCGAAATCGCCTACGCCATGATGGGCATCAACGCCGTCAAAGGCGTGGAAATCGGCGCAGGCTTCGGTAGCGTCGTCCAGCGTGGCAGCGAACACGGCGACGAACTTACCCCGCAAGGCTTCTTGTCCAACCACTCAGGCGGCATCCTCGGCGGCATTAGCACCGGACAAGACATCCACGTCAACATCGCCATCAAACCCACCAGTTCCATCGCCACACCGCGCCGCAGCATAGACATCAACGGCAACCCCGTCGAACTCGCCACCCACGGCAGACACGACCCCTGCGTCGGCCTGCGCGCCGCCCCCATCGCCGAAGCCATGCTCGCGCTCGTGCTTATCGACCACGCCCTACGCCATCGTGCACAAAATGCCGACGTAGTTGTTGATACGCCAGACATCACCAAGCAGCATAGATAAAATTGAAAGAGGTCGTCTGAAAACAAACATGGCGGATTGTGCCGAACATTTTCAGACGACCTTTCTCAACGCCTATTGAGATAAGTGTGCCAGACTGTCCGCAAAATAAACATTTACAATCGAACATTCGCAAAAAAACTTAGCCAAAACACAGGCTTTATACTAAAATACCGCCATTACCGTGCCATAGCGAAACGCACGGCTTTATTTTAGAGGAATACAAACGACATGACACAAGAAACCGCTTTGGGCGCAGCTTTGAAATCCGCCGTCCAAACCATGAGCAAGAAAAAACAGACCGACATGATTGCCGACCACATCTACGGCAAATACGACGTCTTCAAACGATTCAAACCGCTGGCCGTCGGTATCGACCAAGACCTTGTTGCCGCATTGCCCCAATACGATCCTGCCCTGATCGCCCGCGTCCTCGCCAACCATTGCCGCCGTCCCCGCTACCTCAAAGCCTTGGCGCGCGGTGGAAAACGTTTTGATTTGAACAACCGCTTCAAAGGCGAAGTCAGCGCGGAAGAACAAGCCATCGCCCAACAGCATCCGTTCGTCCAACAGGCTCTGGCAGAACAAGCCGAGCGTCAAGCCGCCAAACAGGCAGCACAAACTGAGGCAGTAGAAGCCGAACAAGTCGGCGCAGCAACCGAAACTGAAGAAGCGGCACAAAACAACGCTGAATAATACTGCATGATTTTAAAAGGTCGTCTGAAAACGGATTTTCTGTTTTCAGACGACCTTTTTTATTGGTATTTCAAATGAACGGAGGATAAAGGTAGACCGCGCTTTACGACCATCATTTCTGACTTGGCGCGTGTTCGCATGGGGTTTTGTTTTTTCGTTTTTATCGTGGATTGCAAGGTTTTCAGAGATGGGTTTCCGTATGCGAGAGAATGGAAGAAGAGGGGGAAATATATTGTTTTATTTGAGCTTATTGGATGACTTAGAAAATCAAGACAAAAAAATGCGCATATCGTTTGGGATATGCGCCAAGTCTACAAAGGAGAAATAGAGGAGAAAAATCAAGCTGCATCAAGCAACTCAACGGGCGTCATTATGTATGAAAGGCATCGGTTTGTCAATTTTTTATATGCAAAAATTTTATATTTTTTGAGGAAACGGCAGATTGCTGCCCAATTGGTGCTGTGTAATACGCTCGTTTTTCTGAAAATATCATATAAATCAATGAGTAAGTTGTGTGTTGTATAAGGTACAGGATGCTTGTTTCCGTATAAGGTGCATAAAATGCGTCAGCGGTTTTCGTTGTCAAAAGAACGGTTTACCGAATAGCGCGGACGGCTTGGATGAAGGCGGCCATTTTGGCTTCGTCTTTAATGCCGCCGGCGCTTTCCACGCCGCCTGAAACATCGACTGCCGCCGCATTGCTGGTTTGGATGGCTTCTGCAATGTTTTGCGGGGTCAAGCCGCCTGCCAGAATCCAAGGTTTGGTCAGATTGTCCGGCAACAGCGCCCAATCGAAGCTCAGTCCTGTGCCGCCGTATTCGTTGGGATGGTAGGCATCAAACAACAGGGTGCGGGCGTTGGGGAATCGGGTTTGTGCGGCTTCGATGTCTGAAGCGGATTGGACGCGTATGGCTTTGAGATAGGGGTGGTCAAACTGACGGCAAAATTCATCGTCTTCGTCGCCGTGAAATTGGATGATGTCGATGGGTACTTGCCGTAGGGTTTCGCGTATGGTTTCCGCTGTTTCATTGACGAATAAGGCAACGACGGAGACGAAAGGGGGAAGGGCTGCCACGATTTTTTTTGCCTGTTCGGGCGTGACAGCGCGTTTGCTGGCGGCGTAAAAAACCAAACCGATGGCATCGACGCCCAGTTCGGCGGCTTTTTGGGCGTCTTTGGGGCGGGTGATGCCGCAGATTTTGATGCGGATGGTTTTCATCTGTTTTCCTTTTTGGTCGGTCTGTTTGGTTGCCGGCAAAAGATGTACTGCCGTTTAAATCGGGCATGGGCGTATTTTTGTTGATATCGTTCTTTATGGTCAAGGTCGTCTGAAAATTTTCAGACGACCTTTTTGTCTGTTTTGACGTTTAACTTGAACAACTGACGCAAACCGGAATGCTGCCTTCGGGCGGCGGTTCGGCAAGGTCGGCGAACTCTGCCTGTTCGTCAAAGGGACGGGCGAGGCAGCGGCGCAGGCGTTCGATTTCGCGGTAGTCGCCGTTTCGGGCTTGGGCGATGGCTTGTTCGGCAAGGTAGTTGCGCAGGATGTAGAGCGGATTGGTTCGGCTCATGCGTGTTGCGCGTTCGGCGGGATCGCTGTTTTCGGCGCGCAGGCGTTGGCGGTAGCGACCGAGCCAGCGGGTGAAGGCGGGTGGAACGCCGTTTTTGAAGGTTTGTTCGAGTTTGGGCGAGAGGGGTTCGCCGTGCATATTGCTGACTTCGGACAAGTTTCTGAAAAACAGGGTGAAGTCGGTTTTTTGATCTTGCAGGGCGGCGAAGAGGTCGGCAATAAGGCTTTCGTCGTCTCTTTTGTCTGCTTGTTGCAAACCGAGTTTGCGGCGCATTTTCTCTAAATAGGTCGTCTGAAAAACTTCTGTCCAGCCGTCGATGAGTTGTTCGAGGGTTTCGTGTGGGACGAGGGCGTCGAAGCAGGAGGCGAGGGCGGCGAAATTCCAATGGGCGACGAAGGGCTGGGCATTGTAGGCGTAGCGGCCTTGGGTGTCGGAGTGGTTGCAGACGTGGCGGCG
Organism: Neisseria sp. HMSC077D05; assembly: GCA_001809325.1. Lineage (GTDB taxonomy): Bacteria > Pseudomonadota > Gammaproteobacteria > Burkholderiales > Neisseriaceae > Neisseria. The sequence continues at coordinate 47,965 of KV796931.1, read as the reverse complement.
GTCGTAGTCGTCGAGGAAACCGAATGGGCCGTAGTCTATGGTCAGCCCCAATGCAGACATGTTGTCGGTATTCATCACGCCGTGGCAGAAGCCGACGCTTTGCCATGCGGCGACGGTATCGGCGGTGCGGTTGCGGATTTGTTTTAACAGGGCGGCGTAGGGGTTGTCGGCATCTTGGCAGCCGGGGTAGTAATGCCGGATGAGGTAGTCGGCAAGTTGTTGGATTTCGGCTTCGCGGCCGGTGTAGTAGAAGTATTCGAAATGGCCGAAACGCAGAAAGCTCGGGGCGATGCGGGTGAGGACGGCGGCGGTTTCGACGGTTTCCCGATAAACGGGGTCGTCGCTGCCGCACAGGGCGAGGGCGCGGGTCGTGGGGATGCCGAGACCGTGCATGGCTTCGGAACAGAGGTATTCGCGGATGGAGGAGCGCAAGACGGCGCGTCCGTCGGCAAAGCGGGAGTAGGGCGTTTTGCCTGCGCCTTTAAGCTGCCACTCTTGGCGTTGTCTCGCGGCATCGACGGAATCGCCAATCAGAATGGCGCGTCCGTCGCCGAGGCGCGGAGTATAGACGCCGAACTGATGGCCGCTGTAAACGCCGGCAATGGGCGCGGGTGCGTATTGCGGCGCGTTGCCGCTGAGGTAGGCAAGGTTGGCGGTCGTCTGAAAATCTGTATCCAGATTCAACTCTGCCGCCAAATCGGTGTTGAAGGCGATCCAGTAGGGCGCGGTCAACGGCTCGGGGGAAACGCGGGAATAGAAAAACGGCGAGAGTTCGGCGAATTGTTGGCTAAGCAGGGGAAGGGTGTGCATGGGATTCCTGACGGGTGCGTGCGGGTATGTTTATTGTGTTTTAGAGTTGGATGCTGCGTGTTTCATTTTCAAGCATTTTCAAAACAATGCTTGCTGTCGTTGTTTCAAATAATCCGCCAGCGGTTTGGGCAATCCGTAATCCGCCAAATTTTCGGGTTTAACCCAAAGGCAGTTTGGCGGCAAGGCCGTATTTTCAGACGAGCTGGTTTGCGCTTCAAACGGCGTAATCATCAATAAACGGTGCGTCAGGCGGTGGGTAAGGGCGGGTTGCTCGGAAAGGTCGTCCCATGGGGAGGCTGCGCACCCTGAAACGATGCCAAGCTTCTCAGCGAAAGTATATGTTTCGTCCAATTTTTCAAAACACGGCACGCAATACAGCCCGCCCCAAATGCCTTTGGCAGGACGTTTTTCCAGCAAGATAGCGCCGTCTTGGTTACGGACAATCAGCCAGTAAAGCGGCAAGGTTTGCACTTCGGGGGCAGTTTTTTTACGCGGCAGCTCGGCGATGCGGTTTTGCTTTTTCGCTTCGCAGATGTCTGCCATCGGGCATTGATGGCACAGGGGTTTAGTCCGTTTGCACACGGTTGCGCCCAAGTCCATCAAGCCTTGGGTGTAGGCGGGCATATCGGCGTTTTCAGACGGCAGCAGGCTTTCGGCAAGCGTCCAGAGCGAGTTTTCGAATTTTTTATCCTGCGGATTGCCGTCGCGGGCGAACACGCGGCAGAGTACGCGTTTGACGTTGCCGTCCAAAATGGTTTCGCGGCGGTTGAAGGCGAAGGCGCAAATGGCGGCGGCGGTACTTCTGCCTACGCCGCAGAGGGTTTCCAAGTCTTTGCGTTCGGATGGAAACGTACCGCCGAATTGTTCGACGACTTGTTGCGCGGCTTTGTGCAGATTGCGCGCGCGGCTGTAATAACCCAAGCCTGCCCACAGCGACAACACTTCGTCTTGCGGCGCGGCGGCAAGTGCTTGCACGGTTGGGAATCTGGTTAAAAAGCGCGGATAGTAGTCCAACACGGTGGCAACCTGCGTCTGCTGGAGCATGATTTCGGAAAGCCAGACGCAATAAGGGTTTTGCACTTGCCAAGGCAGGTGGTGGCGACCGTGTTGTTTTTGCCAGCGGATGAGTCGTTCGTAGAAGGGGATGGGTGTGTTCATTAATATCAATCGGGGGTTTTATTTATATTTAAAACAGCATGTTATGGTATAACATTGTGAAAATAATTCTTATTGACTTATTTTTTGTAGGGGTATATAACTCATATAAAGAGACTTTATTGCGGTATTGAAATTATTTATCAACAAGCAAGGAGTATCAGCATGAAAGCAATGGTTTATCACGGCGCAAACGACATCCGTTTTGAAGAAAAACCCCGTCCGCAGATTATCGACCCGACCGACGCAGTGGTGAAAATCGTCAAAACCACGATTTGCGGTACCGACTTGGGTATTTGGAAAGGCAAAAACCCCGAAGTCGCCGACGGCCGTATTCTCGGCCATGAAGGCATCGGTATTGTAGAAGAAGTCGGCGAGGCTGTAAAAAACATCAAAGTCGGCGATAAAGTCATTATTTCATGCGTCAGCAAATGCTGTACTTGCGACAACTGCAAAATCCAACTCTATTCACACTGCCGTAACGGCGGCTGGATTTTGGGCTACATGATCGACGGCACGCAAGCCGAATACGTCCGCACGCCTTATGCCGACAACAGCCTCGTTCCGCTGCCCGACAACGTCAACGAAGAAGTCGCCCTGCTGTTGAGCGACGCCTTGCCGACCGCCCACGAGATCGGCGTGCAATACGGCGATGTCAAACCCGGCGACACCGTATTCATCGCAGGCGCAGGTCCTGTCGGCATGTCCGCCTTGCTGACTGCCCAACTGTACAGCCCCGCCGCCATCATCGTTTGCGATATGGACGAAAACCGTTTGAAACTGGCGAAAGAGTTGGGCGCAACCCATACCATCAGCCCCGCTTCAGGCGACGTATCCAAACAAGTCTTTGCCATCGTCGGTGAAGACGGCGTGGACTGCGCGATCGAAGCCGTCGGTATCCCCGCTACATGGAATATGTGTCAAGACATCGTCAAACCGGGCGGTCATATCGCCGTCGTCGGCGTACACGGTCAATCCGTTGATTTCAAACTCGAAAAACTCTGGATTAAAAACCTCGCCATCACAACAGGTTTGGTAAACGCCAATACTACCGAAATGCTGATGAAGGCAATTTCCAGCAGCGCCGTCGATTACACCAAAATGTTGACCCACCGTTTCAAATTCAGCGAATTGGAAAAAGCCTACGACGTGTTCAAACACGCCGCCGAAAACCAAGCCATGAAAGTGGTTTTGGAAGCGGATTGATTTGAAACAGATTATTGAGTTTTAAAAAGATAGGGGTCGTCTGAAAACAGATTTTCAGACGACCTCTTTATTTATTGGGCTGATGTTTGGTTCAAATGGAGCGATTTTTATAGTGGATTAAAATAAAAATGAGACAAGGCGGCAACGCCCGCCGTGTACGGGTAGTACATAAGGGCGTTGGCAACGCCGTATCATTGCAATTTTAATCCACTATAAAGTCCATTCGTGATAAATCTTGTCGTTCCCATTTTCAGACGACCTTTCGCCATCTATCCGTAAATTTTTTCCCTCACATCAACCAAAGCCGCCAACGCCGAAGCGGCATTTACCGTTTCGGGCAGGTCGGCAGCCTCAAACGCTGTTTCCACTTCCGCCATCAGCCGTTCCGCTTTTTCCAGCAGGTCTTCGTAGGAGGATTCGCCGCGTTTGATGGCGAGCAGTTCGTCGCGGTTGGGGCGGCGCGGGCGGATTTCGCCGTGGCGGGCGATGTCGCGGGCGGTTTCGAGCAGGCGGAAGGTGTGCATCATGTTTTTGGCGTCGTAGCCCTGTCCGTGTGCCTGCGTGCCTTGGTAGCGCGTTTCGTTACGTTCCGCCAGCCATTGCTGATAGGAGGTGTATTCGCGGCAGTAGCTGCTGTATCCATCTTGGTTGAAGGAGAGGTAGGCAAGCGGGGTTTCGCCTTCGGGAACGGAGCTGAGGGAGAGGTTGGTGGCTTCGGGTTTGAGCGCGATGCCGTGGTAGCCGCGCATGCCGTCGGGGTCGTAAAACAGGGCGTAGAGTTCGCGGGCGTGGGCGATTTTGACCAAACCAACGCGCCGCTGCTCCATTCCGCGTTGCGAAAGCCAGTGCCGCAGCGGCACGGTTTGCGCGCCTTCTACGATGTGGCAGAAATCGAGCACGCTTTTCTTTTCAGACGACATCGGGTTGCTGATTTTCTTGTTCAGCCCGCGTGCTTTTTTGATTTGTCCGTAGGCGTATCCGGCGAAACTCTGACGGCAGGCTTTGGATACAAACCATTCGGTTTTGAACGCGTCCATCAGCGGCGAGCGGTAGTGCACGCAGTCGGGCGGCGAGGCGAGCAGTTCCAGCGTGTTCGGGTTGCTTTGCAGCAAAAGCTCGATAAACCGCCCCAGCTCGTAATAAACGATGTCGTTGGTTTCGTTGCTGATTTGCGGGATGTATTCCATGCCGTAAAACATGGATTTGGGCAGGTAAAACACGCCTTTGATGTCGGTATCGGATTCGGGCGTCGCCAAACCGTAGGCGCGGCTGCCGGAAACGGCTTCGAGCAGAAGCAGGTTTTGTGTGTGCAAATCTTCGATGGTGAGCATTTTCAGACGACCTTTTGTGAGGTGGTTGGGCATTGAAAAGCAGCCTGCACGTTCAGGCTGCCTTTGGTGTGTGTCGGATTTGGTAATCCGACTTGCGGTTTTTCAGACGGCCGGAAAAAGGGAAATGGCTGCCTGAAAACGTGCCGGCCATACCTGCCCGCTGCACCTGCCTAAATGGTTTCGGCAATTATTCAATAGGTATCGAGCAGTACGGGCATCAAGTCCAGCGCCATGCGCAAATTGACGAATGCGCCGCGTTCTTTGCAGGTCATGATGTGTTTTGTGTCTGCATTTTCGGCGGACAAGGTGTATTCGGGTTTGCCGATGGTGCTGGTTACGGTAGCTACGTAGGATGCGCTGCCGTTACGTAGATAGATTTCGATAATTTCTCTGCGTTGGTTGTCGTCCAAAAGCGGTGTCAAATAGTTTCGGAAAACTTGGTTTGCAGGCTGCTCGAACGCCAATTCGGGGCGTGCAAGATTTTTGCCGAAGCGGTAGCGGATTTTGTCGCCATGCTGCTCAATGCGGACTTGTTTGCCGTTGTTGAATTGGCAATAAAACAAGGTGTCTTTGTCGATGGGTGCGGAAAAGGCAGTACCGGACAGGAATAATGCAGAAATTAGTAATATTTTGATATTCATGGTGTTTTCTCTAAAACAAAAAAGAGGGGGAGGTTGCAGACTGCTTTTGGTTTTACGGATAAACCGCCGCCAAAGTTTCGCGGAACAATTCATTCAGCGGCGCGCTGTCGGCGGCTTGGGTGGCAGGGGCGGATAATTCGGAAACTTCGTTATATAAATCAACGGTCAATCGTTGCAATTCGGGCGACAGCGTATGCAGGTAACTTTCGTCCTGTTCCGCCTTGATGGCCACCAAATCGGCGATTTGGGCGGCGCAGTCCGTTTGCCATTCGCTCATCAGTTCCGCCAGCGTCATCGGCGGGATGCCGCCTTGTTTGACTGCCCACCGTGCCGCGAGCAGCGGACGCAAGACGTAAAACCATTTTTTCAGTTTGACGGGTTGTGCCAAATCCATGTTTCTCAAAGCGTTGCCCGCGATGCCGCGATAATGGTGCAGCAGCGCGGCGGCTTGGGCGTATTGCGGCGCAAGCGCGTTCAGACGGCTTGTGAAATCATCGTCCTGCGTATAAACCATCGGCGAACGCAGCCATTCGAGCAGCGTGGCATTGCTTTTCCGCAGCAGGCGCAACGCTTTGCGGATGTCCCAGCCGCCAACGTCAAACCATTGGTTTTCGATAAATTCAAAGGTGTCTTTTGCTTCGTCGATTTGCAGATAATATTGCTGCGGACGGATATAAATGGCGCGCACGTCGTAATCGCTGTCGGGCGAGGCAAAGCCCCATGCGCGGCTGCCGCTCTCTACCGCCAGCAGGAAATGCAGCGGCTCGGTATGGGCGATGTGGGTAAGTTTTTCTTGAATCGTTTGTTTCATGATGTTTCTTTTAATAGAGGTCGTCTGAAAATCCTAAAAAACAGGTTTTCAGACGACCTTTGCTTTTTGATGGATGGCGGGTTCGACCGAATCAGTCTTTCAACCTGAATTCCGCAGAGCGCGCGTGGGCGTTCAGGCTTTCGCCGTGTGCCAATACGCTGGCGATTTTGCCCAGTTTCTGCGCGCCTTGTTCGGAGACTTGGATCAGGCTGGAGCGTTTTTGGAAGTCGTAAGTGCCCAGCGGCGAAGAGAAGCGGGCGGTGCGGCTGGTGGGCAGGACGTGGTTGGGGCCGGCGCAATAGTCGCCGAGGCTTTCACTGGTGTAGCGCCCCATGAAAATCGCGCCGGCGTGGCGGATTTTTTTTGCCCATTCCTGCGGGTTTTCTACTGACAATTCCAAGTGTTCGGGGGAAATGTAGTTGGCGATTTCGCAGGCTTCGTCCAAGTCTTTGGCGAGTATCATCGCGCCCCTGTTGCCGAGCGAGGCTTCGATGATGTCGCGGCGGGGCATGGTTGCTATGAGGCGGTTCATGGCGGCTTGGACTTCGTCGAGATAGGGCTGCGACGTGCCGATGAGGATGGCTTGGGCGATTTCGTCGTGTTCGGCTTGGCTGAACAAATCCATCGCCACCCAGTCGGCGGGCGTGGTGCCGTCGGCGATGACGAGGATTTCAGACGGCCCCGCCACCATGTCGATGCCGACTACGCCGAACACGCGCCGTTTGGCGGCGGCGACGAAGGCGTTGCCCGGGCCGGTGATTTTATCGACCTGCGGTACGGACTCGGTGCCGTAGGCGAGGGCGGCAACCGCCTGCGCGCCGCCGACGGTGAAGACTTTAGTAACGCCTGCGACGAAGGCGGCGGCAAGTACGATGTCGTTGCGTTCGCCTTTGGGCGTGGGGACGACCATGATGATTTCTTGCACGCCTGCGACATGGGCAGGCATGGCGTTCATGATGACGGAACTCGGATACGCCGCTTTGCCGCCGGGGACGTAAATGCCGACGCGGTCAAGCGGTGTAATCTGTTGTCCCAACAGCGTGCCGTCTTCGTCTTCGTAGGTCCACGATTCCATTTTTTGGCGTTGGTGGTAGCTTTCGACCCGTGCAGCGGCGGTTTTCAAGGCGGTTTGAATTTCGGGCTGCAAACGCTCGAATGCGGCCTGCAAATCGTCTTGAGTGAGGATGAGGTCGGCTATGGTTTGGGCGGACGTGCCGTCGAAGCGGTTGGTGTATTCGATGAGCGCCGCATCGCCGCGCTTTTGCACGTCGGCGCAGATGTCGGCGACGATGCGGTCGATTTCGGGATTCTGCGCGGTTTCAAAGGCCAGCAGGGCTTTGAGTTCGGCTTGGAAATCGGGCGATTGGGTGTTGAGTTTTTTCATGATTTGGTTTTCTCCTTTGTTATTTTGGGACTTGGGGTCGTCTGAAGCATCTCTTGCTCGGTTTTGGGTCTGATATAAGCCTTTTCGCCCCTGCTGGCAAACTTCAATTCGGGCAGGCATTTTTGTTGTAGACCGAGTTTGGCTAATACCTCTTCGCTACGAGAGGTAGTATGGAAACGGTAACGGGTTTGTTTTCTGCCGTTTTTGGTTTCCTCAGTCATTGTTTCAAAGCCGTCCACTTCGTACGCGCTGACAACAGCGTTTTGCAGTCCGGTGTGAACGCCGATAACGTATTTCACTTTTGAAGCGACGTCTTTACCGATAACCCAGTTGCCCAACGTGCGCGATTTGAGGTTGGCATCGTCTTGGTTGTCGAAGCTGTAGTCCGATTCTTCGTCGGTATCCAAGTCTAACGCGTCTTGGATTTTGACGGCGAGAATCAGGCCGTCGGGATTAAGGCCGTCAAGCGGGCAGGGCGTGAATTTGAAGCGGCTGTCGAGTTCTTCCGCGCTGATGCCGCCTGCGCCGCATCCGGCAGATTGGTTTTTGAATTTTTTGCCGACAACGGATTTGACGAAATGAATCAGGGCAGTTTCGGCGGCTTGCGCTTCGGCTTCGGTCAGATGATAGCTGATGATATGGCGGCCGAGTTTCTTGCATTTGGCAATGGCTTTGCGTGCCGGTACGTCAATGTCGCCGTCTTGCGAACGGGCGGCTTGTTCATGCTCAAAGATGCGGTTGTCGCAGCCTTTGCCGATGTAGAGGATTTTGTCTTTTTTCAGGTCGGTCAGACAATAGACGTAAAACCGACGCTCGCCGTTATTCAAAACGGAAAGGGTTGAATCTGAAAATTTTTTTATTTTTGCAACCATTTTAACTTCTCCTATACAGTTTACTGCCGGTGATATTTTCAGACGACCTGTCGGCGGGAACGGATAGGGTCGTCTGAAAACGCATCTTCATTCAAGTGAACACTCACCCCGCCTTCGCTGCGCTGCCGAATGCCTGAATAATCGGCTCCAGTAGTGCGTGTTTGGTTTTCAATGCGGCTTTGTTGACCACCAGACGGCTGGAAATATCGACAACGTGTTCGACCGCTTCCAAGCCGTTTGCCTTAAGCGTGTTACCGGTGGAGACCAAATCGACGATGGCGTCGCTCAGACCGACCAGTGGCGCAAGCTCCATCGAGCCGTAGAGTTTGATGATGTCGACGTGTACGCCTTTGCCGGCGAAATGTTCGGCGGCGATGTTGGGATATTTCGTCGCGATGCGCAGGCGGCTGCCGGGCTGCGAGGCGGCGGCGTAGTCGAAACCTTTTTGGACGGCGACCATCATGCGGCATTCGGCGATGTGCAAATCCAGCGGCTGATAAAGCCCGCTGCCGCCGTGTTCGATTAAAACGTCTTTGCCCGCGATGCCGAAGTCTGCCGCGCCGTATTGGACGTAAGTCGGCACGTCGGTGGCGCGGACGATGACGAGGCGGATGTTTTCATGGTTGGTGCCGATAATCAGTTTGCGCGATTTCTCGGGCGCTTCGGCGGGAACAATGCCCGCCGCCGCCAAAAGCGGCAGCGTTTCTTCAAAGATGCGTCCTTTGGACAGGGCGATGGTCAGTGTGTTTTCAGTCATTGTTGTTGTGTGCCGTCAGACTTTGAACCCGTACCAAGCAGGCAGCCTGACTTTCTCCATTGTATGTTTCAGATGGGAAAAAGGTCGTCTGAAAACCGCGACCGGCATTCAGACGACCCCATGTGGATCAAAGCAGTTTTTTGATGTCGGCGGCAATGGTCGCCGGCTCGCTGCCGTAAGGCGAGAAAATCGCCACTTCGCCGTTTTTGTCAATCAGATACGCGCCGGAAGAGTGGTCAACCAGATAGTTCTCGCTGTCTTCCTTCTGAACCACTTTGGAGGAAACCACGCGGTATTGCTGTTTGATGACCGGCAGGCTTTGGTCGCCTGTCGCAGTCAGACCGATAAATTCAGGATTGAACTGCTTGACGTATTTGCTGATGACTTCAGGCGTGTCGCGCTCGGGGTCGATGCTGACGAACACTACTTTCACATCTTTCGCCTGATCGCCCAACTGTTTCAATGTGTCGCTGTAAGTCAGCAATTCGGTCGGACAAACGTCGGGGCAGTGTGTATAGCCGAAGGACAGGATCACGACTTTGCCTTTCAGGTCGCTTAAGCTGAACGGCTTGCCGTCGCCGTCGGTCAGTGTGAAATCGCCGCCGATGTCTTCTTTACGCATATCCGTTCCCGGACCTTGCGGTTTGGGAGCGGCAGCAGCATTAAGCGAGGTCGTCGTTTCAGGAGAAGAAGCAGGCGTTGCGGCTGGGGCGGACGCTGTTGAAGAAGCGGCTGAAGCAGTCGCGGGATTTTGTTCCGGCGCTTTGGCTTCAGGTTTGCAGGCAGCAAGTGCGGTAAGGGCGAATGCGCCCAAAATGGCGGTACGGATTGCAGTAGGCATCATAAAAATTCTCCAATGCAAATATGGTGTGTGAACGTCGTCTGAAAATAAAAAATGAAACGAACGCCGTCATCTTAGCGCGTTTGCAACATTTAATATAGCGGTTTATGCCGTTTTTCGGCTGAAAATGAATGATGTTTGATATAGGTGGAAAGAGTAGGGCGCCTCGGGAATAAAATAAAATAAATTTAATGTTTTTAAAAATCAAAAATATAAGCAATATATCTGCAAACAAAGCAAGATTTTGCTTTACAAGCCCGAATACGCCGCTATAATAGCGACTTCTTCACCAGCCCAGGTGGCGAAATTGGTAGACGCAGGGGACTCAAAATCCCCCGCCGCAAGGTGTGTCGGTTCGAGTCCGACCCTGGGCACCACAAAAAACCGCTTATGAGCGGTTATTTTTTTGCCTATCGAAAGCTTGTCTTGGAAACCAACATTTTGATCAATCAGGATTTTTGTTGGTTTTTCATTTTCCTGCCATCCCGTTCGCTTTGTTTCTATCTTAATTAAACCAAACAATGTGATTCAGGACATCGATCAATACGCCCGAAAACATCTTCTTCATTATCCCCAGTATTCAGTCAAAACAAACACGCGGTTCAGCGAAAGTCGGATTCATTTACCTCTTATTTCTCCGCCTATGTTGAATAAATACCGCCAAGCCCGTTTTATGACAAAGGTCGTCTGAATAAACTATACTTTCAGACGACCTTTTTCAAATACGGAGCTTATCTATGTCCATCCGTCTGACTACATTATCCCTGATCCTTGCCGTCGCAGCCTGCACGCCCAATGTTTCCCCATCCGCAGAAACTTCGCCGACCGTAAACAAATCTACCATCGACACCGCCTACTGGACCGAACAGCCCTATTGCAGCGGCCGCTATCAATTGCGCCTGCCGTCCCATCGCCGCCATGGCAGTACGCACATGGGCTACGATGGCTGGAGCGTGATGGTTATGTTTAATGATTGGAATAGAAACGTTAGGAATATCAATGAGTTTAAGCAAAGGGGTAGAGCAGGAACAAAAATTGTTGTTGATACCCGTACTCTGATTCCGGATCGGGCAATGATGCAGGTAACACGTAGGGATTTTGAATGGGAGCATATTATCAGGGATCGTGGTATGCCCTACGAAGCCGATTTATATTTCAAGCTGGATAATGATGACGCTTATATCGTACGCAGCTATTTCCGTATTCCTTCTGATCATGGCAAAGCCCCTGCCAACTGGAAAGCCCAAGAGAAAGAAGCGATCAATACCATAGAGAAAAAATTCCGCCAAGAAATCCTTAGCGGCTTGAAAACCAGGCAGGAATTTGAAGTGCCAAATAAACACGGCATCTGCCTGATAGGCGGTTTTATCGCTGATGACGGTAAAAAGCCGTTTGAAGTCCATAGCACCGTTGAATTTGCCAAGCAACATGATATGAGTCTGGAAATCATGCACGGAGACGTGTTGAAAGCAGGCGAACCGACGCTGTTGAAACGTAAAGTGAATTTAGGAAAAGGCGTAATGACTAAAGCCCTAACGCACACCATCCGACAAGGCAAACGCACCATCAACGGCATGTCGGGCGAGGAAAAACTGGTGAAATGGGGCGGTAACAAATATATGTTCTTTTGGGAGCGCGACGGCGGCGACCCGCGCATCATGATGCAGTTCGGCGCAGAGAAAAAAGACGGGACGAAGCGCAGCGAAGCCGAAGTCCTTGCCATTTGGGATACGGTTTTGCCGACTTTGAAACCTGTGAAGCAATAGCGATGAAAAGGTCGTCTGAAAATGTTTTTCAGACGACCTTTTTTTTGGGGAGGTGGCTCAACGGGTTACGTTGCGCCAGTCGCTTTCGAAATAGCTGACGAGGATTTGGTTGTTCAGATAGTTCGGCTCGACCTTGCGCCTTGCCATGTCGGGCGGGAAGCGGAACATTTCGGCGGCGGTTTGGGCGTTCAGATAACGCGTAGGGACGTCGAATTTCTGCGGGACGGGGAATTGTTTATCGAAGCCTGCCAACACAAATCCCCATTCTCCGAAGGAGGGGACGTAAACGTGATAAGGCGCAGTGGAAAGGCCGGCGGCTTCGAGGGTGGCGACGACCGACCAGTAGGCGTTGGGGGCGAAGTAGGGCGAGGTGGATTGGACGACGATTTTGCCCTGCGGCTGAAGATGGCGGGCGACGAGGCGGTACATGGGGACGGAGTAGAGTTTGCCCAGTGAGAAATTGGACGGGTCGGGCAGGTCGATGATGATGACGTCGAATTTTTCAGACGACCCCTCCAGCCATTTGGCGGCATCATCGTTGACGACGTGCATTTTGGGGTGGGACAGCGAGCCTTGGTTGAGCGCGCTTAAGGTAGCGGAGGTTTTAAAAGTGGCGGTCATGTCAGGGTCTAAATCGACCAAGGTAACGTGTTTGACCTGCGGGTATTTCAAGACTTCGCGCGCTGCCAGACCGTCGCCGCCGCCGAGGATGAGGATGCGGGAGGCGTCGGAAACCATCTGCATGGCGGGCAGGACGAGGGCTTCGTGGTAACGGGCTTCGTCGCGCGAGGAGAATTGCAGGTTGCCGTTGATGTAGAGGCGGGTGTCGTCTTTCCAGCGGGTTACGACGAGCCGCTGGTAGGGCGAGTGGCTTTGATAGACGACGGGGTCGCCGAAGTAGCTTTGTTCGGCTTTGAAGGAGATGCGGTCGGCGTAGGAGAAGGCGGCGGCGAGGACGGACAAGACAATCAGCGCGCGCAGGCGGATGGCGCGGTAGCGGGGCAGTTCGGCTTTGAACACGCGCGCGGTCAGGTAGGCGACGGCGGCGTTGAGGATGCCGAACAAGAGGGCGGAACGCGCCATGCCGAGTTTGGGGGCGAGTAGAAGCGGGAAGAGCAAGGAAACAGCGAGTGCGCCCAAATAGTCGAAGGTCAGGACTTTGGAAACGAGTTCTTTAAATTCTGCGCCTTTGCGGTTTAACACACGCATGACCAACGGGATTTCCATGCCGACGACCGCGCCGACAATCAGTACGAAGGCGTAGAGCAGGGTGCGGAACGGGGCGGCGGAAAGCCCGAAGGCGACGAACAATGCCAGCGCCGAAATGCCGCCGATGATGCCGACCAGAAGTTCGATTTCGATAAAGCGGTGCAACACGTCTTCGTCTTTGATGTAGCGGGTCAGGTGCGCGCCTATGCCCATCGAGAAAAGATAAAGTCCGATGACGGAGGAAAACTGCAAAATGCTGTCGCCCAAAAGATAGCTCGCCAACGCGGCGATAATGAGTTCGTAGGCGAGGCCGCAACTGGCGACGATGAAGACGGAGATGATGAGGGTGCGGTTGGCGGTCATGGTGTGGGCGTTTTATAGGGGTCGTCTGAAATCTGAAAACGGATGATTCGACAATGGAGGGGCTTGATGTGTAAAACGGTATGTTTTGAACAGAAATGCGTATCCTGCCGCGCTGCCTTGGGTGTTGAATGTATGGTTTTTCGAGTCCAAAACCGTTTTTTAAGGAAGGGCCGGTTTGCGGTGCGTCCCCTTTAATTTCAGATGGCTTAGAGTTGTGGCATAATCCATTATATCAAAATACCGAGGAAGCCCTATCGTGAGTATTTCCCTGCCCCAATACCTGCTTTACCTGCAATATATGCTTGCGGGGGTGGCGATGACTGCCGTTTTCGGCGCGGTGTATCTGCGGATTACGCCTGCGGAAGAATTGCGGCTGATTAAAAACGGCAACCTTGCCTGCGCCTTATCGTTCGGCGGCGCACTGGTCGGATTTTGTTTGACGCTCGCATCCAGCATTGCCCACAGCGTCAGTTTCGTTGATTTTATCCTGTGGGGCCTTGCGGCGGCGGTGATTCAGATTTTGGTGTATTTCGCCGCCACGATGATGATTAAAGGCGCAACGGAGGAACTCATCGGCAACAACGTCGCCGTCGGCGCGCTGTTTGGCGCGGTGTCCGTATCCATCGGCATCTTGAATGCGGCTTGTCTGACGTGATGCTTCTGTTTTCTTGGGTTCGGACAGTTGTGTGTTTCCATAATTATAGTGGATTAAATTTAAATCAGGACAAGGCGACGAAGCCGCAGACAGTACAGATAGTACGGAACCGATTCACTTGGTGCTTCAGCACCTTAGAGAATCGTCTCTTTGAGCTAAGGCGAGGCAACGCCGTACTGGTTTAAAGTTAATCCACTATACTAAAAATTTCAGACGACCTGCCTGTCTGCAAGGTCGTCTGAAAAGGTAAACGCACCGTCAGTGCATCAGAATGTATATCGGACTTTTACACCAGCTTCATGGGTGTAGTTTTTAGGTTCGGTGGAACCATATATGCCGTCTGGCAGATAGACGAGGGCCGTATCCGATTTTTTGACTTTCCAGCCGCGATAAAACGGAACGACGCTTATTTTAGATTCGTTGGCGAATTTTTTAGATACGGGTACTTCGACTTCGATGCCGTGTCCGCTCGACTGTTTCATTTCAATGTCCTGATGGGCGCGATAAGAATGCTGACGGCCTCTCAGGGAATGGTTGTAGGCGATATTGGGTGAAACTTCGAAACCGGCAGGAAGCGCAATGTTTACACCGGCATTGATTTGCGCATAAGTGGTCCGGTTTTTGCGGTCGTAATTGTTGGCTACGACGCGGGAACCCAAATCTTTCAAAACGCGGTGACCCACGCCTGCTCCGGCTGTCAGGCTGACACGGTCGTTAATCGGGTGCGTATATTCATATAAGGCGCGGACATCATAGACGCGGCGCGGAGAGCCGTTGAACGTGGCAGTGCCGTATTCCGTTACATTGCCTCTTCCGTCCTGATACCTTCCTGTGTAATCCGACTTGCCTCGGGAGTAGCGTCCTTCTAATTTTGCCGCATGGCGGTCGTTAAAGCGATATTTGACGCCGCCTGTCAGAGACCACAGGTTTCCCTTTTGACGCATAAGGCGCTCGCCGTCTTTATATTCCCGATAATTCTCTTTGTAATATTCCGTACCCACGGTAAACTCGACAGGGCGGGCAGCCTGTGTGCAGACGGCGGCAGACAATGCCAAAACGGCAAAGCAGAAATGGGTAGTTTTTTGCATGTATATTCCTTTTCTTTGTTAGAATCAATATGATAAGTTAGAGAAATTGCACTAACCATTCTATAATGACCCAACAAAACCCAACAATTACCGCTTGGCGGATATATCAACCGCTCAGATTTTTCATCCGACGATTTTCCCGATGGGCATTTTTCGATTAGTGGCGAAAATCCCCGAAATAGCGCAAACCTGACCGTGTACACAAAGCACAGGCGGCAAGCAGTCCGACGCTATGCCGATATTCTTAGAAATGCCGGTGTTTAACCTGATTTTATAATCGGTTGAAGAAAACATACGTTTTCTGCCCTTATGTCATGTCTACAACCGACAAGTTACCCATTCTTCAAAATAAGGAACCGCAATGTTCAACTTTATCAAGAAACAGTTTATCGACGTCATCCAATGGCCGAATCCCGACGACAGCCTGCTGATGTGGCGTTTCCCGATTGCCGATGAGGAAATCCAAAACGGCGCGAGCCTGACCGTGCGCGAGGCGCAGATGGCGATGTTTGTTGACGAGGGCGTAACCGCCGACGTGTTCGGACCGGGGCGTTACACGCTCAACACGCAAACGCTGCCGCTGCTGACCAACCTGAAAAACTGGGATAAACTCTTTGAATCCCCGTTTAAATCTGACGTTTACTTTTTCAATACCAAACAACAGCTTGCGCGGAAATGGGGTACGTCGCAACCCGTTACCGTACGCGATGCCGAGTTCGGCGCGGTGCAGTTGCGCTCGTTCGGCATGTACGCCTACCGCATCAGCGATCCGGTAAAATTCTTCAAAGAAGTCAGCGGCGTAGCGGCAGAATACAGCGGTGTCGAGTTGGAAAACCAGTTGCGCAATATCGCCATCACCCAACTCGCGGCGGCGTTCGGCAGCTCCGGCATTCCGTTTTTGGACATGGCGGCAAACCAGGTTTTGCTGTCGCAAAAAATCGGCGAATTGCTCGGCGCGGAATTTGCCAAACTCGGCTTGACGCTGGAAAACTTTACCGTCGAAAGCATCACTCTGCCTGCCGCCATCCAAGAAGCCTTGGATAAGAAAATTTCCATGGGCGTCATCGGCGACTTGGGACGCTACACCCAATACCAAACCGCCGAATCCATCCCGCTTGCCGCGCAAAACGAAGGCGGACTTGCAGGAATCGGCGCAGGTTTGGGCGTAGGCGCTGGCGTCGGTCAGGCAATGGCTGGTGCGATGGCGGGCATGATGCAGCCGGCGGCACAACCAGCGCAAAACGTTCAGACGACCTCTGAAGACCCGCAGGCAAAATTGGTGAAACTCAAATCCTTGTTGGATGGCGGGTTGATTTCTCAAGAGGATTACGATAAAGCCAAAGCGGAAGTGTTGAAACAGTTGATCGGCTGAGGAAAGAGGTCGTCTGAAAACACTGGGCTCCAAAATATTGGATAATCATAAAAGCCTGCTTTGGTGGATTAAATAAAAAGCTGGGTTCTGTATGTGACAGGACTCAGCTTTTTTAATTGCTGTATGCACCGATGTGCTTTCAGACGACCCTTTAACTAAGTTCGATAGATTTAGTTAAAGTGCGTGTATATCAAATTTTTTCAAAACGTTTTCTCAAAATCTATAAATACGCGATTTTTAGTATAACTATGAAGTTCGTTAATATTGCTGTTATTGTTTGTATATCGCCAATTTAATCTCGGCGTAATTCCTAGAAAACTAAGTTTATTGTGCCAGAGGCTTAAATTGGTAACCACGACATTATCTGTACGATGACGGTCGGTAAAGACGTAATGTTTTCCATCAAAGCGTTCATTGTAGTAATTAATGATAAGGCGACTATTGAAATTTTCATCCCAAATTTGCCCCCAACCTAAGTAACCTCCTATCCGTTTGGAGCTGCTGCCTGCGAAATTTTCAACTTTGTCACGCGCATAATTCAAACCTCCTAAGAAATAAGTTTTATCATTCATCAGGTAGGTCGCCCCAAATCCAATCTGATAATCTTTCCCTTGTCGTTTGGTATAGGCATAATCTTTTTGTGCAAAGGTTCCGTTGGCAGATAGGCGTAAATTTGGTTTTATCCAACGTGAAATACCTAAATCTACACCTGTACGCGTGTAATAAGGATGATTTCCGTAGCGACGCTTTTCTAAAAATGGCATAACAAAACTATCTGTTTTAAAACTTTTATTTTTATAACCAAGACTGACCTTTGCCGCTTGATCATCATAATCATGATTATCCCAATAGCTGACACCGTCGACATCGCCTGAAAGAGCGAAATAATGGTTGTCTTTGAGATTGATATCGCGATCAACGGATAGGGCGTAGGTAAAACCATGCCCTTTTTGTGGCAGATAGTCAGAATTTTTTTCAAAAGCCAAGTTATCAAACTGAGGAAGATGGATTTCACGCTCAGCTGAAACGTTGTTGATATTGTTGTCTTGGGTGTAACTCAGACTGCCTGAAAATTGCCATTTATTTTGCCCCATAGCGTTTTCATAAAGGGCAATAGTAGGAAGGACATCTTCTGGTAAACCTTGCTTTTTGGCAGTATTAAATTCATGTTGTGAATTACGGGTTTGCTTATCCTCATAAAGCATAGCAGCCAAGTCTAGACGGACGGCAACAAGATTAGGATGTCGAACAAGAATATTACGGTAAAGTGTAATGGCTTTTTTATGCTTTCCTTGCGAACGCCAAATTGCGCCTTGCGCATAATCCAATAAAATAGGATCATGCCTATCCCATTTACGATATATAGGCAAGAGCTGCTCTGCAGCAATATAGTTTCGCGCTTGCAATGCTTGATTTAACAAAGGTTCGGCCAGCTCTGGTTGTTTGGCTAGATCATCTAATGTCAATGTCTGAGTATGCTCATTCAAAGAAGCCTTGACACCATTCAAAAGGGAGGTGCCTATCTCCGGTGGTTTAGGAATGGCCATTTCTTGGATTCTTTCCATTTGGCGATCGGCTTCAGTTTCAGGGTTGGTAATGGTTTCGGCAGTAACCATTATGGGAAATAATATGCCCGCAATAAAAATGAATTGATTAGATTTCATGAGTATATTTTTCAGATAATTCAGGATATTTTAAGTTGCCCCTCCAATTGCGCTTTTGTTTATTTGCAGAGGGGTTTGCTTGGAAAATAATAAGCAGCAGATGCAAAGCTTCTGCTGCTTATTTCTTTGGGTAAGCGTCTTAGCGTTTGCCAATGAAACCGATATTGTTTTCGCCATGGCTGGTAGTAATTTTTAACAAACCACCGACTTCTTCAGCATTTGGACCGGCAAAACGTACGTTACCTTGACCATAAATTACTTTATTTTCACCTGGGTTTTTTCCTTCCATCCAGACAGTAACATTTTGAGCAACTTGGTTTCTACCCACTAGAGAAACTTTTTGACCTGCGCTTGCAGAAGGCATTCCACTCTCTGTTTTTACATTACCGCTGGCAAAATATACATTACGTTTGTCATCTAGGCGACGGTTGGTAATCGCGCCATTGAAGGTAACGTTATTGCTTGAAACAGTATTGTTGTAAGCCATATCTGGTTCATGGAACTGTGCAGTCATATTCATCACACCGTCTTGTTTACCATCTCGGCTAGAATAGGCAACGCCTGTATATTTGGCAGATAAACCTTTTTTAGTCTTCATGTTATAGACATTGGCAACTATACCATTTTCAGTAGCAACTCGGTCGAAAATGCCGATGTTAAAAGGATTATTGAGTTCATAAGTGCCATCGCCATTTTTATAGCGCCATGCATTTAATGAGAGATATTGTTGATTGAAGCCATTGGCTTGTCCAACGTCATAGGTATAAATCGCACGAATTTCATTTGTCTTGCCATAGTTTAATGCACTGAACATTTCGGCAATTACACGTTTATTTTGGAATGCACCCAATGCTTTATTGTCATCAATACCGACATGGACTGAATATAAGGATACCTGCGTCATTTGTCCGTTATCGGCTACAATTTTTAGGCTGCCATCTTTTTGTGTAACCATAAAGTAGCTACCTGGTGCGAAGTGATATTGCTTGCCAGCAGACCACCCTAATGCTTTGAGTGCCTCTGCACGTTCCGGATGGGTTTTTGCTGATTCTGCACTGACTTCAAATGTAGTTGATTTTTTTAATGTAAAACGATATGCATATTCACCGTTTTGGTTAACATATAATTCATCGTCTGGATTATTGTTAAAATAACGATTTAAAGAATGTGCATATTGATAACCGCTGCTGGGTTCGGTAGTTACAGTCCATACAGGATTATTATTTGCATCTAATTTGTATTTCACATCTGTTAATACACGGCGGCCTTTATCCAATTCAGTTTCATTATCGGCATTAGTAGCAAAATTATTAAACCATTTTGTATAACGGCTACCGCCTACACTATCTAATTCGAGTTTGCTGGCAGTTTGATCTAAGATGTTAACGCTCCTGCCATTTTTAACCAAGATGCCATTTTTATTGCGTTTATCTACACCAATCAGATTTTTTGCACTTAATGGCGTATCAATCTCATCATAACCGGCTCTCTTCGCAACATAACCATCTGTATAGTTAGTAAAGTAACGCGTTGCTACACCCCCTAATATAACTGTTTGAGGGCGCAAAAGTTTGGTTTTATCTTTTCTATAAGCGGATGTCAAAAGGTGAGAGGTAGGGTGATCATGTGGACCTTTAGCTGTCTCTAATAATGGGGTCGCACTTAAGTTATTTGCAATGAAACCGGTATTCACTTCAGTTTGATTGAATTGTTCAGTTTTTATTACATCACTTAGTTTTAGTGTGGTCAGTTTATCCTGAATGCCTTTATTTAATAATAATGTTTCTTTGTTAGTGTTAGTTTTATTATCTTTATTGGCATTATTTTTGTCGGCATTTCCTTTGTCAGTGTTAATCTTGTTGGAATTGTCTTTATTGGTAGTGCCTTTGTCAGTATTATCCTTACTAGTGTTGTTTTTGTTGGTATTGTCTTTTTTTGCGTCATCTTTATTGATGTTGTTTTTTGGGGCTACAGATAGATTTTTGGGTGAATCTCCACCTCCATTTGAACTGCCGCAGGCTGCTAAAATTGCAGCACAAATACCGCTTAGAACAAAATGAGTAATAGGTGATTTATTTTGAGTGTGCATAAATAATCCTTACTGGTTGAAAAATAAATTTATAGTAGTTTAAGTTTAAATCAGTATGGTCTTACCATTCTGATCTAGACTTGCGACGCGATATTTTAAAAATAATAAGCAGTGATTTCGTAGGTGATAAAAACAAACATAAGCAATGTTTACGCTATCGTAATATTATAAACAAATACAAATATGCGGGCTTGATTAAGTTCAGTTAAAAATGGTAAATGAGTAATTTGAATGTATTTTTTGCACGAGTGAACTTTGCTATATGAAATTTAAGGATGTCACAGTTGAAGTAAGGAAGAAAGGGGAGGTTTATTCGTTAAGAATTACCATAAAACACAAGGTCGTCTGAAAATTAGTTTTCAGACGACCTTTGGTTTTATCGAAATAAAACGGGCAACTTACTGGATGCTGCTGCCGATGCGGCTGTAATCGCCGAAATTCATCCACACGAAGAAGGCTTTTCCGACGATAAGTTTGTCGTCCACAAAGCCCCAGTAGCGGGAGTCGGCGCTGTTGTCGCGGTTGTCGCCCATGGCGAAGTAGCGGCCTTCTGGCACTTTGCAGGTAAAGCCGCTGCCGTCTTCGGCGTATTGACAGTGTTCCAAACCGCTTTGCTCTACGGAATAACCGTTTTCAGGCATGATTTTCATGCGGTAGTTGTCGAGCGAGGGAATGAAGACAGAGGGTTGTCTGGGTTCTTTCAGGATGTTGAAGATTTTGCCGTTGAGGGTCGTCTGAAAAAGTTCGGGGTTGTGGATTGCGGACGGTTCGGTATCGTCAGGGTAGGAGTAGGTGCCGTTCGGTTGGTCGGGGGCAACTTGTCCGTTGACGGTCAGGACTTTGTCGCGGTATTCGACGGTATCGCCCGGCAGTCCGACGATGCGCTTGATGTAGTTCATTTCAGGCTGGACGGGGTAGTTGAACACGACGACGTCGCCGCGCTCGATTTGTCCGGTCGGAATCAGGACGTTGTTGATAATCGGGGTTCTGATGCCGTAGGCGAATTTGTTCACAAGGATGAAGTCGCCTTTAACCAAGCCGGGGCGCATGGAGCTGGACGGGATTTGAAATGGTTCGGCTATAAAGGTGCGCAGGATGAAGACGACGAGGATGATCGGGAAAAAGCCGCTCATGTAGTCGGTAAAGTGGGCTTTGTCCTGATGCGACGGGTCTTTTTTCAGACGACCTTTGTGAATGGCCCAAACAATGCCGGTGAATACGACGAATATCAGCAATACGGCGGTAAAGCTCATGTAAAAAGACAGGATGCCGAAAACGCCGATCATGCACAAAAGATACGCCCATTGCAGGCCGGAGCTCCATTCTCCGTTTTCCTGACGTTCTTTGCTGCTTATGAAATAAAGGAAAATGCCGATAACGATGGCGGCAATCGCGCCGTAGATTAAATTTGTGCTCATTATTTGTCGCTCACTTGCAGAATCGCCAAGAACGCGCTTTGCGGGATTTCCACGTTGCCCACTTGTTTCATGCGGCGTTTGCCTGCTTTTTGTTTTTCGAGAAGTTTTTTCTTACGGGTAATGTCGCCGCCGTAACATTTCGCCAAAACGTTTTTACGCAGGGCTTTGACGTTTTCGCGGGCGATAATCTGGCTGCCGATGGCGGCTTGGACGGCGATGTCGAACATTTGGCGCGGAATCAACTCGCGCATTTTCGCTGCCAGCTCGCGGCCTCGGTGAACGGCGCTTTGACGGTGCACAATCAGGCTTAGGGCATCGACTTTTTCGCCGTTGACCATGATGTCGAGCTTAATCAAATCAGACGGTTGGAACTCTTTGAAATGGTAGTCCAGCGAGGCATAGCCGCGCGAAGTGGATTTGAGTTTGTCGAAAAAGTCCATCACGACTTCGTTCATGGGCAAGTCGTAAGTCAGCATGACTTGGCGGCCCATGTATTGCATATTGACTTGCACGCCGCGCTTTTGGTTACACAAAGTCATGACGTTGCCGACGTATTCCTGCGGCACGAGGATGGTCGCGGTAATAATCGGCTCGAGAATGGTTTCGATGCTGCCGATGTCGGGCAGTTTGGACGGGTTTTCGACTTCGATTTTCTCACCGCTTTTCAACACGACTTCGTAAACCACCGTCGGCGCGGTGGTAATCAAATCCATGTCGAACTCGCGCTCCAAGCGTTCCTGCACGATTTCCAAGTGCAGCAGACCCAAGAAGCCGCAGCGGAAGCCGAAGCCCAATGCTTGAGAAACTTCAGGCTCGAATTTCAACGAAGCGTCGTTAAGCTGCAATTTTTCCAAAGCGTCACGCAAGGCTTCGTAATCGTGGCTTTCTACGGGGTAGAGACCCGCGAATACTTGGCTTTGTACTTCTTGGAAGCCGGGCAGCGGCTCAGAAGCGGGGTTGGCAACCAAAGTAACCGTGTCTCCGACTTTTGCCTGTCCCAATTCTTTCACGCCGGTAATTAAAAAGCCCACTTCGCCGGCTTTGAGTTCTTGTTTTTGAAACGATTTCGGTGTGAATACGCCCAGTTGCTCGACCTGCGTTTCCGCTTTGGTGCTCATAAAGCGCACTTTGTCTTTCAGCTTGATGGTGCCGTTTTTCACACGAATCAACATGACCACGCCGACGTAGTTGTCAAACCACGAATCGACGATAACGGCTTGCAGCGGCGCGTTTTCGTCGCCGGTCGGCGCGGGGATTTTGGCAACGATTTCTTCCAAAACGTCTTCCACACCGATGCCGCTTTTGGCGGAACATTGCACCGCTCCGATGGCATCGATGCCGATGATGTCTTCGATTTCCTGTTCCACGCGCTCGGGGTCGGCGGCGGGCAGGTCGATTTTGTTCAAGACGGGCACGACTTCCACGCCCAAATCAATCGCGGTGTAGCAGTTCGCCACGGTTTGCGCTTCCACGCCTTGCGATGCGTCAACAACCAAAAGCGCGCCTTCGCAGGCGGACAGCGAGCGGGAGACTTCGTAAGAGAAGTCGACGTGTCCCGGCGTGTCAATCAGGTTGAGCTGATACACCTGTCCGTCGCGTGCTTTGTAGTTGAGCGCGGCGGTTTGCGCTTTGATGGTGATGCCGCGCTCTTTTTCGATGTCCATGGAGTCGAGCACCTGCGTACTCATTTCGCGCAAATCCAAGCCGCCGCAGTATTGGATGAAGCGGTCGGCAAGCGTCGATTTACCGTGGTCGATGTGGGCAATGATGGAGAAATTTCGGATATTTTTCATATTGTTATTTTGAAAGATAAGCAGTGATTCTGAAAAGGTCGTCTGAAAATCAAATAGACCGTTCAGACGACCTTCAGGTAAAGTGAAATAGCCTGACATTCTAGCGGAAATTTACTGTTTCCGCATGATTTTATGCGTGTTTTACAGCGACGCGACAATCTTTTCCACCATTTTCGCCGAGCTTGCCGCCGCCGTTTTCAAAAACTCTTCAAAGCTGATGTCCGCTTTTTCGTCCGCCGAATCGGACATCGCGCGGATCACGACGAAAGGCGTGTTCAATTGGTGGCAGGCTTGCGCAATCGCTGCCGCTTCCATTTCCACCGCTTTAACTTCAGGGAAATGGCTGCGGATTTCCGCTACGCCTTCGCTGCTGTGGACAAAGCGGTCGCCGCTGACAATCAAGCCTTGCTCTACCGCCGCACCTTCAAACACTTCCGCCGCTTGTTTTGCCTTGCCGACCAAGAGGTCGTCTGAAACGAATACGGCGGGCAGTTGCGGCACTTGTCCCCAAACATAGCCGAACGCCGTTACATCGACATCGTGGTGCGCGATTTCCGTGCCGACCACTACGTCGCCGACTTTCAAACCCTTGCCCACACCGCCCGCGCTGCCGGTATTGATGACGCAGTCCGGCGCGAATTGATGAATAACCCAAGCCGTTGAAACCGCCGCGTTGACCTTGCCGATGCCGCTCAATACCAACACCATGCGTTTACCCGCCATTTCGCCTTCGTAGGCGGTAAACTTACCGAAAGACACGCTTTTGACATTATCCATTGCTTCGCGCAAAAGCTCGATTTCCTGTTCCATCGCGCCGATGACTGCTACTGTTTGTACAGACATTTTTTACCTTTCCATAAAATTGTGGGCGGTATTATAACAGCAGCGGCGGCATTCCATACCCGTATTGAATCCGCCATATTGCCCGCCTGTCTTATTATTCGATACGGTAATCTTGCCATTTTTATGTATCATGATTTATTTGATATAATCCATTTTAATAAAATAACCACCGAAATTATCCAATATCATGATGACCAATCCTCCCAGTGCAAAAGACGAATTGTTCACTTGGCTGCGCCATATGAACAAATACAAAGGCTCCGACCTCTTTATCACCACCAATTTTCCGCCCGCTATGAAAGTGGACGGTAAAATCACACCGATTACCGATGAGCCGCTGACCTCTGAAAAATGTATGGAAATCGCTTTTTCGATTATGTCCACCAAACAAATCGAAGAGTTTTCCTCTACCAACGAATGCAACTTCGCCATCAGCCTGCCCGACACCAGCCGCTTCCGTGTCAATGCGATGGTGCAGCGCGGCGCGACGGCGTTAGTGTTCCGCTCCATTACCAGCAAAATCCCGAATTTTGACAGCCTCAATCTACCGCCCGTCTTGAAAGACGTGGTGATGAAAAAACGCGGCCTTGTGATTTTCGTCGGCGGTACCGGCTCGGGCAAATCGACCTCGCTCGCCGCGATGGTTGACCACCGCAACGAAAATTGCCAAGACCACATCATCACCATCGAAGACCCGATTGAGTTCGTCCATCAACACAAAAAAAGCATCATTACCCAGCGCGAAGTCGGCGTGGATACAGAAAACTGGTTTGCCGCACTGAAAAACACCCTGCGTCAGGCGCCAGACGTCATCCTCATTGGCGAGATTCGCGACCGCGAAACCATGGACTACGCCTTGGCGTTTGCCGAAACTGGCCACCTCTGTCTCGCCACATTGCACGCCAACAACTCCAACCAGGCGCTCGACCGCATCATCAACTTCTTCCCAGAAGAGCGCCGCACCCAGCTTTTGACCGACTTGTCGCTCAACCTGCAAGCCTTCATCTCGCAACGCCTGATTCCCCGCGAAGGCGGCAAGGGCCGCGTAGCCGCAGTGGAAATCCTGCTCAATTCGCCGATTATTTCTGAGATGATTCAAAAAGGCGAAATCCACGGCATTAAAGAAATGATGAAAAAATCTACCGCCATGGGTATGCAAACCTTCGACCAAGCGCTCTACGAGCTGTACGAACGCGGCGACATCAGCTTCCAAGACGCTATTAAAAACGCTGACTCCGCCCACGACCTGCGTTTGGACATCCAACTGCGCAGCCGCCGCGCCCAAAACGCCGGTCCGGATTTGGAACTGATTTAAAAGTTGTCGGAAATGAACAAAGGTCGTCTGAAAACCACTTTTCAGACGACCTTTTTTGTCTGTGCCGACAAAGCATACCAATAAGGTTCAAGCGATTTCTGTTAAACTGTTTTATAATTATAGTGGATTAAATTTAAATCAGGACAAGGCGACGAAGCCGCAGACAGTACAGATAGTACGGCAAGGCAAGGCAAGGCAAGGCAACGCCGTCCTGGTTTAAAGTTAATCCACTACACCATACGGCTTCATGGTTCAGCCGCATCCAAATCACTACCTACAAAAGAAATCCTATGAAAATTACCCCCGTCAAAGCCTTAAACGACAACTACATCTGGATGATTCAAGCCGGCAACCACGCCGCCTGTGTCGATCCGTCCGATGCCACGCCCGTTTTGGTATTTCTCGTCCGCAACCGCCTGATGCTGGCGCAAACGTGGATTACCCATTTGCATCACGACCATATCGGCGGAGTCCAATCCCTCAAAAACGGCTTTATGGAATCGCCCGTGTACGGCGAGGCGGATATTGACTTGGCAACGCACACAGTTACGGCGGGTACGCAGTTTCCATTCGGCGACGAGTTGGTTACCGTGTGGGCGACGCCCGGCCATACCGACCGCCACGTCAGTTATCTTTTGGAAAACGCCGAAGGTTTGCACGTTTTCTGCGGCGACACATTATTCTCTGCCGGCTGCGGCAGGTTGTTTACGGGAACGATAGAAGATTTGTACGACAGTTTCCAAAGATTCAATCAGTTGCCCGAAGATACGCTGTTTTATCCTGCGCATGAATATACCGCCTCTAATCTGCGTTTTGCCGAATTTATCGAACCGGAAAATGCCGATATTCAAGCGGCTTTACGAGCGGCGGAACATACGCCGACCCTGCCCGTTACCCTCGCGCATGAACGCAAAATCAATCCGTTTTTACGGGTCGATTTGCCCCATGTCCGCGAACGGGTTGAAGATTTGGTAGGGAAGCGGTTGAACAGCGGTTTGGAAGTATTTGCCGCGTTGCGGGAATTAAAAAACCGGTTTTAAACGGGGATTGGATGAGGTTTTTTAGGAACTCCGCCTAGGCAATACGTTCAAGCATCCAATGCTTGGAGTTTTTATCCCAATCTGTCGGCTTGATGCTTGTCCATTAATAAGATAATTAATTGGGCGGACGCATCGGATATTTAAAAAATGCGTCTTTAAGCCTATAATTATAAGCATTAGCCATATTTTAAGGTCGTCTGAAAACGTGAATATCCATTTTCAGACGACCTTCATTAACGGAAAGAACAAATCATGCGTCCATTAAATGCCCGAATCCGCTTGGACAATCTGCGCCACAATTATCAAACCCTGAAACAGATTCACGGAGGCAAGATGCTTGCCGTTATTAAAGCGGACGCTTACGGACACGGCGCGGTACGGTGCGCCCACGCATTGTCCGACCTTGCCGACGGGTTTGCCGTCGCCACCGTGGACGAAGCCGTCGAATTGCGTGAGAACGGCATTACCAATCCCATCGTATTGCTCGAAGGCGTGTTTGAAGCGTCGGAATACGCCACCGTTGATAAATACAATTTGTGGCCGGGCGTCGGCAGCCAATGGCAACTCGAAGCCTTAATCGCCCATCATTGGCAGAATCCCGTCAAAGTCTGGCTCAAAATGGATTCCGGTATGCACCGCGCCGGCTTCTTTCCGCACAATTACACTTCCGCCTACACAGCGCTGAAGCAATGCAAACACGTTGACAGCATTGTTAAATTCAGCCACTTTGCCTGCGCCGACGAACCCGACAACGGCATGACCGAAATGCAGCTTGAAGCCTTTGATTTGGCGTGTGAAGGCTTGGAAGGCGAAGAAAGCCTTGCCAACTCCGCTGCCATCCTGAA
This sequence comes from Neisseria sp. HMSC077D05, assembly GCA_001809325.1. GTDB lineage: Bacteria > Pseudomonadota > Gammaproteobacteria > Burkholderiales > Neisseriaceae > Neisseria. Next base: position 20,697 of record KV796931.1, on the reverse strand, counting down.
TGTTCCCGAAGCGCGCCGCGACTGGGGTCGTGCCGGACTGGCGCTTTACGGCATTTCTCCGTTCGGCGGCGTGGACGAACGCCTGAAACCCGTCATGCGCCTGACTTCCCGCGTATTCGGCGAACGCGTCCTGCAACCTCATTCTCCCATCGGTTACGGCGCGACGTTTTACACCAGCAAGTCCACCCGCGTCGGCTTGATTGCCTGCGGCTACGCCGATGGTTATCCGCGCCGCTCCTCGACCAACTCGCCCGTTGCCGTCGAAGGCAAACGCAGCCGCATCATCGGCAGGGTGTCTATGGACATGATTACCGTTGAACTCGACGCTTCCAAAGAAGGTTTGGGCGCCGAAGTCGAATTGTGGGGTGACGTTGTCAATATCAACGAAGTCGCCGAAGCTGCCGGTATGATTCCGTATGAAATTTTTTGCAACGTCAAGCGCGCGAAGTTTACATACTCGGAATAAGACCAGATTGTTTTGTTTAAAGGTCGTCTGAAATCATGGTATTTGGTTTCAGACGACCTTTTGGTTTTTAAGGCAGTAAGGCAGGATGTTGGATGTGTTTTGCTCTTAAATGGAAATGCCGCATCTCAAGAGGTCGTCTGAGAAAAATCCGAATTTTTATAAAAGAGGGCACTGTGTCTTTCTAGTGCCTAATCGTATCGAATTTGCTCACGATACAAAACAAAAAGCGCGAACCTTGCGATTCGCGCTTTTTTCAGACGACCTCAATTATTTCTTGTCGTCTTTTACTTCTTCAAAGTCGGCATCTACCACGTCGTCGTCTTTCTTGGCGGAAGACGGTTCGGCTTGTGCGCTTTCGCCTGCTTGGGCTTCGGCTTGAGCTTGCGCGTAAACCATTTCGCCCAGTTTTTGGCTGGCTGCGCCCAGTGCTTCGGCTTTGGCGTCGATGGCGGCTTTGTCGTCGCCTTTCACGGCTTCTTCAGCTTCTTTCAGCGCGGCTTCAATTTTTTCTTTCTCGGCTGCGTCGAGTTTGTCGCCATAGTCCGCCAAAGATTTTTTCACGGAGTGAATCAGGGCTTCGGCTTGGTTGCGGGAAGCGACCAATTCAGTCAGTTTTTTATCTTCCTCAGCATTGGCTTCGGCATCTTTCACCATGCGTTCGATTTCTTCTTCGCTCAAGCCTGAAGAACCTTGGATGGTGATGTTGGCGGCTTTGCCTGTGCCTTTGTCTTTGGCGGAAACGTGCAGGATACCGTTGGCGTCAATGTCGAAGGTTACTTCGATTTGCGGCATGCCGCGCGGTGCGGGTGCGATGTCGCCCAAGTTGAACTGACCTAAAGATTTGTTGGCGGAGGCGCGTTCGCGTTCACCTTGCAGTACATGGATGGTTACTGCGCTTTGGTTGTCTTCGGCGGTAGAGAACACTTGCGACGCTTTGGTCGGGATGGTGGTGTTCTTCTGAATCAGCTTGGTCATCACGCCGCCCATGGTTTCGATACCCAAAGACAGGGGCGTTACGTCCAGCAGCAATACATCGCTGCGGCCGCCGCTCAATACTTCGCCTTGAATCGCTGCGCCTACGGCAACGGCTTCGTCAGGGTTCACGTCTTTGCGCGGCTCTTTGCCGAAGAAGTCTCTCACGGCTTCTTGTACTTTCGGCATACGGGTTTGGCCGCCGACCAAAATCACGTCGTCGATGTCGCCGGTGCTCAAGCCGGCATCTTTCAATGCAATTTTGCAAGGCTCGATAGAGCGGGCAATCAAGTCTTCAACCAGGCTCTCGAATTTGGCACGGGTAATTTTCATTGCCAAGTGTTTCGGGCCGGTTGCGTCCATGGTGATGTACGGCAGGTTGATTTCGGTTTGCTGGCCGCTGGACAATTCGATTTTGGCTTTTTCGGCAGCTTCTTTCAGGCGTTGCAATGCCATCACGTCTTGTTTCAAATCAATGCCTTGTTCTTTTTTGAACTCGGCGATGATGTAGTCGATGAGGCGTTGGTCGAAGTCTTCGCCGCCCAAGAAAGTGTCGCCGTTGGTTGCCAATACTTCGAATTGTTTGTCGCCGTCGAGGTTGGCGATTTCGATGATGGAAATATCGAAGGTACCGCCGCCCAAGTCATATACGGCTACTTTGCGGTCTTTGTTGTCGCCTTTGTCCATACCGAATGCCAAAGCAGCTGCGGTCGGCTCGTTGATGATGCGTTTTACGTCCAAACCGGCGATGCGGCCTGCGTCTTTGGTGGCTTGGCGTTGGCTGTCGTTGAAGTAGGCCGGAACGGTAATCACGGCTTCAGTTACTTTCTCGCCCAAGTAAGCTTCGGCGGCTTCTTTCATTTTACGCAGGACTTCTGCGGAAATTTGAGGAGGAGACAGTTCTTTGCCTTGCGCTTTCACCCATGCGTCGCCGTTGTTGGCTTTGATGATTTCGAAAGGCATGGATTCGATGTCGCGTTGGACTTCTTTGTCTTCGAATTTGTGGCCAATCAAACGTTTAGCAGCGTAAATAGTGTTTTTAGCGTTGGTTACGGCTTGGCGTTTTGCCGGTGCGCCGACGAGGATTTCACCGCCGTCCAGATAAGCGATAACGGATGGTGTGGTGCGTGCGCCTTCTGCGTTTTCGATGACTTTGGTTTGACCGTTTTCAGAAATAGCCAAACAAGAGTTGGTTGTACCTAAGTCGATACCGATTACTTTTGCCATATTGATGTTGCTCCTAAAAAGATTTTTCTAAGTTAATAATCGTGTGGAACATTTTGTTCCGTTGACCTGTAAATAGGGTTGCCCGATATTTTTTCAAGGGCTTTGTTGAAATTTTTTAAATATAAAATTCAACGGATTAAACTATTTATCCACAGGGCGGTATTTTGTTTTTCAGACGACCTTGTCTTTCTTTTCCGATTGGGCATCATCGGAATGATTTTCCAAAAGCGGGATTGGGGCTTGAAGGGCGGGGAAGGGTCGTCTGAAAATTTTATGCTTGATAAACTTTATCAAGCGGTGCCTTCAGGATTCTTGTTTCGCCACGACAACCATTGCGGGACGTAATACGCGGTCGGACAGGGTGTAGCCTTTTTTCATGACGCTGACAATGGTGTTCGGCTCTTGCTCGCTGACGACTGCCTGCATGGCTTGATGTTGGTGCGGGTCGAGTTTGTCGCCGGGCTGCGGGTTGATTTCTTTGATGTGCGTGGTGTCGAACGCTTTTTGCAATTCGTTCAGCGTCATTTGCACGCCCATTTTCAGCGCGTCGAAATTGCCGCTTTGGTCGAGCAGCGCCATTTCGAGATAGTCTTTGACCGGCAGCATTTCGGTGGCGAATTTTTGTCCGGCGAATTTGTGCGTATCGGCAATTTCCTGCTGATGGCGGCGGCGCAGGTTTTGCTCGTTTGCCAAGCCGCGCAGTTCGCTGTCTTTCAGCTGTCCTTCCAACTCGGCGATACGCGCCTGCAATTCTTCGTAAGATGGCGCTTCCGGTTGTGTTTCGGTTTGCTCGGTTTCGACGGCTTCGGCGGTTTCCACTTCTGCCGCTGTTTCGATTTCAGTTTCGGTTTGTTGCGGTTCGTTATGCTCCGTCATGTCGGACATCCTTTTAAATAGGGGTTGGTATTCAATGCAGCTTTATATAAGGTCGTCTGAAAAAACTTCAAGCATATATAGTGGATTAACTTTAAACCAGTACGGCGTTGCCTCGCCTTGCCGTACTATCTGTACTGTCTGTGGCTTCGTCGCCTTGTCCTGATTTAAAGTTAATCCACTATAAAAGCCGATGTAATAAACATATTTCTAGATGCGCTATCGCAAATCGTTGATAAAAGGTAAGATACGCCGATACCATCCTGTTTTCAGACGACCTCGAACATGAAAAAAGACCACCTGAACACAACCGATTTCAACCTCTGGCACACCATCCGCGAAGAAACCGCAGCCGCAGCCGCAGCCGAACCGATGCTGGCGAGCTTTTTGCACCAAACCGTGTTGCGCCATGATTCGCTCGATTCGGTACTCGCCTACCACCTCTCCAGCAAACTTGGCAGCCCGATTATGGACGTGCGCGCCCTGTTTGAAATCTACCAGCAGGCATTGGGCAGCGACGCACGCATCGGCAACTGCGTCGAAGCCGATTTGAAAGCCATTTACGAACGCGACCCCGCCTGCGACGAATATTCGCTGCCGCTTCTGTATTTCAAAGGCTTCCACGCCATTCAGGCGCATCGCATCAACCACTGGCTCTATCAAAACGGCCGCAAAACGCTGGCGTATTTCCTGCAAAACCGTATGTCGGAAGTGTTCGGCGTCGATATTCACCCCGCCGCCCGTTTCGGTCATGGGCTGATGCTCGACCACGCCACCGGTTTCGTGGCAGGAGAAACAGCCGTGTTGGGCAACAATATTTCCATCCTACACGGCGTAACGCTTGGCGGTTCGGGCAAGGAATGCGGAGACCGCCACCCGAAAATCGGCGACGGCGTGATGATCGGTGCGAACGCTTCGATATTGGGCAATATCCGCATCGGCGACAACTCGAAAATCGGCGCGGGCAGCGTGGTTGTTGCCGACGTACCGTCTTCGATTACCGTCGTCGGCGTGCCTGCCAAACCGGTAGGACGCTCAGTCAAAACGCCGGCGGCGGATATGGACCAAAGCTTACAGGGCGTAGCAATGGATTTTGTGATTTGAACCGAATCGCCCGATTAAGACCGCAGATATAGTGGATTAACTTTAAACCAGTACGG
>KV796931.1:0-15899 GCA_001809325.1 Neisseria sp. HMSC077D05 | reverse complement strand
TGTCCTGATTTAAAGTTAATCCACTATATAAAAAGGTCGTCTGAAAACCTGATGGATAAGGTTTTCAGACGACCTTTTTGATGGGAAGGGATTATTTGAAGATGTAGGAATCGGGCATTTCGTCGAAGCTGACGACGCGGCCGCCTTTTTCTTTGGCAAATTTCTCTGCTTGGGCTTTGTCGGCGAAGGGGAGGGCGTCTTCTGCACCCATGCCGCCGATGAAGCCGCTTTCGATGACGTAATAGGCTTTTTTGCCGTCTATCCATGCGGTGTCGGCATTGGGTTTGCTCCAGTCTTTGACTTTGCCCATGTCGGTAACGTAGATGACGTGGATGCCTTTAGGCTCTTCGGGCAGCTTGGTGTAGCCGAACATCTGCTTGATGGTGGAGAACCAGACGGGGCGGTCGGGTTTGCCGTTGAGGTAGATTTGGGCTTTGGGGCCGTTGTGTTCGGTCAGGTTCATGCTGCAATAGTGCCCCACGGCGCGGTCGCTGATTTGCTGAGGCTCAGGCGGCGGGGTGTCATCCTCTTTGGGGCAGGCACTCAGGAGCAGGGCGGCGAGGAGCGCAGGTAAATTCTTTTTCATATTTGTCGCTTTCCAAAAATTCTTGCTGCCAAGATAAGGGGAATAATAACCCATAATATCTGCGCGGTCAGCAATACGGGCATGGTCAGGCTGATTTGTTCGCTCAAACCTGCCATGCCTGCGTACATGGCGGTGTTTTCGTAACCGGTCAGGTTAAGCAGGCGGTAGATGTCGGTGGGGTTGAAAAGGAGGACGGTCTCAACGACGGGTGCGGTGATTGTTTGCTGGGTATCGGCGACGAGGATGCCCAAAAGCGCCATGTCGAAGATGACGACGAAAAACAGCCAAACGCCGATGGCGATACCGGCGGCGGTGCCGCGTTCTTTCACTTTCGCGCTGATGAGGTAGCCCATGGACAGGAATGCGGCACCCAAAATGACGCTGGCGGCAATCAGGAGGGCGAAGGGTTTCCACGCGGCGATGTCGAAACTGCCGTTGGCGAGTTGGAGCGTGATGCCTGCAATTCCGTAGCCTGCGGTGGTGGCGAGGGCGAGGATGATGAGGTGGCCGATGAATTTCCCGGCAAGGATTTGGTTGCGAGAAACGGGGTAGCTCAACAGCAGCGCCATGGTGCCGCGTTCGATTTCGCCGATGAGGGAATCGTAGGAGAGGAGCATGGCGATGAGCGGGATCAGGAAGATGGACAGGCTGGAGAGGCTGACGACGGTTACGGTCAGCGGATCGACTTTAACCGAGCCTGTCGGCGAGCTGCCGAGGAAGCCCAATGAGAGGGCGAGGGCGGCGAGCAGGACGGAGGCGGCGAGTACCCAACGGTTGCGCAGGCTGTCGCGGACTTCTTTTCCGGTGATAATCCAAATGGGGTTCATACGTCCTCCCTTTTTAAGAATTGTGCGTACATGTCGTCGAGTGTGGGTGTGTGGATGTCGAGGTAGGCGAGGTCGGACAGGTTGCCCAATTCGCTGAGTAATGCCATGCGTTCTTCAGCCTGACATTGCGCCCGATAGCTGAGGTCGTCTGAAAGCGGCTGCCAGCGTTCGCTTAAGGGACGCGGGGCTTTGAGGCGGATGTTGACGGTGAGGGGGAGTCCGCTTTGGACGTGCAACTCGTCCATGCTGCCGTCGGCGACTTTGACGCCGTTTTTCATGACGACGATGCGGTCGGCGTGGCCGTCGAGTTCGGCGAGGGCGTGGGTGCTGAGAAGGACGGTGGCGCCGCGTCCGTTGAGTTCGCGCACGACTTCGTAAAACATTTGGCGCGAGGCGGGGTCGAGGCCTGTGGTGGGTTCGTCAAACAGCAATACTTTGGGTTCTCCGAGCAAGGCTTGGGCGAGGGCGAGGCGTTGGCGCATACCTTTGGAGTAGGTGCCGACGCGGCGGCGGGCGGCTTGGGAAATGCCGACGCGTTCGAGGAGTTCGTGGTTTTTGGTGAGCGGCTGTTTTTTGAGTTTGGCGTAGAAATTGAGGGTTTCGATGCCGCTAAGGGAAGGGTGCAGGGCGACGGTTTCGGGCAGATAGCCGATTTGGCTGCGCAACTGCGCGCCCGCTTTACTTCCGGTGCGCTCGCCCAGCAGCATGACTTCGCCTTCGGTGGGGGTAATCAGCCCGAGTATCAATTTGATGAGCGTGGACTTGCCTGCGCCGTTGTGTCCGGCAAGACCGACACTTTCGCCCGCCTTCAAGACTAAATCGACTTGGTTGACGGCTTTTTGTGCGCCGAAGCGTTTGGTTACGTTTCTCAATTCGACATGGTGTGCGCTCATGAGTGCTTCCTTGTGTGGATTGGGTTTCAGACGACGTTGGGGTCGTCTGAAAGGGCGTTCTTCGTATGGGGTCGTCTGAAAAAGGGGAGAGGGATTTCAGACGACGTTTGTTATGGGTTTATGTTTTTGACTGCTGCCTGCATCGCGGGTTGCATCGTAATTGCGGCGGATTTCCATGGATACGGAAATGATGGGGCAAAACCTTGCTGCGGTAGGTTTAAAAGGTCGTCTGAAAAGTTTTCAGACGACGTTGCAGGAGGTGTTCACGGCGTTCTGCTCAGTTTAATGCGCCGTTTTCGGCATCGCCCCATTTGGATTGATTGGTTTTGGCTTCCTGCAATAGTTGTTCTTTCATGGCTTCATATTTAGTGGTGGTTTTGTTGCTGCCCGCTTTCATGAGCGGTTTGCTGTCGATCACGCCGCCAGGAAGGATGGCGGGGAACTGCGACTGCGCCCATTTGACGATGCTGATGGCGGGGCTGTTCATCAGGAGGCGGGAAACGGGGGCGCGCCAGACGATTTGGTCGATGATGCCGTTGGGACGGTATGCGCTGTCGCCGAAGCCGTCGCCGTCAAGGTCGAACGCGCTGTTGTCGCTCCAGTAGTTGCCGCGTCCGCCTTCGCCCCAGTCAAGAAAACGTGTGCTGACGTATTTGACTTGGCTTTCGTTGTTGATGAAGGCGTTGTCGGAAAGGGAGGTGCCTTCGATGGCGGCGGTGAAGTGGATGCCGATTTCGCAGTTTTCAAAATGGTTGGCGACAATTTTGTTGTAGTTGGCGTTGTAGGCGAAAACGCATTTGCCGGCTTTGTTGATGATGTTGTCGTTGATTTCGGAATAGTTGACGTAGTTGAGCATGATGCCTTGGTCGCGGCTGCCGACGGCGATGTTGCCGTGTACTTTGAGGCGGTCGGAGAACATCAAGACGTAGCCCATGTTGTTGCCGACGGAAATGTTGTCGCTGACTTCGCTGTCGTTGGTGTACATGTAGTGGACGGCGAAACGCAGGTCGCTGAAGCGGTTGTTTTTGTAGGTGTTGTTCTTGCTGGTGTTGGAGAAAATGCCGTCGCGGCCTTTGGAAATGTCGTTGCCGATAACTTGCGCGCCGGGGGCGTTCCAGACGGTGACGGCGTTACCGCGTTCGTTGACGCGCAGGGTGGAGTCGCCGACGATTTTGTTCTCGCGCACCATGGATTCGGCAGAACCGTGGATATACACGCCGACGGAGTTGTCGAGGATGTTGTTGTGTTCGATTAAGGCGCGGGGGGCGGTTTCTTCGAGGTAGATGCCGGCGTCCATGGCGGGCAGGCTCATACCGGAACGGGTGACGGTGAGGTTGCGCAGGGTAACGTCGGGGGCGATGACGGCAATGGTACGGCCGGTGCGGTCGCCTTCGATTTTGGCGGAGCGGTCGGCTGGGCCTTCGATGGTGATGGGTTTGTCGATAAGCAGTTTGGTTTTGTAAGTGCCGGAGGCAAGCTTGAGCGTATCGCCTGCCTGCGCGCGCGCGATGACTTCGGGGAGGTTGTCGTTCGGGGAAACGTCGATGGTGGCTGCAAAGGTCGTCTGAATCATGCCGCCGAACATAAATGCCAGGACAGCGCGTCGCCATGTTTTGAATTGGGGTGTGTGCATGGAGTTCCTCTGATTCGTGCGGTATGCGTCGGCACGGTAATGCCTGCCTGTGAGGGCCGTGTTTTTGTTTTATAGCGGAACAGTCTGTTGCGTCCAAACGGTTCTGCTATAAAAGGTCGTCTGAAAACGAGGGCAGCGGGTTTCGCTAAGACCTGAAAGTTTTTTCAGACGACCTTTCCGTTAAGTCAGTGATAAACCGTCAAACCCGATTATCGGGGTTTAACGATCATTTGACCGGACATTTCCATGTGCAGGGCGTGGCAGAACCATTGGCAGTAGTACCAGTGTACGCCCGGACGGACGGCTTTGAAGGTTACCGATTGGGTAGCTTGCGGGCCGATTTCCATAGCGATGCCGTAGCCTTCCAAAGTGAAGCCGTGGGTCAAGTCTTCGATGGTTTCGACGTTGGTCACATATACGGTTACTTCGTCGCCTTGGTTGACTTCGAATTGCGGGATGCTGTACGCAGGCGCAACGGCAGTCATGTATACGCGCACTTTGTTGCCCTCGCGGATGACCTTGGCGGCTTTTTCCAGCTCGACACCGTCTTTTTTCGCTTGTTCCACAGCGTCTTGCCAGAACCATGGGTCTTTGCGGTCCCAGGTTTTTTTCGGGTTGACTTTGGAAGCGGCAACCAGACACAGGTCATGCGGTTCGGCAAAGGTCGGGTTGTCGTGTACCAGGCGCATTTCGTCGCCGGAAATGTCGATCAACTGGTCGCATTCCGGTTTCAACGGGCCGGCGTTGAGGAAGCGGTCTTTGGAGAATTTGTTCAAAGATACCAGCCATTTGCCGTCGGCTTCCTTGGTTTCGCCCATGGTGGTGTGGTTGTGGCCGGGTTGGTAGTGAACGTCGAGTTTCTGTTTGATCGGATCCACTTTTTCGCCTTTGTAGGCTTTGATGGCGTCGTCGATGTTCCATTTAACCATTTGGCTGTCGATAAACAGCGTGGTGTAGGCGTTGCCGCGGCCGTCAAACGCGGTGTGTAAAGGACCGAGACCCAGTTGGGGTTCGGCGACAACCACATCGCGCTCTTTGATTTTGCCGGCGAACAAATCGTCCAGTTTGCTGACATCCAATACGGTAACGGTCGGAGACAGTTTGCCGTTGAGCATGATGTATTTGCCGTCAGGGGAAGCGTTACAGCCGTGCGGAGAGTTCGGCACGGGGATGTAGCGGGTGTAAGGGGAATTGGCTTCTGCGCGGCCGTCCAGCATTTTCACGCCGTTGACTTCTTTGAAGTCGCCTTTTTTGATGCCTTCTTCGATGGCGGCAAGATTGAAGACTACGCACCAGTCTTGCTCGTTGGAAGAAGCACCTTGTACGGTCAGGGCACGTTCGGAGTTGTAGCAGGTGGAGAAGGAGTATTTGCCTTGGTAGTCGGCATCGCCGTTGTCCAAGTTGCCGTCCACCAATACTTGCCATGCGATGTCCATGGTTTCGCCGTCAATGGCGGTATAAACGGCATTCCAAGTTTTGGCGTCGTTCCAAGTACCCACGCCGCTTACCGGTACGATGTGTTCGCCGTTGGCAAAGACATAGCCGGTTTTCGGATAACGTTGCGGACGCAGACCGTGTACACCGGAAACGTTAGGGATTTCGGTGATTTTGTCGGTTTTCATGAAGTCCAGGCGGACGCGGCAAACGCGGTTGTTTGCTTTGTCGTTGGCATACGCGTAGCGGCCGTCGTAAGTTTGGTCGGTAAACGACAAGTGAGGGTGGTGCAAGTCGCCGTTGGGGTAGCAGCGCAGGCCGCTGTCTTTCAGGAACTGGTTGGTTTCCGGCGTATTTTTTTCATTCAAAATACGCAGGCTCTCGTTGGTACGGCCCCAACCGGTCGCGCTGTCCATGTTGAACACGGGGATACGCATCAGTTCGCGCATGGAAGGTACGCCGATCAAGCGCATTTCGCCCGATTGGCCGCCAGAGAGGAAGCCGTAGTATTGGTCGAGTTCGCCCGGACCGACTTCGGAAGTCTGTTTACCCGGTTCGGCAGAGGCATGAGACTCGGTTTTGGCGGCAGGTGCAGCACCTGAAGCAGCGGATTTATCGCCACCCTCTTTGGAACAGCCCGCCAAACCCAACAGACCGGCGCCGGCAATACCTGCGCCTGAAACGGCGGCAGTACCTAAGAATGAACGACGGCTTAAGCCGTTTTGTTCTAATTTTTCGTCTGACATACAACACTCCTTGGATAAAATTCGGCAGCCGGCGTTTTCAGACGACCTGCCGATTGAAAAAACGTATTTATGTTTATAAGTGTGGGTACGGTTGACCCAGTATTTCTTTAGGGTTTCAGATTATTCGCCGGCTTTAGGGGCGGTTTCTTTTTTCACAAACTGCACAACCTGCTCCTCAGGCTGCTGTTTTGCAGATGCGGTTTCGGGGTCGGCTTTTGCCGCCGCCTGTTTTTGTTTTTTCTTGTTGGTTGCCACAACTTGCGGACAACGTGTGTCATGGTGATACATGACTTGGCAGTGCAGGCACTGGATACATTCGTTCGGATGGATGTCGCCTTCCGGTGCAATCGCCTGAACGGGGCATTCGTGCGTACAGATTTGGCAAGGGTTGCCGCACATTTTGTAGCGGCGCAGCCAGTCGAATACGCGGAAGCGACCGGGTAGGGCGATGCCCGCGCCCAATGGGCACAGATAGCGGCAGAAGAAGCGTTCGATGAACAGGCCGGCAACCAAAAGGGTAACGGCAAACGCGACAAACCACCATTCGCGGACGAATTTCAAAATAATCGCCGTTTTAAAGGGTTCTACCTCTGCGAATTTTTCCGCCGTGCCCAAATCGTACAGGGAAATTGCCAACAGTGCGAAGAAAATGACGTATTTAATCGCAGTCAGGCGCGTGTGCAGCAGGTGCGGCACGGTAATCTGTTTCACGCCCAATTTTTTGGCGATACGGTTGGTCAACTCTTGCAGCGAACCGAAGGGGCAGAGCCAGCCGCAGAATGTACCGCGGTTCCACAGCAGCATGGTTGCGGCGGTAAACAGCCACAGGATGAACACAATCGGATCCATCAGGAAGAAGTCCCAACGGAATTCGGTCAGGATGGCGGAGAACAGCGTCAGCGTATTGACGACCGACAGTTGCGCCTGAGCGTACCAGCCGATATAGAACAGGGTAAATGTCAGGAATACCAGGCGGAAGCGGTCGTACCATTTCTCATAGCGGACAATCCAGTCCTGGAACAGGAAGACCAAAAGCAGGATGGTCAAGGCGATGCCGACTACGGCGATTTGTCCCTGTTTCGCTTTCCACACCTGTTTCCAGAGTTGGTTGGACGCACCATCGTTTGAAGAGGCTTCAGAGGTTTCTTCGGCTATGCCTTTGGTGTCTGAGGCTTGGTCGGCGGTAGGAGCGGCTGCCGGTTCGACTGGTGCACTGATTTCGACGGGAGGTGCTTTCGGGTCATCGACATAGTAACCTTGAGGCAGTTCGTAATCCAAATCGGCGGTTACGAACGCTTTGTCGTTTACGCTCAATACGCGTTGAACCATCAACTGCAAACGCCAAGGTTCGGCAGCATCGAATTCCACACCTTCGGGAATCGTAAACCAAGATACTTCTTTAAAGTGGGGCGCGCCTTCGGCTGCCAAATCAACCAAGCGTTCGTGTTGCGCGTCGGTGAAGCGGAAGCTGTTTTCGCCTTGAATCATCTCGATACGGTCGAAAATACCGCCGCGGACATAGCCCGAACCTTTCCAAGAATAACGGCCTTCACCGGCAACCAAGACAGCTTGTTGACCGGGTTGCAGACGGTTTTGCAGGTTTTTCCAACCTTCCTCGCCCAACAGGCTTTTGCCGATGGAAGGCTGGCTGACTACGGCAGTGTACAAATCGATAAAGGTATCGTCGCCTGCACCTTGTTCGGCGTGTTCGGCAACACCTGCTTTGCCGCCTTTTTCAAACAGCTTGTTGATTTCGTCAACTGTAATGTGCAGATGACCGATGGCTTTTTGTTCCAGCAACGCATTCCAAGATTGAATGTCCTGTTTGTCAGGATTGACAGCGCGGCGAGGCCGGGTTTGAGCCGCAGGGGCAGCAGCCTGTTGCGTATCCGCAGCATTGGCGGAGGTCGTCTGAACGGCTTTGTCAGTGCCCAAACCATATTTGCCGGCAACAACTTTGAACGAACGCTGGATACTGTCGTTAATTACCATCAGCGTAACGGTCGCGCCGCTGATGATGTCCCCGGGGGCAACACCCGGAGTGGGTGGGTTTTTAATAAAATTCAAACCGATATATTTATTGATGAATTTATCCACACGCGATTGCGGAATACCAATAAGCATAATCGGCTCATGGTGATCGACCAGCTTCGCACCGGCAATCGTTCCGTCGTTGGCCAAAGCCATCATCGTATCAATCGGTTTGCTCGAATAGCCGCGCGTATTGACCACGTCCGTCGTGATATACACCAAACCCAACTGCTCGTCGCCCTTATAAACACGGGCAACCATAGGTTTGCCTTCAGGCTTGCCATAGCGGTCTGCACCCGGAAAAATTTCCGAAGGCTGGATTTTTGACAGGAATTCCGGCAAACGCTCGGCATAAGCGGGCAGTGTTGAAAACAATAGGACAAATACGGCAAACATCGACAGCATCGTATTCAAGATGCCTGATGTGTGTTTCGTTTTTAGGCAGGACATGGCTGTTCCCGATTATTCGATACTCTAAACATTAACATTATATGAATCCATTATTTGCAATAATTTGACCTATGTCAAATTTACAAATCTTAAAACCTGGTTTTAACGGTAAGTAATACTTTGTGATTATATGGGGATGGCTCTATTTTTGTTGCTAATGGAATAGAAAACCGGGTGATTAAATAATTTTGGGTTTTGTGGTGTATTAATATGTTTTTGATATAGGGTAATCGCAATCTGTACATAGCGCAGGTAATGCGGTGCTGATTTGTTTAATATAGTGGACTAACTTTAAATCAGGACAAGGCGACGAAGCTGCAGACAGTACAGATAGTACGGCAAGGCGAGGCAACGCCGTACTGGTTTAAAGTTAATCCACTATATCTTCAAGTTGCGGTTTATTGAGTAATCTTTAAATTCGTTCGATAGCAGTAAAAAAGGTCGTCTGAAAACCAAATTTGATTTTCAGACGACCTTATATTTCCAACGCATCAAACGGCTATTTGCCTGCTTTCAACGATTGCCACAGGCGGACGCTCAGGCGGCTTGCATCTGTTGATTTGGGCGATACGATGAAACTTTTATCCATCAATTCCTTGGTCGGGAAGATAGACGCATCGCCGGTATATTTCTCGTCCATCAACGCGCGTGCAGGGCGGCTGGCAGGGGCGTAGGTAACGAAATTGCCGTTTTGCGCCGCGACTTCGGGATCGAGCGTGTGGTTGATGTATTTGTGCGCATTGGCGGTGTTTTGGGCATCGCGCGGAATCATCAGGGAATCCACCCAGATGCCGACGCCGCTTTTGGGTGCTAACACTTCGATTTCGACGCCGTTCTTCGCTTCTTGCGCGCGTGTTTTGGCGATGTTCAAATCGCCGCCGTAACCGACTGAAACGCAAAGGTTGCCCGCCGCCATATCGTCAATATAGCCTGACGAAGTGAAGCGTTTGATGTCGGGACGCACTTTTTTCATCATGTTGACGGCGGCTTTGATGTCGTCAGGGTTTTCGGTATTCGGGTCTTTGCCTAGATAATGCAGTGCAAGCGGGATTTGTTCGATGGCGCTGTCAAAATAGCTGATGCCGCAGGATTTCAGCTTTTTGGTGTATTCGGGATTGAACACCAAATCCCATTCGTTTTCGGGCAGCTGCTCCGTCCCTAGGGCTTTTTGGACCAGTTTTTTGTTGATGGCGAGCGTGTTGATGCCCCAGAAATAAGGGACTGCGTATTGGTTGCCCGGGTCGACTTTTGCCATCATGGCAAGTAAGTCGGCATCGATGTTGGCGTAGTTCGGGATTTGGCTTTTGTCGATTTTTTGATACGCGCCGGCTTTGATTTGGCGTCCGACGTTGGCAATGGACGGCGCAACGAGGTCGTAACCGGACTTGCCGGTCAAAAGCTTGGCTTCGAGGGCTTCGTTGCTGTCGTAGTAGTCGTAGCGGACGTTGATATGCGTATTTTTTTCGAACGCTTCAAGCGTGGCGGGATCAACGTAGTCCGACCAGTTGTAGATATTGAGCTTGTCGGACGCAGTATGGGAAGAAGGTGCGGAAGATTCTGCGGCGGTTTGTTGTCCGCCGCTACATGCAGTCAAGACGAGGCCGATGAGTGCCGCCGCCATTGAAATTTTTTTCATGGGTACAGTCCTTTTGTGGAAGGGGGAATTGTTGCAGCGGCGGCAGTCAGTCAAGCGCAGACTGTCCACATACAAAAGGTTAACTGTGGGGGCGGCCGGCATATGCCTCGGGCCCTTGATTCAGCAGGTTCGCATTAAACGGCAAAATCCCTGTCGGCGCAATAGGTTAGACGGGAAAATTTCTTCTTTTTTTCGTTGTTTTCAGCTATGGGTTTCTTCATAAACAAAAAAATATTCAGACGACCCGAGAAGGTCGTCTGAAAAAAGTTGCACTTGCCTTATTTTCAATCTTGAGACAAGGGAAAAATAGGGATTGTGCCAACAAAATTGCAGAAAGGATGAATATTAAAGATTCCAACGATATCGTGTTGTTGAAATGCAAATTATATTTGAAATAAATAATAATTTTTCTCAAGATAAAAAGAGTTGTCTAATAATCCATAAATCATTATGATTGAGTTTGGTATTTTTACTCAATTTTAAAATTCGAGGAGGACTCATGAAGAAAATATTGATTACTTTAACCGCAGCAGCCCTACCTTTTGCAGCGTCCGCCGAAGTTGTCCTGTACGGACAAGTCAAAAGCACCATCACCTCCGGACAGGTGAAAATCAAAGGTAACGAAGGTACGGAAAAAAGCGCGACCGCGACCCGTATCAACGACAATACTTCGCGCATCGGTTTCAAAGGCAACGAGAAACTTTCAGACGACCTCAAAGTCATTTGGCAGGTTGAGCAGCGTACTTCCATTTTAGGCGAATCCAACAGCCAACGTTTCGGCAACCGCAATTCCTTCATCGGTTTGGAAGGCAACTTCGGTAAAGTTCGCGCCGGTAACATCGACAACATGCTCAACGAAATGGATACCATTGATCCATGGATGTATAAAACCGACGCCATGGGTTTGGGTATCAACACCCGCACCGGCGTACGTACGACCTCTTTGCGTTGACAGCCCTTCGTTCGGCGGATTCAAGTTCAATGCCTCCTACGCTCCGCGCGACAACCGCAATCCGGATGACAGACACGTACACGAAAAACCGAGCAAAGAGCAATATACTGCCGGTTTGATCTACGAAAACAACGGTTTCGCCACCAAACTGGGCTACGGTCATTATAAAGGCGCGTACACCAACAAAGACGGCAAAGCCAAAGCTGCCCAAATCGCTAAGATTGAAAGCTACTACGACAAAGACAACCTGTTTGTCGGCGTAGGTGCGCAATATGCCAAAGGCTATGAAAGCGCGAACAAATATTTGGCGCACTTTACCGATGATTTCAATACCTACAAAGGTGTTGACATCACTAAAGATTCAGGCAAAGAAGAAGCTGTTAAGGTTGTAGATGCAGCCGTTACCGTGGGCTATACCTTCGGTAACTTGACCCCGCAACTCAGCTATGCTCACGGTTGGGCGGCAAAAGGCGTGAACAGCGGCGAGAAACTGGTTGATAAATTCGACCAAGTTGTGGTTGGTGCTAAATACAAATTCAGCAAACGCACTTCCATGCTTGCTCATGCCGGCTATATGAAACTGGGCAGCAAAACCCGCCTGACCCCTGATCACACAGGCTCTGTTGAGCAAAAAGCCGTTTCTTTCGGTTTGGCACATAAATTCTGATTAAGCAGGACAAATAGTCAGAAAATATAAAAGGTCGTCTGAAAACTCAGTTTGGGTTTTCAGACGACCTTTTTAGTTTGGTCTTTTGTTTCCCTGCATTCCGTTTCCCGATAAAATACACGCTTTCGATTTTGACTCTATCCGCCATGCCGACCGACCTTCAAGCCATCAACCGCCTGCTGCCGCAAACCCAGTGCCGAGAATGCGGCTATCAAGGCTGCCTGCCTTATGCGCAAGCTTTGTTGCACGAGGATGCGCCTGTTAATCTGTGCGCGCCCGGTGGAGAAGCGGTGATGGTAGACATTGCCGCCTTATTGGGTAAGCCGTGTGTCGCGCCGGTCAAAACTCAGCCCAAAGCCGTCGCCCTGATAGACGAAGCCGCCTGTATCGGCTGTACCGCCTGCATCCGCGCTTGTCCCGTCGATGCAATTATGGGTGCAAGCAAGTTCATGCACACCGTGATCAGCGACGAATGCACAGGCTGCGGACTCTGCCTCCCGCCTTGTCCGGTGGACTGTATCGACATGATACCTTCCGAACAGGAATACCTTCCCGCCGCGCGCAGCCTGAGCCGTTCTTCCGAAGCGCGTTTCGCTGCCGCCGAACACGCGCAAAGCCGTTTTGATTGGCACACGGAGCGCAAAGCGCGCGACGAGGCGGAACGCAAAGCCATGCTTGCCGAGCGCGAAGCCGCCGTTAAAGCCAAGCAGGCGCAAATTCAAGCCGAAACCAAAGCTGCCGCCAAACCTGCCTTCAATCCCATGGATTTGATTGCCAAAGCCATGGCGAAAGCACAATCCCAACAAGACAAACTGGTTGCTTCCGACAACCGCGAAGCCTTCAAAAACCGACAAATCGAAGAAGCCAAAGAGCGCGCCGAATTGCGCCGCGCCCAGCGTGATGTCAAATATGGCAACGAAGAAGAAAAAGCCGCCGCGCTTGCCTATCTGCGCCGTTACAAAGCGGAGCAAGAGGCAGCCAAAGAAATACGGTGAGGTCGGTGGAGAGACTTTGAAGGTCGTCTGAAATGGGTTTTCAGACGACCTTTAAGCTAAATTAAGTATAAGATTGATGGGTGTCGAGGAATAACAAGCAACACCTTTGCCACGAATACCCCAGTTGCTTGAGATGCTTCTTAAACATGTTATTTCCCGTATACAAAATCCCATTTGCGCCAAAGTCAGGGGCTGTCCGGTATGAAAACAGGCTGCACAAAACTGTTTTGTATGGTAAAGTCTGCTTTTAATAACTCGGCGGTTTAAAGCCGTCATTCAGGGGCTGTTTGAATTTAAAATCAGATTTGTTGGAAACGCTGCATCGTTTGCGCGGCGTATTTCGAGAAACGGGCTGTTTGCCTGTCTGGTTTTAAATTCAAGCAGCTCTTTGCGTTTACAAAAACAGATAGAAGGTAGATTTCCATGCAATCTTGGCAGCTTCCCGAACATGTTGCCGATGTGTTGCCGACCAACGCCCGACAGTTGGAAAGCGCGCGAGAGCAGTTGTTGACTTTGTTCCGAGTGCACGGTTACGAGCTGGTACAGCCTCCGCTGATGGAATACAGCCATTCCCTGCTGACGCACATTGACGCGGGTTTGTCTTTGAAAACCATTTTGGTGGTCGATCAGCTGAGCGGTCGGCAGCTAGGCATCCGCGCCGATATTACGCCGCAAGTGGCGCGTATTGATGCGCATCTTTTGTCCGCCAATCAAGGGATTAACCGATTGTGTTACGCAGGTCCTGTGTTGCACGCTCGGCCGGAGGGTTTGCTCAATATGCGCGAACCTTTGCAGGCGGGGGCGGAGATGTATGGTTTCGCCGACATCCGGGCGGATATCGAGCTGATCGACTTGATGCTCAAAAGCATGAAGATTGCCGATATGGGCGAGGTTTTGCTGTCGCTGGGTCATATCGGCGTATTCCGTGCTTTGTCCGATGCGGCGCATTTGGATGCGGAGCAGTCCAAAACGCTGCTTGCTTTGATGCAGGATAAAGATACCGAGGCGGTCGAAGCGCAGGTTAAGGCTTGGAAGCTGGACGGAATGTGGGCAAAAGCATTCTCGCTGCTGCCGCGTCTGTATGGCGGACGGGAAGTGTTGTCCGCCGCACGCGAACGATTGCCGGATTTGTCTGCGGTCGGCAGTGCATTGGACGAATTGCAGGCGGTATGCGACGCATTTCCGAATCAGAAAGTCCATATCGATTTGTCCGAACTGCGTGTTGACAATTACCACACGGGCTTACTGTATGCCGCATATGGTTCCAATTTCCATGACGCGGTCGCACGAGGCGGGCGTTATGACGGATTGGGTGAATATTTCGGCCGTGCGCGTCCGGCAACAGGATTCAGTTTCGACTTGCGCAGCTTTATCGGACGTTTGCCCGCCATCGAGCGGCAGCCCGTGGTCTTGGTTGATGCGGACGATGTCGAAGCGGCTCGCGAAGCAGTCGAAGTCTTGCGTGAACAAGGGCAGTGTGTCGTTATCGACTACGGTGTCGGACACAACGCTTTGGAAGAGATTACAGGTCGTCTGAAAAAGTCGGACGGCGTTTGGCAGGTTGAGAAACTTTAAATACCCATTCATAGCGGATTAAATGCAAATCAGGGCAGGACGCAAAGCCGTCTTGGTTTGAAATTGATTCACAATAATTTTTTAATATTAATAGGTTATATGGCTATGGCTAAAAATGTTGTAGTAATCGGCGCCCAGTGGGGCGATGAAGGCAAAGGTAAAATCGTTGACTGGCTGGCGGAAGAGACCAGCGGTGTCGTGCGTTTCCAAGGCGGACACAATGCTGGACACACTTTGGTCGTCGGCGGCAAGAAAACCATTTTGCGCCTGATTCCGAGCGGCATCCTGCATGAAAACTTAGATTGCTTCATCGGTTCCGGCGTTGTCGTATCCCCCGAAGCATTGTTGGGCGAAATCGACGAGTTGAACGCAGCAGGTGTGAAAAACGTCGAAGGTCGTCTGAAAATCGCGCCGACCTGCCCGCTGATCCTGCCTTACCACATCGCGCTTGACCAAGCCCGCGAAGCATCGCGCGGCAAAGGCAAAATCGGTACGACCGGCCGCGGTATCGGCCCAGCCTACGAAGACAAAGTGGCACGCCGCGCCATCCGCGTCGTCGATTTGCTGCATCCTGAAAAACTGCGTGAAAAACTGGATGCCGTCCTTGCCTATTATAATGTCCAACTGCAACATCTGCACAATGCCGAGCCGGTGAAAGCGGAAGACGTGATGGCGGTTATCGAAAAAGTCGCGCCGCGCATTACGCCTATGATTACCGACGTATCCCGCGTGTTGAACGAGAAAAACAAAAACGGCGAAAAACTGCTGTTTGAAGGCGCACAAGGCACGCTGTTGGACATCGACTATGGCACTTACCCCTTCGTTACCTCGTCCAACTGCTTGGCAGGAGCCGCTTCCGCAGGCGCGGGCGTAGGTCCGCAAATGCTGGATTATGTTTTGGGCATCGTCAAAGCCTATACTACGCGCGTCGGTTCAGGTCCGTTCCCGACTGAATTGTTTGACGAAGTAGGCGCAGGTTTGGCAGAACGCGGACACGAATTCGGCTCCGTAACCGGCCGCGCACGCCGCTGCGGTTGGTTTGATGCCGCCGCCCTGAAACGCTCCATCCAAGTCAACGGCATTTCCGGTATGTGTATCACCAAACTGGACGTGATGGACGGCATTGAAACCATCAGTATCTGCGTCGGCTACGAATTGCCCGACGGCAGCAAAACCGACATCCTGCCTTGCGGTTCCGATGCGGTAGAAACCTGCAAGCCGATTTACGAAACTATGCCCGGCTGGAGCGAATCCACTTTCGGCGTGAAAAGCTACGACGCATTGCCTGCCAATGCCAAAGCATATTTGAAACGCATCGAAGAAGTCTGCGGCGCACCGGTAGCCATCGTCTCCACCGGTCCAGACCGCGAAGAAACCATCGTTTTGCATCATCCGTTCGCATAATGGTTTGATTGTAAAAGGTCGTCTGAAAACGATATTTTAGTTTGAACTGCACCCCAAAAGTTGGACATCC
>KV796930.1 GCA_001809325.1 Neisseria sp. HMSC077D05 | reverse complement strand
AAAGAGGAAACCAAGGTAACGGATAGCGCATATCAGCCCTTCCGCCTGCAAAACCAGCATGCCGACCGTGAAACGGGGCTGCATTACAACTTCTTCAGGTATTACGAACCTGATGCGGGGCGGTTTGTGAATCAGGATCCGATTGGGTTGATGGGTGGAACAAACCTGTATTTTTTCGTACCTAATATTCAAACATGGCATGATCAACTTGGCTTAAGACCAAAATCTTTTTCTGGTTTTGCCAGCGCTGAAGATGCTGGGCGAGCTGCTTTGAGTAAATATAATCCAATGTCTTTATTCCTAAATAGAGAATATGGAGGAATTATCTTTAGAAATAAAAATGGCACTTATGGTTACACGAGAGGAAGATTAGGGACAGGTAGAACGGCTCCTAGTTTCAATAAGTGTAAAAACGATTTACCAAAAGGTGCAAAGCCTGTTGGTCAATATCATACACATGGAGCATATTCTGATAGAGATTTCAATCGCACAGACAAAGCTAATGATGCATGGGATAGTGATTCGTTTTCACCTGCTGATATAAAAATTCATAACGGGATTTCTAGAGCCTTAGAAAATCCAAATTATCTTGATGTTTTAGGAACTCCAAGCAAAGTCTTCTACAAGATTAGTGGAATTGTTCCTGGAGCTGGGAGTGCAAAAAAATTATGATTTTTGAAATTTCTCAGAAATATGCATCAATTTTTTTTCAAGCCGTTAAAGATGCTGAAAATTTTGCAAAAAGTTTGAATATTGATGTTTACAAATGCCATATTGAATTTCATGAGAATATTCCTTGCAAGGAAATTTTATGCTATTTGATTCACTTTTATGAAGAGATAGTAAATGAGAGTTGGATGGATGTCGACGCCTTAAATGACATCTGTGTTTTTATTTCAATGGAAAGTGGCCAAACTATTTTAATTACTCAAAGTAGATAATTTGAATACATATCCTTTAAGTAGCAAGCCGTAGTCTGCATAAAACCTCCAATTCTAACGATCTGACCAAATGAAGGCCGTTATGACGGCTATACCTACGACGAAGCGGGCAACCTGCTGACCATACCGACCCGCTGAAGCATACCACCCGTTTCGAATACGACGATAACGGCCTGCTGCTGTCGGTGACCGACCCCAATGGCAACAGCACCGCCTATCACTATAATGAAAACCGCCAGCC
>KV796929.1 GCA_001809325.1 Neisseria sp. HMSC077D05 | reverse complement strand
ACCCAAAGGCAACAGCGCAAGCAAAACAGTGGCAGGAAATGAGCGAAACAGTGTTTTCATGGAACGGGTAGGCAGGGTTTAAAACAGATATTGTAACGGATACGAAGCAAAGGTCTCAGATAGAGACCTTTACAATAACATAGGTTATTAAAATTTTCGGCCTGTTCGTTTACATGGCAGCCGCACCGACTGCCGCCGTACCTACTCCTAATAGAAGTCAAAAAAACCTTAACCGAAGCGGTGTACGGAACTGTACCCGTCCCAGCGGTAAAAAACGTGACCACCACGCCGATGACAATAACCAGAACCACGACGTACCGACAGCGATGACCTGCATCCAGCCTATCTTTTTAATTTCCTCTATCGTCCAGTCGGTCGCCTTTTTTAGGGCTTCAAGGGCTGCATCAACTACTTTTGCGTCCAGGCTTTAATCATCCTGCCCCGTTCGTTTATCCATCTCCATGCAAATATAGATTAAGTTGCCTCTAAAAAAGTTATTGAACGATCTAAAATGTAGGAATCATGATCAACCTACACTTGTTGATCCTTAACTACGAAATTTACTTACTTCCATAAGTCCATAAACCATCTAAATAACGAATCTAACCAGCTTATCCGTTGTTTTGTATCAGAAGAAGATAATATTTCAACTTTATCTACACACCTATTCTTTGAAAAATCAAAATCTTGAACCTCAAATTTTCCATTAGTATTTTTTAAGCAATACGTACTGCTAAATCCATCAAAATTATTAGGAATATACCTATCATCTCTAGGTACTGAAGCTGCCTTTAGAGTAAAACTATAACTTACATTATTCCTAAAATTTATATTTGGAAAGTTTGACTCATCCGCAAAAATACATTTTTCCTTTACAGGATATTGTTTTTCGAATGAACTTAAATAACGCCAATATTCTGAATTTCCGGTATTTTCGTCAACATAACCAATCCTTAACATATAACTACCCGTTAAACCATTAGCATCAATATAGACACAAGGTTTATTATTTTTTATAATAACATTCACATCTCCGTCAGGATAAGGCATATGAGAAAATCCGTATGCGTTTAAACTCAATATGACATAATAAATAAATAAAAATTTACTTCTTCTCATAAAAATCTTCTATAAATAATTTTATTTTAAAAAGTACGAACTTTAGTCATCGCCTCATACCAAATTCTATTATTTTCTTTCTCTCTCTGATGATGTATTTTCGTTGTCCATTCTTCAGATTTTAATTTTCTATCTAAAGGGTTTCTCAAAAAATCTCTCAAAACATATTCTCTACGTGATTGTTGACTGATCAAATTCCGTAATTGTGGTTCTTGAGATACATAGTTCGCATGATATTTAACTAAGTAATAATGGCACACGATATCTGCCTGTTGTTCAATATTGAAATCCTTAAACTCTTTACCTCTATCTATGCCTAATAAGTCATATGCATAAGCCATTAAACGTCCTGATGTATCTCTTTCAGTATATCCTCCAATTGATGCCAATCGCACCCCTCTACAGGCTACACTTAAATCCATTGCAAAATATTGCCAAATGTGTGTCATTTCATGAATAAACCATCGTTGATTATCCTCTTTGTTTGTCAAAGGACCAGAAAAATCTTTAATCACATCATAAACTTTAATCGGCAAGTGAATTTCGCCAAATGGAGTCATTGCATTTCTTGAATTGTCAGGTATACCCAGCAACCCTCCCCTTACAATCCTAACTTTTTCATAAGGAATCGACTCTTTGAAGATAAGTCGTGCCAAAGCGATTTCTCCTGAAGTTAATTTTCTTGATTTGGGAGGAAGTCTTACCGGAAAAGGTTTTCCCGGCGAATTTATTAATACGGTAGTTGCTTCTTCCGTTGTAACTGTCATATATGTACCATGTGTTTCTATTTTGTCTGCCATGATTTACTCCCTGGTTTCAATTTCAATACGGATTTCTTCCATATTTTCAGTGGTTACGAATTTGGTCAGTCCATTTTTATCCGACCTTCCTTTTAACAAAAGTTCTTTCCCTCTATATATCTTATACAGTACTCCTGCCAAAACCTCGCCTGTCCATTCATCCTGTAAGACAAACTGCCGAGCATATCGATGTAGCGGTGTTGTCGGTAACGGGATATTGATTTCTTCTGCCCCACTCACCTCCATCGGCGCCTTCACCCTAACCAGCT
>KV796928.1 GCA_001809325.1 Neisseria sp. HMSC077D05 | reverse complement strand
AGCTGGTTAGGGTGAAGGCGCCGATGGAGGTGGGTGGGGTGGAAAGTCTTTCCATTCCGGCATTGCCACTTTTTAAAATGACAGGGACTTACAAGTTGCAATATCAACTGACGGATGATAATAATCTCCCGCATGCCAATAAGAAATACACGGTTTATTTATCCGATTATCAAAAGCTGGAAGGTGTTACAGACGAAAATGGAATGACACAGGTGTTTTACAGCGAAAAAGCCAGTATTGCCAAAATTCACTTACATCTAAAGGAAGAAGAAAATCATGGGAAATGAATTGAAGACGACAAAAGGAAAATTTGTCAAAGGAGATAATTTTTTGGTCAAGCAGAAAATTACGACTCCTTGCGAACATAAAATCGATGGTGCGGTAAAGGTGGCGGAGTATATAGTCAGAGAAATCAAAAAGAACACTCGGAGTAAAATAGCGGAGAATATTAGATATTACGCTTCTGAAGAGGAGTATACGAAGAGGTTCAACGAGTGGAAAAATTCGTCTCTTATAGTGAGGTTATTGACACAGCCTGATCCACGCAATTTAATAATAGCAAAAACATTATGGACTGAGCGTGTTTTTAAGGGGAGACCGTGGGATCATAAAGAGTATATCATTGAAACATTTAAGGGTTATGCAGTTGTGCGTTCGGCTTATTCTCATAAACTTAAACAAAATCGGACATTCAAAAAGCATTGGCATAAATATAAAAATTATGATTACAGATATGATATTTGGTCAAACATACATTATGGGTATGTTGGTTTAAGTGTTGGTTTTCAAAAGGAAACGCTATTAAATGGAGCAAATTTGGCACAGATAATAGATAGTTCAGGAGGGGATGCCGGAGATCCGATTGATGATGTTACTGCAATTAATATAGGCTTTTCTTTGTATAAGAAATTTGGTAAATTTGCTGATAAACTAACTGCAAATGATGTATTGGATGAGCTGAATAAACTTCCTGATAATAAATTGCCAGATGCAAGAAAAAGGCATACTTGTTTAGAAAGTAAAAATAAGTTATAGATTATGAATAAAAAAATTTTAATGGTTTTATGTATCTTTTTATTATGTTTTTTTTATAAAAATCTCCACCCTAAGGTAACATATTTTTACTATAATGAAGGTAAGCGCACTAGTATTACCTTAATTAGGAGTGATGGTAGTAAGGAATACTTGCGTCCTTTTTTTACTAATAATGTAACTTTTTATTTTCCATTCGATTGGTCATCTGAGCCAGATGGTATTATTTTAATATCAAAACATGACACAGCTATCTTTTTAAAAGAAGATATAACCTTTTGTACCATGGAAATTTACCTGGATGAAAATCAGAAAATTTCCGATGTTAAACAATATGATGGACTTTGTATTAAACCGTAGATATTCAATATTTGTAAAGTGTATTGAAAGACGAATTTTTCGCCACTGTCGCAGGCTGTACTTTGGCAGCTGCCATCGGAAAATACCGCATGCCTGGAAATAAATTAATTGTAGAAAGCGTTTATCTCTATATCCGAGATACATTTGATTTTCTTAACGATAATGGCGGATATCAATACCTAGGGCATTGGAATCATACAGGATTTGATGTGTTTTATAGCCATCAGCTTTCAGATAAGAAAAATGAGATTATAGCAGCCTCAGCCTATATAGCAGCCCCCCTTCTCTTTTCGATTCCAAGCCGGAAGACCGTTTCTACCCAGTTAGGAACAGCCATTTCAACAAATGGCGAGATTTAAACAAACTAGGCGGGGATCTGCTGATATTTTCATCTTTGAAAAAATATCGTTGTAACCCTCCAATTGAAGTGGTTTTGAAATAATAGGCAAAATTTATGAAAAAGAAAAAAATAGTGAAATGGTTTGGTTTCTTTATATTGATATTTGGGTTAGTGGAATATTGGAGAATCAAGGATATTGGAAAGGAAATTAATAACCTGGATATAAATAGCAAATGCTACCAGAATAATGACTTTATTGAATATAACAATTATTCTTGTGGATTTTATTTTATAAACAAAATCTCAAAAGGATTATCTGATGATAAGGAATATGAGTTTTGTGAAACCAGACATAGCAGAGAGAAAGAAAAAGTTGAAGAGATAATTAGATTTAAAAATAAATTATTACAGGATCAAAAGACATTACAAAATAGAAAAATCTTTGCCTGTAGAGGATGGAACGGTTTTAGGACAGCAATCTTTA
>KV796927.1 GCA_001809325.1 Neisseria sp. HMSC077D05 | reverse complement strand
GCTGAATTTACAATCCAAGTGCAACAAAAAAAGAAGTACTCATCAACTAGAATATAATTTTGTTTCCACACAAAAACCACTTCCAAATGATGAGTACTTCCTACCGACATCTTACAATAAACGAGCGAGAAAAGATAATGATTTTACTCGCACAGGGCAAAAAACAAGCAGAAATTGCCAAAGCACTGGGACGTAGCTCCAGCACCATTTCTCGCGAGCTGAAACGACACGCTCTAGAAAGCTACAGTGCAACGAACGCACAAAACAGCTATTTGAAGCATCGTCAAAATAGCAAAGCACAGCGCAAATTAGAGCAGCCTGAATATTTCAATTTGGTGCAAGAAAAGTTTCTGACAGAAAACTGGTCGCCCGAACAAATCAGCGCACGATTAAAATTGGAAAAATCTGAATTATCCATTAGTTATTCAACCATTTATCGTGGTATTTATTCAGGGTTGTTTGATATAGGCGAACGCAAAGCCAGTCGCAAACTGCGCCACAAAGGCAAAACACGGCATACAAAAAATCATCATGAAAAACGTGGCAAAATTCAGATATCCAACCATTTGAACGACCGTCCCATTTCGGCGCAAAATCGCAGTCGCTTTGGACATTGGGAAGCCGATACCGTACTGGGTAAAGCGGGTGGAGCTTGTTTGCTGACGCTGACGGAACGCAAAAGTCGTTTTGAGTTGGTGAAGAAAATTCCTGCCAAAAAAGCCGAAGCAGTCCAAAAAGCCATGATTGAATTGCTGGATTCACATATATTGCGGTCAATTACGCCAGACCGTGGTAAAGAATTTGCCCAACATCGTTTGGTAACAGAAGCACTGGGTGTAGAATTTTACTTCCCCGAGCCGCATCAACCGTGGACACGGGGAACGAATGAAAATACAAATGGGTTACTTCGTGAATACTTTCCGAAGCACCAAGACATCAATCAGTGGAGCGAAGTTGATATTCAACAGGTGATCAATAAACTGAATTTACGACCACGTAAATGTTTAGGTTGGAAAACACCTTATGAAGTTTACTTCAAAAAATCGTTGCACTTGGTTTGACAATTCAAG
>KV796926.1 GCA_001809325.1 Neisseria sp. HMSC077D05 | reverse complement strand
AATTCTATGAAATATGGCTTATTTAATTCTGCATCCGGTAATACCTGAACTTTATGTTTACCGGCAAAACAACCGGATAATGCTATTACAGCCGAAAAGATAAATACTTTCCTTATCATACTTAAAATAAGCTCCATAATTTACTGATATTTCAAAAAATTCTAAAATCGATTGCTCCAAAGCTGGCTTTGGGAAATTTTTCAGACGACCTTTGAGAAAGTTAGGCTTCCAATTCAACCTACGCCTGTTATGTAAACAACGCGGTGTTTTCTTGAAATATGAACAATCCTTTCTTAGGGGAAAGCTGTCTAAACTAAACTTTCAGATAACCTTAACTTATTCTTTAACTTTTATCTGATAAAATTTCTTCTG
>KV796925.1 GCA_001809325.1 Neisseria sp. HMSC077D05 | reverse complement strand
ACAGCCGAAAAACTGTGTTGGGGTTTCGGTTGCCGGGGGAAAAGGAATTTTGCAAAGGTCTCAAACAGCCTGCCTTAGCGCCGGCTCTCTACAATTGCCCCACTCTATCGGCTCAAGGCTGCACACATATCAGGTCGTTTTTTACCACCAGTAATACGGCCGGTAAAACGGGAATCCCCACTCGTCGTAATAGCGGTAATAGCGTGCTTCGCGTAGCTGTTGTTGGGAAATATAATTTTGCCATGCCATCTTATAGCAGGCTTGGAACATCGGGTCAGACACTTTGTCGATGTATTTCAGACGGAAGGCTTTTTGTTCTGCACTGGGCGTGCCGACTTGTTCCGCCTGCTCGAACTGTTTGCGCATGAGTTTGGCAGTCTCCGGATCGCATTCGGCAGCCAGACTGACTTGAAGATTCTGTTCATAACGTCTTTGCGCTTGTTCGCGTGCGGCTTTTTGTTCGGGCGTAGTGGCACAGGCGCTCAGGGTTGCCACGATGCACAACATCAGGGAGGCTCGAATGGGAGACATGATTTTTCCTTTTTATATCAAGGGATAGGGATAATGTACGCCTTTTGCGGCAAATTGTGAAGCCTGTTGTGCCGTCCATATTCGACTGACAAAAACGGTAACGCGCAGATAAAACCTGCCATACAACCAGACAGGAGGTCGTCTGAAAAAGAGGAAAAGACGTTTTCAGACGACCCCATATCTCGCCCTACCCTCTTTCATCATTTTGCAACGATTGTACTGTGTTCATGCTCAACATTGATGTTCACAAAATGAAAGACTGATTTGAATCAGCCCCGCAGCAGCCGTGTTATAGTGGATTAAATTTAAATCAGGACAAGGCGACGAAGCTGCAGACAGTACAGATAGTACGGCAAGGCGAGGCAACGCCGTACTGGTTTAAAGTTAATCCACTATAGTAATTTCGCCATATTCATTGAAGAAGCCCTTAGCGATACAATATCGCTTCATATCCAATCGAATCGAGGTCGTCTGAAAAATTGAAAAGGGATTGATATGACGGCAAATCATCACGAAGAAACACCAAGCGGGCAACAGCAGCCAACCAGCCGCCACAAGCGTCGGCACGAACGCCTGCACGCACCGCCGTTTTGGCAGGCGGACAGGCCGTATCTGCACGAACACCATATTTCCGATGCGCGCTTCCGCAGGCTGGGCTATATCATGGCGATGTTGGCAGGTGCGATCAATGCGGGCGGTTTCTTTGCGTTTGCACGCTACACGTCACACGTTACCGGCTCGATGTCGCTGCTGGCGGACGCTGTTTATCTGCGTGAATGGATAACGGCGGCAGTGGCTTTAATCAGCGTGTTGTGTTTTGTGGTCGGGGCGGCGCATTCGGGCTGGGTGGTTTTGTGGACGCAACAGAAGCGGTTTCGCGGCAGCTTTGGGTTTTCCATGTGGCTGGAAGCGGTTTATTTGCTTATATTCGGTTTGTTCGGACTGACGACTTCACAATGGAACATTGGAAGCGGGAATATGGTTTTCCCGTCTTTGGCTTTGTTTTTATTGTGTTTCATAATGGGAATGCACAATACGGTGATGACACTTTTATCCGGCGGCGCCATCCGTTCGACGCACATGACCGGCACGGCAACCGACTTGGGCATCGAGCTTTCGCGTGCGCTGTATTATTCGAAAAAACATCATCCGCGCCTGCCTCATGTGCATGTCAATAAGCCGAAGATGTGGCTGTTGAACGGTTTGATGTGGGCATTTCTACTGGGCGGCGTCGTGGGTGCTTGGGGCTACCACAAAATCGGACACCATTTCGCGCTGCCGGTATCCGCCGTCTTGTTCATCTTGGGCGCGGGTTCTGTGGGCTATGATGTGAAAGTGCGCGTGAAATTTGCGCTGGCGGGATGGTATCGGCGGCATCGTGCGAAACAGCGTTAAGGAAAGCGGTATCGCAGTAAATCCGTATGCCGACATAGTCAAATTATCAGTTTTCAGTGAACCAAACCGCTTTTCTTTTACCCAATCAAATAGACAGTCTTGCGTGATGACCTATCCAGCCCAATCCAATCTATTTTTTGGAGCTGAATTTACAATCCAAGTGCAACAAAAA
>KV796924.1 GCA_001809325.1 Neisseria sp. HMSC077D05 | reverse complement strand
GATATATACACGAACTGGAGTATTGGAAAGATACATACAAAGAAATTCAGCAGCTCATTAAGTCAAAAAATATGAATATTCAAGATTTGAAATCAGAATATCTAGTATTAAATGCATATTCATTAAGTAGTAAAAGTAAGAATCCTATCTCAATGAAAAAAGTTGGTGCAGTTTATGTTTCTTCTGATAATAAATTGTTTGAGATTAAATTATTAGATGGTTCTTCTGCCCATATTGAGGTATTTAAAAATATTCCAAATTACCTTTTTGAAAGCCCTAATCCAGAATATGAATTAGGTAATGCTCCAGATTATTCTCCCTATTATTTTCGTTTTTGGTTTGATGGAGATAAAGAAAAACAAACATGCCGTTTAAAATATAATAATGATGTTATTGATTAAATATCATCAGATTGTCTGAAA
>KV796923.1 GCA_001809325.1 Neisseria sp. HMSC077D05 | reverse complement strand
GATTATCGGGTATCCGGGGAGGATTAAGGGGGGTAGAATTAGGAGTGATTGGGGAGGAAACAGCCGAAAACCTGTGTTTGGATTTCGGCTGTTGGGGGAAAAGGAATTTTGCAAAGGTCTCCAACTGATATTATTATCATCTAATTGAGTTTTATTTAAATTTTAATATTAATTTTTATAGTTGATAATTCCTTTTCTTCTCATTCCCTCCAAAGCACGGCTTCTTTCTGGATTTTGGGTATAAAGATGCGTTCTCTTCCTTCCTCGGGGTATGACTCTATCTGCATTGCTAAGAGGAGTATGACCAGTATTAAATGTACGTGCATGTTTAGCTAAATAATCCCGTTGTCTCAAATCAAATTCCGTTACCTTAGCAAGGTAAAAGCAAACTTGTCTAAGGATATAGATGTTATCATATTCAAAATGATTGATAACTTTGCCCAAGATATACTGTTTATGCTCTATATCCATCTGCTGCCATGAGTTATCATTCAGACATGCCATATTAGAACTATATGCTCGTCCAATACCTTTCGTAATCACATTTTCCCAATAACGACAAATATCTTTGGCATAACTGATGTGATTTTGTACCTGCTGTCCGTTAAAGAATAAGACTAGATGACAGTGCCAACCTGTTAAAGGTGCATGTTCTATTTTGCTGATATAGGTTATGTAATGTTTGAATAGCTTGTTCTTACGTGCGTTATTACGAAACGTAACTAACCACTTTCTCAAGTCAGTATAACTACACTTTTCCACAAACTCTTTTTTTACAGAAAAATCTACTCTGATAGGTAATATCTTAGAATACGAAGAAAATAGATTGCTAATTAATGAGTTAATCGTAATTACGTGGTCTTCGTTGAATAGGTAATTTTTATTGAAGAAGTTAGGGTTAGGTTGAAATAATTCGAAGTTTTCAGGGAAGTGTGGTCGAATGAGTTTCATAGAATTTGGCCTTTGGATAAGGATTAGTAGTATCGACTTGGCTGTCGTTTTATTTGTTATAAATAATTTAATAACATTAAATACCTAAAATCCGATGAGTAAAAACATTCTGATTTTTCGGGGGTTAAAAACGAGAAAGGGTCGATATGATTACTGAATCAGGAATATCGCGGAGGTACACAGTTATTTCTGTTCATATCTTTTACCTAAACAAAAAAAATTGAATACAGGGATTCCAAAAAAGCACCATGCAATTATGCATAGTGCTTTCTTAAATTAGGTATTAGCTGCTTTCTCTGCAATCTTTTCAGCCAAAGTAATGGCAGATTGAGAACCTTCCCGTACCAAAATGGCGGTTTTTTCAGGGTAGAACTCTTCAACAATCGCTACGCCGTCTTCCTCATTTTCTTCAAATGCTCCAGCAGCAAAACCGTGTCGAACGGCTTCATCTAAAGCTTCCTGATTAAAACCTGCTTGAATACGCTCTTCGTAGGTTTTATGAGCTTCATTGATAGCTTGATTCAGAGTCATTCCTTCCCGGATGACTAAATCCACATAGTAAATTGGTGTACGAAAAGACATCGTGGTTGATTTGCTACGTAGCTTGAGCTCTAGAGGCAGAGTGGACAGTTTCTTGCCTGATAAAGCAGAGAAATAATGCAGTCGAGATGCCAATGTACGAATGCTGTTAAACCCTGTGGTTCTGAAGATAAAACTACCCACTTCATCATCCTCACCGATTCGTACATTCAGACGACCATAAGGTTTACATTGACCATTTGCACCTATCGGGCAGGAATTGGGACTAGGGCAGCATTCTGATTTAACCCCTTCAGGAGTGGTACGCTTACAGGATTCGCCATTACCAACACAGATTGGGCGACCTGTTTGTCGGTCAAACAAACTGTATTGGGCACGTAAATTTAAATCGGGGTCATCAAAAAGCAGCATTACCGGGATGGAACGGAGCTTTTCATTGGCTTTACGCAGTTGTTCATTAATCGGATGTGGTATCCATTTGCCATGCTTTTGTACTTGGGTAGTAATGGTAAACTCATCATCTTTAACGGGTACATTTTTACCGTTCTTCTCTTCGACTTTACCAATGCTGATACGACCAATGACAGGCGGTGTTAATGCGAGTCCTTTTAACATAGTGATTCCTTTTTGAATAAAAACAGACGACCGTCAGGCCGTCTGTTGGTTTATGCGGTTTTATTACTGAGTAAGAAGCGACGATTGCCAGCTTTCAGGATTTGGTATTGAAGAGCCAAATCAGGGTTTTCAGCAGCCATACGTTTACTATCTAAAACCATGCTGTCCTTGCTACGTTTATAGCTGATCGAGCCATTTCGAAATCTTGCGTGAGCAGCTGTACCCATTGCCTGAATCAACCGTTGCTGCATTTTGGCTTCGTCTGCATGGATAGACTTCAGTAGTTGCCGGGTCTCTTGCAAGTCATCAAACACATGATTCAAATCTGCATCAGCAGTTAAATCAACAACCTCACCGTCATCATTTGGAAATAGACAACGGAGAGCCTGCTCTGCTGACATAGAGCCATCAGCTGGTGGAGCGATATCGTTTTCAACGTAATACCAAAATTGACGCTCCAGCTTAATCAGGTTTTCAATCATAGTTTCATCACGTTCAATACGATGAATCTGCAAATCTTGGCCACAAATCAGAACAGCCACATCAGCAGTCTGTTTGCCGGTTACCGCCAATTGATGCATAACCTGAACTTGGACATAGTCAGGTATACCGTCCTTCCATAGTTTTGCTCCATTCATTCCTGCAGTTTTACACTCCAAGATTTGTACGTCAGTGTTTCCGACAATTTCACGGTCAAGATTAGCCAGCATAAAGGGAATGGTCGGATGCTGAAGTACGGCATTAACCCGACGTACCTTATTGCCAGTACGTTTACTGTAATGTTTAGCAACAATCGGTTCTAGGATAGCCCCCCAATAAACAGGCTGGGTATCATCCTCAATATCAATCTGTGGCAACATTTCCCCTCGGCCTGTTTTTTCCATCCACAGTGCCAAAGGGGATTTGTAGGGATTCAACCCAATTGCAGCTGCTGCATCAGAACCGCCAATACCCGATTGACGAACAGCAAGCCATTTATCACGTTCCATCTGTTTGGTTTCTACCAAACGGAGGGGTTTAGCATGATGAGAAGTTTTGGTTTGAGCTACCAAAGTATTCATTTAAAAATTCCTTTCTATACAAAAATAAAGCCCCTGTATCCTTTGGGATACAAGGGCTTTATTAGTTTGATTTAAGGTAAAAGAGAGGCCAACTGAACAACAGACGACTTATGCGACCAGTTCAAGAGCATGGTCTAAAGCGCGTTGTTTAAGAGCGGCCCCTTGACCAAACCATGCACTATCTAAACGATATTCGTTAGAGCGAGCACGTCGTTCATGGTCTACATACTCAGTCATAGCACATAACAAACCCCACGCGGTATCTTTGGTAGCGCTGACTTGCATCCCACGACCATGACCGTTGTACAGGTCTTGAACCTTAGCTAGAGCGCGTTCATTAGTTAAGCCTGCACCTGTTTTGAGATTGTCAGAGTTACAGAGTACCCGCATAAAGAAATGCATGGCTTCATGGTTTTTGATTTTACGTTCTGACAGCATTTTCATGCGGTACATAAACGAATCCCAGCCAGTTATTGCCATGCCTAATCTGCGTTTAACATCTTCAGCA
This sequence comes from Neisseria sp. HMSC077D05, assembly GCA_001809325.1. GTDB lineage: Bacteria > Pseudomonadota > Gammaproteobacteria > Burkholderiales > Neisseriaceae > Neisseria. The sequence goes on along the minus strand of KV796923.1, from coordinate 3,722 downwards.
TCAAAGTTTGTACTATGTGGTACTTTAATCGAGGTAGAAGTACCATTTAAAGCAACCGCAAGCGTATTGGCACAAACTACACGGATAGTTGTCGGTGTGGCGGTTGTAGCCAGAGTACCATCACATGACGTAGCCAAGAGAAGATAGCCTTTAACCACATCATTGCCTTTTAAAACAGCTTCCTTCCCTGTTCGTGCTAGAGCCCAAAACTTGCGTCCTGATTTTAAGACACCTGCCGTTTCCAACTCATAACCTGCCTGCTCGGTTAAATCACGATAGAACTCTAAAACCTCCTGTGGTTGCACTACCTGATAACGTTTGCTTACCACAGACAAGGGTTGCTTGTTATCAGAACGAAACAGAACCTTGTGATCCTCAAAAGGCATAATTAGAGATTGGTGACCCAACTCAGGTATCTCAACATCATAGCGCACAGTTGATTCCTGGATTCTCCAATCCATCCCTGCAGCCTTTGCCCATATTTCGATAGGTTGTTTCTCAGGCAAATAATTACCTAAGTTGTGCCACGGTGCTTTGCCTGTATAGGCCATTGTCTGAATATCATGAGCCATGATGCCCCCTTAATTGAATTCTGTGTCACAGTCTAAACAGCGATAAAGGTCCAAAACAGAACCATCTAACTGTTCCCCAACCTTGCTACCAGTAATACTGCCTGAAACTGAACCTACCAAACCACCAAACAAAGCTCCAGCAATCGAGCCAGTTATTAAGCCAACTGGCCCGAATGCTGCGCCTACCACAGCACCAGTTTCTGCACCAGTCCAAGCTCCTGAAGCTCCCAAAATTCCTCCGCTGACAGCACCAATACGTGCGCCAACGGTTTTACCAATCTTACGCTCGATGACATGGTACGAGCTACAATTAGGACATTGAATTGACATATAAAACTCCTTGATATAAAAATGGAAAAAGCAGCTATGCAAGCTACTTGGATATTTCAAGTTAGTAATATATGTTTGAAAAAAAACAGAATATGGAGATTATTATGGATAGTAATTTGCGTCAGGTAAATGAGTTTATTAAAGTTGGAGAAATAGTAGACGATAAGATTAAAGGAAGTGAGTTCATTAAAAATATAGAATATCTCAATATACCCTTATATTTTAAAGTAGGTAACAAATCCTCTAGGGAGAGAAAAGGAATATATATCAAAAGAATAGCCCCTATTGATATATGTCTAAAGTATATTGACAATAGAATGCCACAAGGAACATATCAGGATGATTTTCTAAAAAAATTGAGTTTCTTCAAAACAGCCCTTTTCCATGATTCTAGAGCATGCTTTTCTTTTAGTCATGCTAATGTTCTAGACGAATTAGATTATCCAAATATAGATACACCAATGATGATTGCAATATGTGGTCAATCACTAGATTTATATAGCTATCAATTTACGGATGAGATAAGGCAAGAATATGAAGAAAATATTATTTTATACAGCAATGAGTTTGAAATTATAAAATTTTTAAAAAAAGAGAACAATACAATAGAAGATATATCACTTAAATTAAATAATCATTCACTTTTAAGAAAGAGTATACGTAACATATTTATAGATAGCTTTAATGATGTTGCTTCCTTGAGTGATATAGAAAATTTTATTAGGGAAACAAGTTTATTTCCCCGCCTTATTTCTAAGTATTTTAACAATATAGATAAAAAAATAGATTTAGTATCTAACATTCTAAATAAAATTTTAGTTGAAGCTAATCTTGAGAGTTTTTATACAAATAATTATTATCTTTTTTGTGATCAAAAAGATAAATTTATACCTAAAACTAAATGCTGGAATGGTATTCCGGATAGGGAAGCTATTAATTACTTTAAAAGCGATATATTAGAGGTTAATTTCAAAGCGGGTTTTGATATAGATTTTAAAGATTTGTACATTTTAAAATCAGATTTGAAATCCATTGAAGAAAAAATCTCTAAGGAAAGGTTGGAGTCGAATTGTAATTTCAGTGCGGATGAAATTGAAAAGTTCCCAAAAAATTTAAGAAATATATTTGAAATCATAAAGATACTTGAGAAAAATCCAACAGTTGACAAGGAGGAAGTCAATAAATGTATAGAGGACAAATTCTCAGATTTTTTAAGTACAAATCAAGATAAACGGTTGACATTTTTAGTTTCATTAGTAAAGAAGAAAAAAAATTTACAATTTAATAAAAAATCAAATAATGCTGGAATGAGTGTTTTTCTGAAGTTGCTCTGTGAAACATATGTTAAGGCTAGTTCTGACAATTTTAATATTGATAATTATTCTGATTTAACAAAGGCAATGCAATCTGTCGATAAACGTATATATCAACGTGAGTCGGATATGGTAAATAAATTGAAAGGTCACTCTTGGTTCCTGTTTTAGGTGAATAACAATAAAGAATAACCTTTTGTATTCATTAAGGAAATGTTTGTAAAAAGGTAGGTAATTCGCAATTTCGACCTTAGTATTAGGATAATTCTGAACTGTTTTATCCTATTTTTTTTTTTCTTAAATTTGCACAATAGCTCCATGGTTATCCAGAAAACATCTGGAGTATTTGAAATCTACTTTGGAAGCTTAGTATGCTTAATAGTTTTAAAGAAGCACAACAAAATCCAAATCTGATTAAATTATCCGATTTACTTAAACTTGTACCACTTTCAAGGACCGGCATTTATGATCGTCTTAATCCTAAAAGTAGGTATTATGATTCGACTTTTCCGCGGCCCATTAAACTTGGTGAGAGAACCAATCGTTGGGTAAGAGAGGAAGTGGAAGAATGGCTTGAAGCATTAAAAGCACAACGCTTTGATTCACGTACGAAGGGAGCGAAAAATGAATGCTAACTTCAACGAATCTAAGTTGCATCTTTGTTTACATCCCAAGTTAAGCAATCTTGCTAGAAGTGTGCAAAACCAAATTCAATCGCCTATGCCAATAGTTGTTTCTTCTATGCTGACAGCGTTGTCGACTGCTATGCAGTCCTTTGTCAAAGTGAGGTTGCCTATAGGAATGACTATCCCAAGCAACCTGTATGTTTGCACTATTGCTGATTCAGGAGAGCGTAAAACCAGTACCTTAAATCTGTTTATGAAGGGTATCAGACAGTTTGATAACGAATTAAGTGTTATGAATCAACAGATTATTTTTAGTAATAAGAGTAAGCAAACTGTTTGGGATTTGCGCTATTCTGAGCTCATGAAAAAGCTGAAGAAAGCGATTAATCAAAATGACGCGGGTAACATTGATGTTTATAGTACCAAACTTAGGGAACTTGAATCGGAGAAACCAACTGAAGAACAAATAAGTAGAATTGTGTTTGATGACGCCACAATTGAGGCTCTGACTTTTCAATTAGGCCAATCGAAAGTAGGAGGCTTGTATGTAACGACTGAAGCTGGGAGTGTTCTAAAAAACATGACAACCAAACATACTTCATTGCTTAATACACTTTGGGATGGTGAGAAAATTCATGTTGACCGTCAATCTGGCTCTTATGACGTCGATAATATTTTAAGTTGCTCTTTTTCTGTGCAACCAGACCTGTTCACGGAGGCAATAGTTAAGAAGGAAAATATGATTCGAGGTAGTGGGTTATTAGCCCGTATGTTGGTGTGCTATCCACAAAGCACACAAGGTTTTCGGAGTATAAGTGAGTCATTTACCAATTTCGATTTAGAAGACTTTAATATAGTCAATTAAAATCAAAATAGGACAG
>KV796922.1 GCA_001809325.1 Neisseria sp. HMSC077D05 | reverse complement strand
ATACGGGAGTTCCTATATACAAGGTTGGGTTACAAACCCAACATTTTGTGAAATTTAACAGTTTTGTTGGGTCTTGACCCAACCTACGCTCGCTGCATCATCGGTCAAAATCTTCTGCCGTTTATTGGTTACAACCGTAAAAAAGTAAGTGCCGCCATTGCGGTAAAAACGACGGTATTTCATAGTGTTATGCTCGGAATGATTTTGTAGGTCGGATTCTCGAATCCGACATTTTGGGCATTGCTGCAATGGATTGCAACGACGGGAATGTTAAAGGTTTTGTCGGATACAAGTATCCAACCTACGCTTGCTACACCTCGGTTTTAAATTTGTGCCATCCGCAGGTAGTGTGTGGCGTAGCCACGCACGCGGTTGGTGGAGATGCAGGTTACGGCCTACTTTTTATTGTATTACAATTTTATCTATTTTTTTAAATTTATTTATTATCAAATACTTAAAATTTAAATATAGAATGTTTTGAGAATGCTTGACAAATGAAAAACATTTTGAGAGAATACATCCATTGTCAATCAATTAAAGAAAGAGGTAGTCATGTTCGGTTTTAATGGTATTCACAAAGAAGTAACAATTTCCATGTTCCAAGCAATGCCACGCAGGGATCAAGATATAGTTATGCAAGATTTATATGACAAAGGTTACAATGGTAAAGAAATAGCTAAATTCTTCCAGCTATCTGAAGCATCTGTGTATAACAGAATCAATGCACATCGAGGTCGCACAGGAAATTTAACAGGAAATTTATCTGAAAAATAATTAAGAAAGCCCACTTAATTAAGTGGGCTTTCTACTTTTCACTCTGCCCCAAACAACAAATTCTCCTTAATCCCCCGAATCCTATCCCTTAACACAGCCGCCTCTTCAAACTGCAAATCCCGAGCTGCCTGCTGCATAGCCTTTTCCAGTTTGGCGATTTCTTTAATCGCGTCTTCTTCGTTGTGAATCTCTCCGACTTTAACTTTGTTTTTGCCTTTCAGACGACCTTTGCCGCTATCTTCTTCGTGGTACACGCCGTCGATGATGTCTTTGACCTGTTTTGTAATCTGTTGCGGCACGATACCGTGTTCTTCGTTGAATTTAATCTGTTTTTCGCGGCGGCGTTCGGTTTCGTCGATGGCGGCTTTCATGGAGTCGGTGATTTTGTCGGCGTACAGGATGGCGACGCCGTTTACGTTGCGCGCGGCTCGGCCTATGGTTTGAATCAGGCTGCGGTGGGAGCGCAGGAATCCTTCTTTGTCGGCGTCGAGGATGGCGACGAGGGAGACTTCGGGGATGTCCAAACCTTCGCGCAAGAGGTTGATGCCGACGAGTACGTCAAATAGTCCGAGCCGTAAATCTCTAATGATTTCAACGCGCTCTACGGTGTCGATGTCGCTGTGCAGGTAGCGCACTTTGATGCCGAGTTCGCTGTAATAGTCGGTGAGTTGCTCCGCCATGCGTTTGGTTAGGGTGGTAACGAGTACGCGTTCGCCTTTTTGGATGCGGTCGTTGATTTCGCTCATTAAGTCATCGACTTGGGTGGCAACGGGGCGGATGATGATTTGGGGGTCGACCAGCCCTGTGGGGCGGACGACTTGTTCGACCACTTGTCCGGCGTGTTCTTCTTCGTATTTGGCGGGGGTGGCGGAAACGAAGACGGTTTGCGGCATGACTTTTTCAAATTCGTGGAATTTGAGCGGACGGTTGTCGCGGGCGGAAGGCAACCTGAAACCATAATCCACGAGGTTTTGCTTGCGCGATGCGTCGCCTTTGTACATGCCGCCGATTTGGGTAACGGTAACGTGGCTTTCGTCGATGAACATGATGGCGTTGTCGGGCAGGTAGTCCATCAGCGTGGGCGGCGGTTCGCCTTCTTTTTTGCCGGAGAAGTGGCGGGAGTAGTTTTCGATGCCTTTGCAGAAGCCCATTTCGTAGAGCATTTCGAGGTCGAAGCGGGTGCGCTGTTCGATGCGTTGTTGCTCGACGGGGCGTTGTTCGCGGGCGAAAAATTCGATGCGTTCGCGCAATTCTTCTTTGATGGATTCGCAGGCGCGCAAGACGGTGTCGCGCGGGGTAACGTAGTGGCTGGACGGGAAGACGGTGTAGCGGCCGACGCGCTGGATAAGGCTACCTGAAAGCGGGTCGAACATATCGAGACGGTCGATTTCGTCGTCAAACAGGCTGATGCGCAGGGCATTTTCGGAGCTTTCGGCGGGATACACGTCAATCACGTCGCCGCGCACGCGGAAGCTGCCGCGTTTGAAGTCCAAATCGCCGCGTTCGTACTGCATGGAAACGAGCGTGGCGATGATGTCGCGCTGCTCGATGGTGTCGCCTTCTTTGACGGACAACACCATTTGCTGATATTCGGTCGGGTCGCCGATACCGTAAATGGCGGACACGGTGGCGACGATAATCACGTCGTCGCGCGTCATCAGGTTTTTGGTGGCGGAAAGGCGCATTTGCTCGATGTGTTCGTTAATCGCGCTGTCTTTTTCGATGAACAAATCGCGGCTGGGCACATAGGCTTCGGGCTGGTAATAGTCGTAGTAGGAGACGAAATATTCCACTGCGTTTTCGGGGAAAAACTCGCGCATTTCGGCGTAGAGTTGGGCGGCAAGGGTTTTGTTGTGCGCCATGATGATGGCGGGTCGGCCGCTTTGGGCGATGACGTTCGCCATGGTGTAGGTTTTGCCCGAACCAGTTACGCCGAGCAAGGTTTGATAGGCAAGGCCGTCTGAAAGCCCTTCGAGCAGGCCGGCAATGGCGGTAGGCTGGTCGCCTGCGGGCGGGAAGGGTTGGTGGAGTTTGAAGGGGGAATTTGGGTATTGGATGACTTCCATATTGCCGCCTGTTTTCGGTTCGGGGAAAAGGGAAATTATAACAAAAAGGTCGTCTGAAAATTTTCAGACGACCTATCTATTTCTTGATGGTAGGCAAGTCAGAACAAAGGTAATGCCAACCCGATTTCCACTACGCTATAATAGCAGATTCCCATTTTAGCCTAAGAGCAACTGCCATGAACGATTATCCCGATACGTCGTCTGAAGACCGCGAAGTCAGCGCGTTGTCGCTGCCGCCGCATTCTATGGAGGCGGAGCAATCCGCTTTGGGCGGTCTTTTGCTCGAGAATTCGGCTTGGGACAGAATCGCCGATGTGGTTACCGGTGAAGACTTCTACCGACACGAACACCGCCTGATTTTCCGCGCCATCGCCAATCTGATTAACGAAAGCCGTCCTGCCGATGTGATTACCGTTCAGGAAAGTTTGGAGCGTAACGAAGAATTGGAGGCGGCAGGCGGGTTCAATTATCTGATTACCTTGGCACAAAACACGCCGTCCGCTGCAAATATTCGCCGTTATGCCGAAATCGTGCGCGAGCGTTCTATTATGCGCCAGCTTGCTGAAGTCGGTACCGAAATCGCCCGTAGCGCCTACAATCCGCAAGGCAGGGATGCGGGACAGCTTTTGGATGAAGCGGAAAACAAGGTGTTCCAAATTGCGGAAAGTACCGCCAAGTCCAAACAGGGCTTTCTCGAAATGCCTGCGCTTTTGAAAGAAGTGGTCGAGCGCATCGACATGCTTTATTCCCGCGATAATCCCGATGAAGTGACCGGCGTGTCGACAGGGTTTATCGACTTGGATAAAAAAACCTCAGGTCTCCAGCCGGGCGATTTGATTATTGTGGCAGGTCGTCCGTCTATGGGTAAAACTGCCTTTTCGATCAATATTGCGGAACACGTTGCCGTAGAGGGCAAGTTGCCTGTCGCCGTATTCTCTATGGAGATGGGCGGCGCGCAATTGGTGATGCGTATGCTGGGTTCCGTGGGCAGGCTTGATCAGAGCGTCTTGAAAACAGGCAGGTTGGAAGATGAACATTGGGGTCGTCTGAATGAAGCTGTGGTCAAGCTTTCCGATGCGCCTATGTATATTGACGAAACGCCGGGCTTGACCGCGCTTGAATTGCGCGCCCGCGCCCGTCGTCTTGCACGCCAGTTCAACGGAAAATTGGGCTTAATCGTTATCGACTACCTGCAATTAATGGCAGGTTCAGGCCGCTCGGACAACCGCGCCTCAGAACTCGGCGAAATTTCGCGCTCCCTCAAAGCCTTGGCGAAGGAGTTACAAGTTCCTGTTATTGCTTTGTCGCAGTTGAGCCGTACCGTCGAACAACGCACCGACAAGCGCCCAATGATGTCCGACTTGCGGGAGTCTGGTGCCATCGAGCAGGATGCCGACCTGATTATGTTTATGTACCGCGACGAATACTATAACCAAGAATCGCCTATGAAAGGCCTTGCGGAATGTATTATCGGTAAACACCGTAACGGTCCCGTCGGGAAAGTATTCCTCACTTGGATGGGACAATTTACCAAATTCGACAATGCAGCCTACATTCCCGAATCCGCATTGATGGAAGATTGAGACAAATCAGCCTAAAAACCAAGCAAATTTCATATTTTATTAGGCAATTCATCCCAATATCGTTTAGAATGAGCCAAACCGCATAATTACCGGCGATAAAAACATTCTAAGCCGGATGATAAAACACATTACTTAACTCTAGACGTTTTTACTACTCATGTACGCACAACAAAAAGGTTTTACCTTAATCGAATTGTTGGTCGTGATCGCTATTACCGCTATCATGGCCACCATCGCCCTTCCCAATATGAGCGAATGGATTGCCTCCCGCCGCGCTGCCAGTCAGGCAGAGCAGGTGGCAAATCTCTTGCGTTTCGCACGAGCCGAAGCAGTCCGCCTCAATCTCCCTGTCTATGTCTGTCCCGTGCAAATCAGAAAAAACGGGGTTCCAGACAATAAATGTGATACCAAATACAATCAAAGTGGCATCTTGGCCTATGCTGATAAGAGTGGTGATGTTAACTACAATGATGATAGGGCGGATATTTTCCTGCGCACTATCGTCTTGAACGCTAAGGATGCGAATAAAGTGACCTACCAATTTGATCATGTCAAATTCGGTGGCAAAGACTCTGATTCACAGCCTGTTTTTTGGGCATTCCAGCCGAACGGTACTTTTGGCTATTCTGTCAATAAACCCAGTAAAAAAACAGATTTTACCTACTCGGATGGCTATATCAAAATCAGCATGACCGATTCCGCCGCAACTACAGAAAGTACCAAAAAGTCTCGTGCCAGCATTGTGTTGGTAGACAGTAGCGGACGAGTGGAAATCTGCGCCAAGTCAGATTCACGCGATCTCTGTAAATATGCAGAATCTAAAGCAAAATCCAACAAACAACCCTAACAATAAAATATAGCTCTATGAAACCCATGACATTACGTACAAAAGGTCGTCTGAAAACGAGTGAGTCGAGATTCGCCAAAATGAAATTGGCAAGTTTCTCTAAGCCATATCAGTCGGGTATGACTTTAATTGAAGTCTTGGTTGCCATGTTTGTCCTTGCAATCGGCGTTCTCGCCCTGCTTGCCATCCAGTTGCGTACCGTTTCCAGCGTTCGCGAAGCGGAAGGACAGACTATCGTATCGCAACTTACTCAAAATTTGGTTGAAGGGATGCTGATTAATCCTAGACTTGAAAAATGCGATACTCATCAAACGGGAGCTACCAAGAGTGGGCGCGATAGAGGGTGGTGTAAGAATTATAAGGATTATTACACCACATACGGTGATTCCTCTACTGAACCATTGAAAAAAGGACCGCTGAAAGAGAGTATGAAAAAAGAAGAGTTGGCTAAAGCACAGCTTGGTAAATTTCATGATGAACTGAAAGCAGCTCTTCCTGACTCCGCGTTCTACTATTCAGTATGCCAAGATAGTTTGAATAAGGAGCCTACTTATGACGGTGCTTTTCACGAAAATTGCGATAAAAAAGCAGGTGCCGATACCGTTATCAAAGTATTATGGCTTAAAGATTTGGAAGGCGGTAAAGCCGCAAGCGATGTCAAAACATATGAAGATTCCATCATTTACACCTACCAAGTACGCGTAAGGGAAAAATAATGAATAATAAAAACCGCTCACACATTCCGGTCAAAACAGGTATGCAAGGCTTCAGTCTGATTGAATTCCTTGTGGCAAGCGCATTGAGCATGATAGTCCTACTAGCCGTCAGCTCCAGCTATTTCACTGCACGCAGTTTGAATACTGTTGCCACAGCGCGCTTAAATGTTCAGCAGGATTTGCGCAATGCGTCAAATCAAATCGTACGTGATGCCCGTATGGCAGGAAATTTCGGCTGTTTCAATATGTCGGCCTATGATGCCCAAGCCGTTATCGCTGACTCTGGCTCCAAAGATTTTCTCAAACTTAAAGGTAGTGGAAAAATGCTTCCTGCCGTCAGAGAAACAGATTCTTTAGGTGTAAAGGACTTTACCCAGAGCGGTAAGGCGCTGATTTTCCAATACGGCATAGATACCGCATCACCAAATGCGGCAACAGTAGTGGCCAGTAGCTGCACAAATATTACCAAACCAGGAAAGCTAATTACTGATATTAAAGCAGATTTGAAGACAGATGGTTCACAAGCGGGCAATATTTCCATAATGAAACATGAGGTGAATGCCTATGCTGTTGGTACTGCCGGAGGGCAAAAAGGTCTTTACCGTTTCCAACTAACAGACAAAGGTGAGTGGAGCAATCCGCAGTTGCTGATTAAGGGAGTTGAAAGTATGAGTATTCATTACTTTTATACCGAAGGCTGCCCTGAAACATTTGAAGAAAGTGAAACGGCATCTGCGTCTGCACCTACTCCAACTCCTGCCGGAAATGCTCAGAAGCAGGAGGATAAGACAAAAGATGAAACATTTAAATATACTACGACACTGTCCGGTGATGAAACTCCAGCCTCTATCGAACTCCTGTTGAACAGCGGCAGTATTAATGCTGGCGGAAGCAATGATGAAAACAAAGTTCAACTCTATCAAATCAATGCAACTGTACGCGGAGGAAACAAATGCGCAGACCGATTACTCTAAACCATCTTCCCGCTAAAGCTTCTGTACAAAAAGGCTTTGCATTATTTATCGTCCTGATGATCATGATCGTCATTGCCCTGCTCGTCGTTACGGCAACCCAGTCCTACAATACTGAGCAGCGAATCAGTACCAATGATGCCGACCATAAATTTGCTACTACACTTGCTGAGGCGGCATTACGCGAAGGTGAGGACTATATCTATTCTATTGAAGAAGGCACGCAGATTTTTAATGATCAATGTTCCAAGGGGCTTTGCAGAGCTAAACAGCTTAGTGTTAAAGAATACACTACTCCAACTGGTATTATTGATGTTAAAGGCGAGGCAGATCTGAGCAAAGTTGAAGAAGCTTGGAAAAGAAAGCATAAAGACTGTGTTGATTCACATTCTAAGAAAGAAACAGAATGTATCAATGTTAATGGTAGAGAATACCCGATTGATAAAAATAGTGGGGCCAAAAAGCCTCCCCGCTATATCATCGAATACCTAAGCACCAATTCTACCGACAACCGTACCATTTATCGTGTCACTGCTAAAGCATGGGGAAAAAACGAAAATACGGTAGTCATGCTGCAATCCTATGTGGCTAATGAATAAATAGATAAAATCATGAATACGTCTATCACTAAATTTCAAGGGTTTACGCTGGTCGAGATGCTGATTGTTATTGCTATTATCGGCATCCTCAGCACTATCGCTTACCCTTCCTATATCCATTATATTGAACGCGGCTATCAATCTCAGGCGCATGCTGAATTGGTTATCATCAATAATTCCTTGAAAACCGAACTGGTCAAAAACCCTGCCCTTAAAATGAAAGATGAAATTGAGGGGGACACTGGGTTTTTTAAGAAATATCAGGCTACATCTGAGGTTGCGGCTAAATATGATTTTAGTGGCGCAATGAAAGATAAGGACTCTAAACACAGCAGAGCCTATTATCTTTTTGCTACCCCGAAAAGTGGGACGAATTATAAACTTTCCGTTTGGATGGATAGTTTGGGTAATGCCTATAAATGTACCGATGCAGAATCGGCCAAAGCCAAGTTAACAACTAAAAACGGTAATACTGGTTGCGAACCTGTTTCAAATAAAAAGTAGAGAAAACAGTTTATTCCCTGCTAAAAAGGTCGTCTGAAATGATGTTTTAGGCTTTAGAATAGATTAAACTGCACCTTAGTAGGTTTACTAAGGTGCAGTTTTTTATAGTGTAATGTACTTTTACCCTACAGTTAGATTTTCAGACGATGTTTTTAAGCGAATCTTTAGCCGATGATATTGGAAGCGTTCAACCATACTGCTTGGTCGCTATCGAATTTGGCAAATACGGTATTACTGCTTGCACCTGCTGCGCGGTAGGCAAGCGTTTGTTGCGCCGAATCGAACACGAGATAAGAACGGTCGGCATCGTAATAAGCAGGGTTTCTAACAAACATCTCTGACCAGCTCAAATTTGCGCTGTTGCCACTCAGCAGAGAACGCATAGCAGATAGGTCGAGTTTGTCCATATCAGAGTTAAAGTCGGTTAAACGATCGATACTGCCTTCACGGATATCTGCTGCAGTAAAGGCGACGGTGTCTTTGCCTGCACCTGTGACGATGGTGTCGCTGCCTAAACCGCCTGCAAGATAGTCATCACCGTCTCCACCGTTGAGATAGTCATATCCATTGCCGCCTGACAGTGTGTCGTCACCACTCATGCCATACAAGGTATCATTGCCTTCTTCGCCACTCAAGCGATTATGCCCGCTGTTTCCTATCAGGGTATTGTCGCCATAATTGCCAATGCCGAAGATGTTGTTGCTGCCTGTCAAAGTCAGGTTTTCGACGTTGGTTGGGGCGGTGTAGGAAACGCTGCTGTAAATGGTATCAGTACCCTCGAACCACCGCTCGGTGACAGTATCATTTATATTGTCTACATGATAGATATCATTTCCATATCCGCCGCTCATGCTGTCTGCACCGCTGCCACCGTCTAAAGTATCGTTGCCGTATCCACCATCGAGCAGGTCGTTTCCTTCGCCTCCTTGTAGCACGTCATCTCCGTTATCTCCGTAAAGATAGTCACGATCATCGCCGCCCATCAGCAGGTCGTTACCGTCCATGCCGTGTAGCGTGTCGTTTCCACGACCACCGCTTAAGTGGTTGTTGCCACTGTTGCCTATCAGGGTATTGTCAGAGTTGTTACCGAAACCGTAATTGTTGCCGTAGCCTGTTAAAGTCAGGTTTTCGACGTTGGTTGGGGCGGTGTAGGAAACGCTGCT
>KV796921.1 GCA_001809325.1 Neisseria sp. HMSC077D05 | reverse complement strand
GGAGTCCGAAGCTGGTTAGGGTGAAGGCGCCGCTGGAGGTGACGGGGCCGAATGGTATAAATACACGAATGCCATTGCTTCCCCAGACTGGTTTGTTTAGTAGACGTTTTGATTTTAGTAGCATATTTACGCCAGATTTTTTAACTGCGGGCATTAGTTATCAAGTCATTAATAGAAGTCAAAATTCCGAGCGGATTGAAGTGCTTGATGAAAAAGGTAGAACATCAAGATTTTATGGGGATTCGAAAGATGAAATCGAAATTTCTGTGATAGGTAAGCTGACCAAAGAGCAAAAATGGGCTCTAATCCCAGATAATGAGACAGAACATGAAGATCACTGTTGTGCCTGTGATGATGAAGAAGATCATGATTGCGAAGAAATATCTGAGACGGAAGAAGTCGTCGAGGATAATTTATTGGAAGATTACAACCAATTCGGAAATTAATATACTTAAAAATACTATTTTAGGAAATATTAAATTTATTATTAAGAATGCTTATTTAGGAAATTAATTATGAGAAAAAATAAGGCTGTATATGACATATCTTATCCTTCTAATAGAAAAGGTTTTATCTATGCATTAGCTAGGCGTGAAAGTCCTGCTGATTTAAATAAGGATGATTTAGTAAACAGAGAAGCTCTTCATAAAATTAATAAACGAGGATATATTGGTTTGTTCCAGTATGGAAAAGAGGCTCTAATTGATATAGGTTATAATACAGAAGAGGGGAGCTGGACAGGAAAAAATGGAGCAGTATCAGAAGAAGCATTTAGGTCATCTCGTGAAATTCAAATAGCGGCAATCAATTTAACTATCGATTTATGGTGTAAAAGATTACGGGTATGGGGGTTTAATGAGTATTATGGAAAAATTGTTAAGGGGATAGAAATTACCGAATCAGGCTGTATTGCCGGCTGCCATCTAGTTGGTTCTGGTGGTTTAGCATCTTTTTTAGATATGCCTGGAAATTACAAAATTAATAAAAAAACAGGAAAACGACACAGCGAGTTTGATGGTAACAAAACACATATCAGCGAATATCTCGATTTATTTGCTGGTTACGACCTGGAAACCTGTTGTAAACGTAAAATCCGGGTAAAACTGCAAGATGCTGATGGTCTCGTTCTAAAAGATAAGACGGTTAAAATTTTTTCTTCCTATAATGGAAAGCATTTAAATAGTAAATTTGAAGTTACCCATAAAACTGATAAAGATGGGGAGCTGCCCGTTATAGTCAGACATCCTGACGCTGAAATTATTTTAGAAATTGATGGTCGCAAAAGTGAGACAATTTCTCAAAAAGCGGATCAGGTACAGCCATATAAGATCATAGCTTCAGATATGAAAGTTTCTGCACCATTGGCAGCAAAAGGCACTCCTGAGCCTAAAAAACAAGATGAAATGGAACAACAGCCACAACAGCCTTCTTCAGATGCGGAAAATAATGCGTCTAAAGATGTCAACTTCCATCTCAGCCTTTTAGAAGGAGATACCAAAAAACCAATAAGTAATGTGAAATTCACTTTGGTGTACAAAGGGAAGCCCAAACAACACATTACAAATACACAAGGAATTAAAGAAAATATTATTGCGGAAATAGGACAAACTATTCAGATTTGTATGGCAGGTGAAGGCAACCTCCAGCCGATCAAGTCATTTACGGTTACAGAAAGTCTACGTGATACAGTAGTGAAGGTTTCACTTCCTGTACACACGTTTACAATTACAGTTGTAGATACCAAAGGGAAAGCTGTTTCCAATACAGAATTCAGTATATTTTATAGGCAAAGAGAAAAAAGCAAAAAAACTGATCATGAAGGCCGTTTAAAAGTAAAGGCCTTAGTCGGTTTCGTATATGGGTTTGGAAATAAAGGTAAACCGCTTTTACACTTACGATGTTTGCAATCTGTCTCGATTAGGCAGATTACTGTTAATCAGAAAGCAATACAAAATGCACAGGGTGCTTTAGGAACAAATTCAATAACAGCTGTGGCAGAAATGGTAACACAGGCTGCTTCGAGTGTTGTAGGACAAGTATTGAAGCCAAAAAATAATACTGCACAAAACAAACCGCATAAGCAGCCATCCAAACAGACAGACAAACAGGCATCCAAGCAGCCAGAAAAGCCCAGGCAATCTGAACCGATCAAGCAGATGAATACTCATACTGAGAAGAACGGGAAACCGTTAACTGTGGTAGGGAATGAGAAAAAATCTGAAGCTGATAAAAAGCAAAGAGAAGGTCAATTACCAAGTGGGGTAGAATGGGTTAAAAAATTCCCAGATAATGCGAGATTTGAAGATTTAAGGGAGCCCTTTAAATCTAACGTTAAGTTATTCTTGGCGGCATTGAAAGAGGCTGGAATTTCAGTCAGGATCAATTCGGTCATACGTCCGCCACAGCGGTCTTATCTTATGTATTATACTGCTCGAATTGTTTCGGGCGAATCCAACCCAATGAGGATTCCTCGTTTTAAGGATTATAAACAGGCAGCCAATGCTGAAGATGTTAATATTGATTGGACATGTGGTGGCAATATTCGACTGGCCCGTGCCAATGCACAAAAAATGAAAGCAGCTTACGGCATAGGTGACACGGTCGCTGAACCCTTTAGTTCCAATCATAATAAAGGACTGGCAATAGATATGACCCTGTCTCCTTGGTTTGGAATCGGTAAAACGGTTAAAAATGCTTCAGGTCAACCAGTAGTAATTAAATCAAAAAGAGACATGATCGAAGTAGGTAAAACCTACAAAGTTTTTCATTTTGATACCAAAGCAAGGAAACCAGGAGGGGATGATCCTCATTGGTCTGTAACGGGTCGATAATATTCCAAAGGGGTAAATTATGAGAATTAAACAAATCACATTATCTTGTTGTTTTTTATTTTGTATTGCTTGCACTCAGTCCGAACATGATGGGCAAAAGAACCGGGCGCAGGAGAAACGTACTGATACAGTTTTAGAAAATAGACAACAGAAGCCTGATGCTAAGCTATTAATTCCAATTAATAAAGTAACAAAAAGTGAAAATATTCTTTCAGATTTCGCTCAGGATCGTATTTTAGACTTACTAAATGCTACGGATGCAGAGTGGATTGAATGTAAAGATGAAAAAGGTAAAAGAGTTAAAGATGTTACGTATCCTACAG
>KV796920.1 GCA_001809325.1 Neisseria sp. HMSC077D05 | reverse complement strand
ATCGTTGCACTTGGTTTGACAATTCAAGGATTAAAAGGGGCTTTCTATGAGCAAGATTTTAGATTTAGCACAGACCTTTCAGCAGACATCACAGAAAGAGCTAGAGAGTACAAGCGAGATAGTGCAGAACGCTATCAAACGGCACGAGCAAAACTTGATACAGCAGTTACAGCACGCAGGGAACAATTTAGCTAAATTTTCACTTTTTCTAACAAAATGAATTTGTTAGTTGAGCTGTAAAGTATGAAATACTTGCTTTGCTGCATCTTCTACTAATTTATTGTTGAATTTGGCTTCTTCGGTAAATTGCGTACTCATGATTGCCATCACAATCGGTTTGCGATTTGGTATGCGAACCACCGCAATATCATTGCGTACACCATATTTACCCGCCCCGCTTTTATCGTACACTTTCCACGATGTTGGCGTAGCAGCGCGAATCAATGGATTGCCTGTTGCGTTATTGTCCAACCAATTCCACAAAATCGTTTTTTGCGATTCGGTTAATGTGTTGCCCAATAAATACGCATTTAAATTCATCGCCATTTGTTTGGGTGTACTCGTATCACGAATATCGTTGGGTTTGGCTTGATTTAAATCGGGTTCTAGCCGATTGGTATGGGTTACGTTATCGCCTAATTGTCGCAAAATACGTTGATATTGTTCCACGCCACCCAATTCTTTGAGCAGCAAATTGGTCGCGCTGTTGTCGCTAAACCGCACGGCTGCTTCACATAATTGGGCAATCGTCATGCCTTTGCCAACGTATTTTTGGGTTTCGGGAGAATAACTAACCAAATCTTTTTGGCTATATGAAATGGTACGATTTAAATCTTTTTCAGGCAGCGATTGCAACACCGCCCCAGCCAACAACGCCTTGAAAGTGGACGCATAAGCAAAGCGTTCATCTGCACGATAAGACAAAGAATGTCCCGTTTCTGTATCCCATACATAAACGCCAATTCGGGCTTGATACTGCTGTTCCAAATTCGCCAAAGTCTGTTGAAAGGTGGCTTGTGTGGCTGATTGTTGCACAGGCGCACTAGCAGGCTGCGGATTAGACGTTACCGAATGAACAGAATTGGGCGAACAAGCCGTTAATGTCAGCAATAATAATGTGCCGATTTTTAACTTATTTAACATAAATTATCCTTTGATTTTACTAAATAAATTTCTTTTCAGGCAGCCTGAAACGTACATTGCGCGGAAATTCGGATAATTTGTTTGTAGAACAAAAAAACAGATTTTGGCGAATTTAAGCGCAAAAGTCTAGCAATTTAGCCCCGAATAAAACAAAACCGCCTTGTTAGGTGGTTATGTGTTAAAATCACTTTCGCACTATGGCGGCGGCTCGCACTACCGTTCATAGTGTGAGCCTAGTCGCTTAGCCTTATAGTGCTAAGGGGGTGATTTATGTGAAAACATCAGAAATTATTACTCTGATCATCTTGCTAACACTGTTAGCGTGGGCGGTAAGTACAAAAGTACTAGCTATGCTTGATGTACTTATCATCGTTTTAAATAAATTAGCCTAACGGCTAGGAAGGGAATAGGGTAGCAACCTGTTCCCGACCTTTCCCATTGTATGCCCTATCCCCTGATTTTTCAAGTTATCTACTTTTCAAATAATCTTATTCTTAATTCGTCTAGAGTTTTAATTTCTCCAGAAACATATTTTTTCAGTAATACTTCACATTCTTTAGATGGATATTCCCCTTCTAATGCAAAACTGGCGTGAAAACAGCCGTCCTGAAATCGCGGTTTCGGACGGCTGTTTGCTTTTTGGGATTATTTGGCAGTTTTTTGTTCTTCGCGTACTCTGTCTGCAAGCAGGTCTATGGTTTTCATACCTGATTCCCAGTCGGCAAATTCGACTTTGTATTTGCCACCGACAATGACGGTGGGCGTGCTGTCAATTTTGTAGGTATTGGTCAGCTCCGCCATTTTGTCTGCGCGGGTTTGGCTTTCAGGGGATTCGTAGGCGGCGAGGACTTTTTTGCCGTCAAAAGCGGTTTGCTCGTTCAACCATTTTTTGAGGGTTTCAGGGTCTTGCAGTTTGACTTTCTGATTAACCATAGCATCAAAGATATGGCTGTTTGCAATGTCTTTGGTGTCTGCGACCGCCATATCGACGGCGGCAGCAAGGCGCGCCAACGGCTTCATCTCATCGCCCCAAACAACGTGTTCAGTACGAAGGTAGGTGTCGTCTTTGAAGGTTTTGACGTGTTTGCTCAAAACGGGCTCGAGGTGGGCGCAGTGCGGACAGAAGTAGCCGAAAAATTCGAGGACTTCGACTTTGCCTGCCTGCTGTTGGGGAATAGGCGTGCTGAGAGTGGTGTAGTTAAGCCCTTCAACCAAAGCGACAGGCGCAGCGGAGGCTGCTGAAGCCGCAGGCGCACTGTCGGCAGGAACGCTGGTTTGGACTTTGTTGTCGCAGGCGGTCAGGGCCAGCAGAGCAGCAGCGAGGGTAAGGGTTTTCAGTTTCATGTTTACTCCGTGATTTTCAGTCTAATATGGGATTTTATTGTATTTTTACAGTTTGATATATGGTTTGATGCGAAAAAGACGGTTTCATATGAAGAAAGGATGGTTTCAGACGACCTTTGAAAAATAGGGATTTAGTGCAAATTTACCGTCTGCAGGTACGGGCTTTCAGTATTTTTAAACTGAGAATCTTGATCAAAAGTATCAAACTACGAATAGTTTGAAGAGGTCGGCGGATTCGGATTTGAAGTGCAACACTTGCCGCATACTGGCCTTTTTCTGTTATGGAAAGTTGCACTTCAAATCCGAATCCAAGGTCGTCTGAAAATCCGTCCAAGCATTGCTACTATTTGTAAGATGCAACAGGTTTGCGCTTTTATGACAACAATTCAATTCCACGAAACAACTGAATAAAGAAAATATCAATACAATTTACCTCGAAAATATCCAAATCGAGCAGGCGAAATTGATAAAAAATACCGTGAGAATGTATCGCTTGCCGACCCTAATCGCCTTGACGATATTAGCCTTGATAGCCATAACCGCAGGCGTTTTGACGTGGCAGGCGAAGAACGCCTATCAAGAGATGACCGAATGGCAAAATTCAGCCGAGATAGCCAAAGAGCAGAGTGGGGGGATCAAGCTATCAACTTGCAAAACGGAGAAAGGGATAAAGCCTTGTGTAGCAGTGGACAAGGATTTTATCAACTCAACGTGGGGCGAGAACCTGAAAGTAATCGAAATCCACGAAACCAAGAAACAGGGGAAAAAATAAATGGCGACCGAACTAGAACTACTTTACGAGAAAACCTTGAAAACCTTGCTAGAACAGCAAGAAACAGAGCGAGTGAAATTATCGAAAGAATTAGAGAGCTTGCGAGCCGAAAACGCCTTGATCATTCAACAGTACAACGAAATCAGCGAGCAATTAACGACATTACAGAGTTTAATAAACAGCTTGAAACGGTAATATCTCAACGCAAAAGACAAAGCAGGGGTATGAGCAGATAAAACAAGGGGGAGAATTATGGCAACACTTATGGAAAAAGACAGTTTAATAAATGGTATTTCTCAAACACTCGGCTTAATCGTGGCTCAAACAGGTGGTAGAAACGAAGATAGCGAGTTATTAGCAGGCTTGCGTAACAAGCTATACGCTCTTAAACCAGAAGAAATTGACTACGAAGAACTTTCTAAGTTAGTGAGAGAAAAATTTAATAAATATAAATTTTAGGGGGATTTATGCAAGATGATGAAAAATTAACACCTGAAATTTTAGCTAGACGGGAATTTCATATAAAAAACGCCACAAAAAAACCGGCAAAAAACCAAGAGGGACAGAGAAACGGGCGCACATCCCCCATATCCCTTATAATATCCCCCATTCCCATTTTTTCAGACGACCTCCGACACAAAAGGTCGTCTGAAACCCAAAATACAAGAGAACACCATGAAATTCATCGACGAAGCAAAAATCGAAGTCGCCGCAGGCAAAGGCGGTAATGGCGCAACCAGTTTCCGCCGCGAAAAATTCGTACCGCGCGGCGGTCCTGACGGCGGCGACGGCGGCAAAGGCGGCAGCGTCTGGGCAGAAGCCGACGAAAACACCAATACACTCGTCGAATACCGCTTCGTCAAACGCTACCAAGCCAAAAACGGAGAAAAAGGCCACGGCTCCGACCGTTACGGCGCAGGTGCGGACGACATTGTCCTCAAAATGCCCGTCGGCACCCTCATCCGCGACCTCGATACAGATGAAATCGTTGCCGACCTCACTTACCACGGCCAGCGCGTCTGCCTCGCCAAAGGCGGCAAAGGCGGCTTGGGCAATATCCACTTCAAATCGTCCGTCAACCGCGCGCCCAAACAATCCACGCCCGGAGAAGAAGGAGAAACCCGTTCTCTACAACTCGAACTCAAAGTCCTCGCCGATGTCGGCTTGTTAGGCATGCCCAATGCCGGTAAATCCACCCTGATTACCGCCGTATCTGCCGCACGTCCCAAAATCGCCAACTACCCCTTCACCACCCTGCATCCGAACTTAGGCGTCGTGCGCATCGACGAAAACCACAGCTTCGTCATGGCAGACATCCCCGGCCTGATTGAAGGCGCGGCTGAAGGCGCAGGCCTCGGCCACCGTTTCCTCAAACACTTATCGCGCACCGGCCTGCTGCTGCACGTCGTCGATTTAGCGCCCTTCGACGAAACCGTCAACCCCGCCGAAGAAGCACTCGCCATCATCAACGAATTGCGCAAATACGACGAAGAACTCTACGGCAAACCGCGCTGGCTGGTGCTGAACAAACTCGACATGCTCGACGAAGAAGAAGCCCAAACGCGCACCGCCGCCTTCCTAGAAGCCATCGGCTGGGATTACCCCAAACCAGACGACCGCTTCCAATTCGACATGGAAACCCCGCGCCTCTTCCAAATCAGCGCACTGACACACCAAGGTACGCAGGAGTTGGTACACCAAATCAACCAATACCTGACTGAAAAAAAACGCATCGAAGCCGAGAAAGCAGAAGTGGAGCAGGCAGCAGCAAATACCGAGATTGCCGAGCAACAGCCTAAAACCGATACAGGCGTGTTTAAGCCGGAATAAAAAATTTCAGACGACCTTTATTTATTAAAGAGGTCGTCTGAAAAATATGAAATAGAACAAACACAGTAATGGCTTCCCACCATAATCTTGGTAGACAGTAATCATCGTTTTTTAATCATTATTAGAACTAAAAGTTACTGAATATCCACAAACTTGTTTTAGAATCTAAATAAACTTGATTCCATTGGTAGACGTCGTCTAAGCGGTTTTCAGACGACCTCATATACTAACGACACCTTTTAGTGAAAACCCATGACCACCATCTACAACACCCTTACCCGCCAAAAAGAACCCTTCGCCCCCATCGACCCCAAAAACGTGCGTATGTACGTTTGCGGTATGACCGTTTACGACTATTGCCACTTGGGTCATGCCCGCGTGATGGTTGTGTTCGACATGATTGCCCGCTGGCTGCGCGAGTGCGGTTATCCGCTCACTTATGTGCGCAATATCACCGACATCGACGACAAAATCATCGCCCGCGCAGCTGAAAACGGCGAGACCATCGGCGAACTGACTGCGCGTTTCATCCAAGCCATGCACGAAGATGCCGATGCTTTGGGCGTATTGCGTCCCGACATCGAGCCGAAGGCGACGGAAAACATCCCGCAAATGATTGCCATAATTGAGACCCTGATTCAAAACGGCAAGGCTTATCCTGCCGCCAACGGCGACGTTTATTACGCCGTGCGTGAGTTCGCTTCTTACGGACAATTGTCGGGTAAATCGTTGGATGACCTGCGCGCGGGCGAACGCGTGGAAGTGGACGGTTTCAAACGCGATCCGCTTGATTTTGTATTGTGGAAAGCCGCCAAAGCAGGCGAGCCGGCATGGGAAAGCCCGTGGGGAAACGGTCGTCCGGGCTGGCACATCGAATGCTCTGCCATGAGTGAAAACCTGTTCGGCGATACCTTCGACATCCACGGTGGTGGCGCGGATTTACAGTTCCCGCACCATGAAAACGAAATTGCCCAAAGCGTCGGCGCCAGCGGCCATACCTGCGGCCACGACCACGCGCAAACCCACCACGGGCAAAGCATTGCCAGCCACGTCAAATACTGGCTGCACAACGGCTTTATCCGTGTGGACGGCGAAAAAATGTCCAAATCGCTGGGCAACTTCTTCACCATCCGCGAAGTGTTGAAACAATACGATCCCGAAGTCGTGCGTTTCTTCATCCTGCGTGCCCACTACCGCAGCCCGCTGAACTATTCCGACGCCCATCTGGACGACGCAAAAGGCGCGCTGACCCGCCTGTACACCGCCTTGAAAAACACCCCTGCCGCCGCGTTCGAATTGTCCGAAAACGCCAACGACTACACCCGCCGCTTCTACGCCGCCATGAACGACGATTTCGGTACGGTCGAAGCCGTTGCCGTGCTGTTCGAACTGGCAGGCGAAGTGAACAAAACCAACGATGCGCACCTCGCCGGCTGCCTGAAAGCCTTGGGCGGTATCATCGGCCTGCTGCAACGCGACCCGACCGAGTTCCTGCAGGGCGGCGCGGTTTCAGACGGCCTCTCCAACGAAGAAATCGAAGACTTAATCGCCCGACGCAAACAGGCGCGCGCGGATAAAAACTGGGCGGAGTCCGACCGCATCCGCGACCTTCTGAACGAACACAAAATCATTCTGGAAGACAACGCCGGCGGTACGACTTGGCGGCGCGGCTAATTTGATTTGATATAAAAAGGTCGTCTGAAAACATTTTCAGACGACCTTTTTATATCTGGTTGAAAACCGTGATGTGTGTACTTAATCTTCTAACAGGTTCTTCTTGATGACCGCAGGATTCCCAGCGGCGACGCAATACGGCGGTACATCTTTAGTTACCACCGCCCCCGCGCCGATGACCGCTCCTTTGCCTACTCGGACACCGCCCATAATAATCGCGCGCCGTCCGATCCAAACATCATCCTCAATCACAATCGGATTGACCCCCGTGTAGCCCTCATACTTCAAAGTCTCGCGATTAAACTTATGATTATTAGAATAAAACAAACATTCCGGCCCCATCATGACATTATTGCCTATCGTCAAGCCGTAGCAAATTTCGCAATTAACGCCGATGCCCGAGTTATCGCCGATCACCGTATCCGGCATGACGTACGCGCCTTTGTCAATATTGACGTTTCTGCCGATATGCGAAGAAATTCCCGATGCAAGGAAAGCTCTGATTTTTTTAGAAGGCGGTCCTATAACCTTCATATAAGACTGGGGCAACATTCCGCCCAGTCCGCGTAGCAGCCAAGAACAGGTTTTTGTTTTAAAACTCATCATCCAACTTTCCATTTTAAGGGCAGGTTTGCATGAGACCCGACCTGTAAGATGAAGTTTATGAAAAATGGTAAATTTCGGTATGTTTATAATCTAAACAACAATAACAAAAAGTATAATGTCATTTGTGGATTATTCGCTAGAATGGTAGAAGCTTGGCGAGTACAAGGTCACTGCTTCAAGACAATCCACCATCTTAAATCTGCAGCTTAATAGTTGGAGGCGTTAAAAGAAACCTTATTTACAACAAATATTGCTCAGACGGATACCTGCTGACCATAACGTTTTCTCAGCAAATTCGCATATCGTGCCGATAAATAACGATTTTTCCAGAACCGTATCCGGCGTAGAGGTAATATCTTCTTGACAAACAAACAAAAATTATCAATAATCGCCAGCTTGTTTGAAGCATAGGTACATCCCCTATGCCCGCTTAATCGAAAGGAAACAACATGAAACAAGACATCCATCCTAATTACCACGAAATCAATGTTACCTGCTCTTGCGGTAATAAATTCGTCACCAAATCCGCTCTGGAAAAAGACAGCTTCAACATCGAGGTTTGCTCTTTGTGCCATCCGTTCTACACCGGTACTCAAAAAATCGTCGACACTACCGGTCGCGTGGATAAATTCAACAACAAATTCGGCAACCTGTTCAAACGCTAATCGCCGCTTTGTGACAAAAAAGACTGCTATATGCAGTCTTTTTTGTTTTCATGCCCTAAAAACAGTCAATTTGGAACCCAATGACATACTGCGTAGCGTAACAAACAACGGGTTATACGCCGATATGTTTCCATCATCAAGAATGGGTAAATAATTTATCTAAATTATTTGCTGAGTATTTGTCCGTCTTATGCGGATGATGTATTTGTGCAACATATTTTCACAATATGCAAAAAAGTTATGCGAAATACTTGCATTTAAATTTCATTTTTTTACAATTGTAGGTGCAACTTTCTTCAAGTGACTATCACCGTTAAGACCATGCGGTGTCCCTTTTTCAGTTTACGGGGAAAAGAGAAGCTTGAATAACGTCCTTACACCCACCACAAAAGGTAAAAAACATGAAAAAATTTAACGTAAAAGCATTGAGTCTGGCTGTTGCGGCAGCCGTAGTGAGCGGCGCAGCGGCTGCAGAAGAAGTAAACTTCGCAAAAGCTGTCGGAAGCAAAGAGGATCAAGGGCAAGCAGCATTTGCTACTGTTTTTGGCGAAGGTACAACATATGACAAAGGTACCGGTAAGCTGACTTTCAAAAAAGATAGCGATGCTCTGCTTTTGAAAACCTTAGAGTTAGAACAAACCATTAATGGTTTTGCGTCTGGTTCAAATTTCATCACGACTGATGCTAATGGCAACAAAACCGTCCGTGAAGCCACTAATGAAGATATAGAAGCCGACAGCCTGAAAGGTGTAGGCTTGGCAGGCGGCCTTACCGCCGTCAATGCCCGCGTGGACAAATTGGAAGAAGAAACGGATGATCAAGACGAAACCATCGAAGAACTGAAAACTGCCATTACCACCAATGGTACCCGTATTGCCGAAGTTGCTACGGGTGTGAACAAGCTGAATGAATCAGTTGCAGAAATGGGCAAAGACATTTCTACCAAATTTGACGAAGTGGACAGTGAAATTTCCAAAGCATCATTCGAGCTTTCCGAATCCATTGAAAAAGTAAGCGAAGACGTAACCGCAGTAAATAAACGTGTGGATACTCTGGAACAAGAGACAGCTGCTGCCAAAACTTCAGCTAAAGCCGCTGAAGATAAAGTAACCGAACTTTCTGCCAATGTTGACAGCAAAGTAACAGAAGCCAAAGCCGCTGCTAAAGCCGCCGAAGACAAAGTAACCGCGCTTTCTGCCAACGTTGACAGCAAAGTAAAAGAAGCCAAAGATGCCGCCGATAAAGCCGTAGATGCCGCTTCTAAAATTGACGCAGTTGCTGATAAAGCTGACAAGGCAAGTAA